>PYJC01000016.1:21200-29280 GCA_003635255.1 Candidatus Poribacteria bacterium | reverse complement strand
ATATGGGTATTCAGGTGTCCATACGTTGACGAATTCATGTCTGCTTTCATAAGCAAGTTGCGAACCGTTTGAAAATACGACAGTGTTGCCCCAATCATCGGCATCGGAAAATTGTACGGTATTACCCCAAAATTTATCCGTATAAAGTTGTTCTCCGCTTTCGAGATTACAAACAGAGATTGTGGCGGGACCGGTCTCGTCATAATTGACTATCGCTGCGCGGAGGATTCCGTCAAGTGAATAGGAGGGAATAATCCGATACACGTCACCAAAATCGGTATATGCCTGCACCTGTTGCCAAGTGCTAACATCCCAAACGAACACAGTACCATCTTCGCCACCAGATGCAAGAAACTGTCCACAGGGTGAGAAATAGAGCGTCGATATCCAATAGGCGTGTGCCGTGAGGGAGGCGATTTGCTGACCCTTTTCTATATCCCACACTACTATTACCTCCGCATCGTCAGTTGTGTCGGAGGCACTTGTGGATGCTATCAGGCGCGTATCCGTTGAAAAGGTGATAGGACGGTAGAAACCTGCTTTTTCAGTGTCTGCGGTGAATTGGGCAACCGATTTGCAGGTTTCCGCGTGCCAGACTTCAACGATAGCAGACCTTGCATAAGCAGCTGCAAGATATTGATTATTATATGAAAAGGTTAGTCCTGAAATATAATCATCTGTTTTTACTTCTGCTAAGCACGTACCGTTCTGGATGTCCAATACTTTTAAAATTTGGTCTGAATTGCTGGAGGCAATCCATTTTTCGTTAGGTGAAAAGGCGACTTGTCCGACCATACCGCGCGCCGTCTCCCAGAGCGCAATGGGGGACAGTGTTGCTAAATCATACAACCAGAGTCCTAATGAATTGCCGATGGCGAGATGCTTCCCATCTGGTGAGAAAACCATACTCGGTTCACGTCCGCGCCCTAAACGGGCAACGGCACCTTCTGGAAGTGCCCAGGTAGTTACATCGTCTCCATTAGCACTAACTGGTGCCTGAATTAGAGATTGTCTGTTTTCCATCAAAATATCTCCTTCTTTAACGCAAGTTGTTCCTCAACCGCTAATTCAAGCAATTTCCAAATTTTTAGATGATCTTCGCGCGTGCGTGGTTCCCACTTCGGAGTTAACAGATGCGGCAGCGGCAGCAATTCCTGATTTAGAAACGGTCGCAAATCAAAGAACCACTCCGCAGTAAATAGCGTATCATCTTCTGTGTCGTGAGATCCTATATATCCTGCTTTATCAAGGGATTCCTGCAGTCGATTCGCCACCGCTGAAAACCGCTTCAATAAGTTTAGATCTGCTATTGTGTACAAGTCTATGCCTGGATACCCCGCACCGTTTCTCACAAGTTCCGCACTATACATGAAAGACAGACGATGCAACATTTGATGCAAACGCTTTGCAGCACTGTCTGAAGTGTCAACTTCGGCAGAGAGTTCATGGCAATCCGGCATCAACTCTCTTATGGAAACAGTGAACTGTTTCCATATTCCTAAACGATGCTTTTCTTCCGGATGACAGGCGAAAAAGCTTAAGGATACACCCATGAAAGCAATGGGACCGCCCGATTGAAACAGCGTGTCAGCATCCACCCGCCGGTAGCGTTGCCGAATAGTATCGGCGCATGAACTACCCTCTGTTTCCAGGGCGCAAGTATTATCCAAACATATTAGCAGATTGACAAGAAAATTGAATGCCGCGCGCGGGTCCCCGACCGGTTTGATATCAATCCAGCCACCACGCTGATCCCACCGACGCTGTTGCCATTTCTCCTGATCCGGATGTCCGCTACAAGAGGAGGTTGTTTGGATGTAAGGCGATCGGTTAAGCAAATTCACAAGCGAACGAATTTCATAGTCAATAGCTTCATAGTCAATAGACACTTCTGTTTGCGGTGGGTCTTTAACACCAGTATCACTTTTCACGACATCGGTTGCCACCACGTTATTATGTTTTCGGTTTTCCGTAATCGCTACATTAAAGGTAATGCGGTGGACCCATGATAGAAATAGTGATCTGAACGTATACTGATGTAGATTATTGAATACCTCTTCAACTATTTGGTGTTCAAGACCTTCAAGGTGTTTGGTATCTACTTCAAAAGTTAGTCTCTGTCCGAGAGTGGTGCGTATTCGGGATAATGCCCGTTCTTTCAGTTCTTCTATAGCATGGTTGTCCCCTTTGACAGCAGCAATTACCAATCTTTCATCCGAAACGTTTGACATAATCATAATCCTCTTTAAGGCTTACGCACACCCATTGCAGGCGAGGTTTGAAACCTCGCCAATGGTATATAATACTTAGTTCTTCTACAGAGATACCTAAAGAAACACCCAAGCAAATAAACCTTACGGGATTCAAGAGGTTACTGAATAAATCTGTTTAAGAATCAATGAATGGCTTCAAATTCCAGACCAAGATAGTGCCATCGAAACCACTACTTGCCAAATGCGTGCCATCTGGCGAAAATGAGAGTGATTGCACATCCGAGTTATGTCCGCAGAAGGTATGAATATTCTCATTTGTCGCAACGTCCCAAATCCGGATAGCCATCTTCTCCATCCCCTCTTGCCACCAAGTTCCTGATGCGAGATACTTTCCACACGGTGAAAACGCGAGCGCGTATGGCCTTCGATGGTTATCCGGCTTCGTGATTATACGAATCGTTGTCAATTGCTTAGCACACCAAAACCGGATTTCGTTATTCAAGCCCCCTACAATCAGGGCGCCACACGGTGAAAAAGCAAATCCCATTGGCGTACACGGCTCACCTATAGACAATATAGCAATTTCTTCGCCTAACTCAATATCCCACACCCGAGCTGTATTGTCATCTGCGCCACTTACCAGTCGTTTCCCGTCTGGCGAAAACGCCAATGCCCACGTATGATCTGTATGCCCCGTCAGTTGTATCGGATGCTCCGGTTCTTCAAAATTCCACACATAGATTGTACCTTTCCGACTTCCGACTGCAATTTGATCACCTGTAGGAGCAAACACCGCATCCCGCGCCCATTGTGATGGTTCCTCAGGGACAGTGAATTCTGCAATGGAATTGTCAGGCTGTTTGATTTCCCACACGCTACCTTCTTCTGAAGCACAAGATGCGAGAATTCTGCCATTAGGCAAAACAGCAAAAGAACCAACCCATTCATTCTTGAATAAATTACCCTGCATTCCTTTCTTAGCGACATCCCATAACAATATTCCTTCGCCGTGGGTCTTACTTGCCAAAGTCTGGTTATCTACCCAAATTCCTTTCGGATCGGGCCATGGGAAACGATGTTCGCGCGGTATTGCGTATACAGGTATACTCCCATTAGCCTCGGTGTCGGAATTTTTTTCGGTGAATGGCTGCAATTGTCCTTGGACGTAAGCAGTGGCTAAAGACTTCGTAAAACCGATACCGCCAATACGGTTAGATATCTCAAGGATTTTTCCGCTGTTCTCTACATTCCACACTTCCGTCGTATTAGAAAACGCTAAAGCGAATAGCTTTCCCTCCTTTGAGTAGAAGGGATCCTCAAAATCAGGATAAGCCATTTTTTGCGAACCTGTCGTAATATCCCACACCCGGAGCGTTCCGTCACTTGATGCAATAAATTGCCCACACGGTGAAAAAGCAATAGCATCTGCTCTTAACCAATCGGTATGATCTGTGAAGTGAGCGATGCGTTCCCTTGATGTTATATCCCACACCGAAACGCAACGGTCAACACGATCAGCATCACAAACTGTTTCGTCAGGAGATGCGCCTGCCAATAGATGACTGTCTTGAGAAAAGGCAAGCTCACTCCCTGCGAATTTGATAATTGCTTCACCCGTTTCTGGGTCCCAGACATAAATTTGATAGCCTTCTGTGTCAGGATTCAAAAGTTGATCGTAATTGTCCTCGTGATTTGAATAAAGCGGCGGATTCCCGGCGCAAGCGGCAAGCAATTTGCCATCTGGCGAAAATTGGAGTCCGGAAATATCGTTTGCTTTCCACTCGTGTTTCCCACGATCCATCTGTGCTAAAAATTCGCCGTTGCGAACATCAAATACCTTAACGATCCCCTGCCCATCTGAGGTTGCAATCCACTTGCTGTTTGATGATATGGCGATCCTTGAACCATATCCATCCATTTGATAAATACACGCTGCGGTTTGAACGTCCAATACCTTAATAATTGCATCTGAGTTGATTATAACAATCCATTTACCATCATGAGAAAAGTCAATAGAATCAATCAGTCCGCGTTCGGTTTCCCATAACGAAATCGGTAGCATTGAAGATACATCATACCACCACAGCCCCACGCCAGTTGCCATAGCGAAATATGTGCCATCGGGGGAAAGTTTGATCTCCCACGGGTTCATGAGTCCTTTTCCAAATCTAACAATCGCGTCTTTCGGTAATGCCCATGTGTTCCCAGTAAGATCATTTGGAACAGCGTTAAACCGTGCTGGTCTTCGATCTTGCATTATGTTTACTCCTTCTTTAGGTTCAACATCAAATTCCTCGCGTAGGAGTGCGCGTATTTCTCTTAATTTTGTCTTAACCGTGCCTATAGGTAGATCTAACGCCTCGGCGATTTCTTTGATATTCCACGATTCTAAATAGTACAATTCCGCTACAGAGCGGACTTTTTGTGGGAGGTGGTGCACAACTTCTTTTGCCTCAGCAATTAATTGCGTTTCTCGATACCGTGTCGTAGCATTTTGGTCAATATGTTCAACCAACACTGCGTATGTATGCGGAATTTCATGCCGCGATCGATTCCCAGAGGTGTAGTACCGCTTACACGCATTATAAGCAATACGCTGCAGCCATTCACCAAAACTATCCACTTTCTGGAGCCCTTTGATGTTTTGCCACACAGCCAACCAGACATCGTTATGAATTTCTTCAGCATCTTGACGTTGTCTCGAATTTCTGACAATAATACTCCAAATCCGTGGCGTATAACGGAACATTAACTCGGTAAATGCTGCCTCATTCCGGTTTTGCACCAACTGAATGAGTTCTGTATCTGTTAAATCATTGAAGGTAGGTAAATTGTTGGGCATAAGTTGTGCATAACGGATTTATAATAGGTTTTAATTTTAAAGAGGGGATTTTTAGAGAAAAAAGTTTAAAAAAATAAAAAGGGAATATCCAAAATTCTCTAACCAATTAACACGGACCGTTGGTTATGGTGTGAATTTAAGATGACACGCCTCTACCGATCAGCAACCAACTTTGTGAGGTCCCACAAGAGGATCGAACCGTCACGACTGCCGCTCGCAAGTTGTTTGCCATCAGGTGAGAACATGAGACTGTCCACCAAATCCGTGTGTCCCGTAAGCGAGTGCAGGCGTGTTCCGGTCTGCACGTCCCAGAGATGAATCGTGTCATCGTCTCCACAAGCGAGTGTGCTGCCATCCGGTGAGAATGCTACAGCAGCAATATTCCGTGTATGTCCTCTGAGGGTTTGCAGCAATTCACCCGTCTGGCTGTCCCACAAGCAGACTGTGCCATCCCAACTCCCACTCGCTATTGTGCTACCATCCGGCGAATACACCACAGTATAAACCTTGCTCGTGTGACCGACAAGCGTCTCTAAGAGATCTCCAGTCTGAACATCCCACAAACGGATTGTGTTATCGTGACTCCCACTTGCCAGCGTGTTACCATCCGGTGAGAACGCCACAGAAGCGATATCTTCCGTGTGTCCCGCAAGGACTTGCAACAAATCACCGATGAGGTACAGTTCACCAACCCGGATCTCCCACAAGCGGACTGTATTATCGTGACTACCGCTTGCCAACATCCTACCATCAGGTGAAAAGGCAACGGAAGAAATCATACCTTTATGTCCAGAAAAGGTTCCGAGAAACCGTCCTGTTTCCACATCCCATAGGCGTGCTTTATCAGAATTGCCACTGGCGACGATGCTGCCATCCGGGGAGTACGCTACCGAATGGACGTTTTCCGAGCGGAAGTGTTCCGGTTGAACGCTGATGGCTCTCAGGTGTTCCCCAGTTGCCAGATGCCAGAAGTCGATTTTAGATATGTTCCCACTCACAAGCGTGTTACCATCCGGGGAATATGCGAGCGAAAAGACGTGGAAGGCGTGCCCTGTAACGGTTTTTAAGCGGTTGCTGCTGGCAATATCCCAAAACTGAATCTTACCATCTTCACTTGCACTGGCGACAGTCTTTCCATCCGGCGAATACGCTACAGAGATGACCGGAGCGTCATGCTCAAGCGTCTTCAGGAGTTCACCAGTGACAGCATCCCAAAAACTGACAAGATAATAACTGCACGCGCTGGCAACCGTTTTGCCATCCGGGGCAAACACCACAGCGTTGATTTCACCCTCACTATCTAATGCTCTCAAAAGTTTGCCGGTCCCGAGATCCCAAAAACGGAGGGTTTTATCCGTATCTCCACTGACGAGCATACTGCCATCGGGTGCGTACACAATATGTTCTACCCAATCCGTATCCCCAATGGAGATGTCTAAGGGTTTCGCAGTCCTCGGATTCCAAAACCGAATGTCGGCATCCTTCCAAGCGGCACTGCTCACAAGCACTTCACCATCCGGGGAAAACGCTACCGAATAAACATGATCCGTATGTCCCTCAAGCCTTGTTTTCCATTCTCCTGTGTTGAGATCCCAAAGACCCACAGTATCGTCATCACTCCCAGTGGCAAGGAGCTGACCGTCTGGACTGAAGGCTACTGCATTAACATCATCCCTATGCCCTACAATGCTTGCTTTGTGCTCACCTGTGTTCGCATCCCACACCCAAGCAGTGTTATCATCACTGGCGGTCGCAAACGTTGCGCCATCAGGACTAAACGCTATCGAATTGACAGGTCCCGTATGCCCTGTGAGCAGGTCGAGGGGTTCACCCGTCTGCACGTCGTAGATCCAGATGCCTATAGTGCTTGCAACGGCGAGCTTCGTGCCGTCCGGAAAATACTTTATCTCATTGACTCTGCCTTTCCCAATACGATTTGTGGCACCAGGGGGCAACCCCCACAGCGCATTCGTTTGCGCAAAGGCATTTGATAATAAACAGAGTCCAGAAATCAGCGGTAAAATTATCAATAATAGATTCAGAATTTTCATTGTGTTAAGTCCCATAAAATTACAGTGCTATCTCGCCCTCCACTCACAAGCGTCTTTCCGTCTGGTGAAAACGCTACAGAATTCACACCATCTTCTATATGCCCAGTAAAGGTTTTCAAGCGTTTGCCAGTCGCAGCGTCCCACACAGAGACCTCACCTGAACCACCGCTGGCAAGTGTGCGACCATCTGGAGAATATACGACACGGTATGCCCCCGTCTCTGTGGCGATAGTTTTTAGAAGTTTACCGGTATCCACATCCCAGAAACGGATAGCGTTATCCCCATGGTTGTCCGTACTTACCAGCGTTTTTCCATCTGGTGAATATGCCACAGAATCAATCGTATCCGCCTCAGTCTCAACAGTTTTTAGAAGTTCACCGTTAGCAATACTCCAAAAGCGAATGGCTCCATCGTCGCCACCACTCGCGAGCATCTTTCCATCCGGCGAGAAAACAAGCGTGAGAATACCGGAGGTCTCCTCCACAAATGTTTTTAAAAGCTCGCCGGTGTGGACATCCCATAGACAGATTGAATTATACCGACTCCAACTGCCGCTTGCCAGTGTTTGCCCATCGGGACTGAAGACGACCGATGAGACACCATTCGTGTGCCCTTCAAGCGTTGTTATGTGCTGCCATCTGCTGACGTTCCATAACAGGATCGTATTGTCGCGGGTTCCGCACGCAAGCGTCTGTCCGTCGGGAGAATACGCGATGGAACGCACCGAACTTTTAGGCGTGAGGGTTCGCAGGAGTTTTTGGGTCTCAATATCCCAAAAACGGAGAACATCGTCCAAACTCACCAAGGTGCGTCCATCTGGCGAGTAGATCACGGACTGAACCACATCCGAGTAACCAGTGATCTTTTGCAACAGGTGTCCAGTGTCCACATCCCAAAAAAGCAACCCAAATGCACAAGAAGCCGCAAGTATCTGCCCATCCGGAGAATACCTCATGTCACCCACACTTCCGCT
>PYJC01000016.1:20935-21180 GCA_003635255.1 Candidatus Poribacteria bacterium | reverse complement strand
ATCCGGGGGGTAGGACATACTATACAGACTATACGGTTTTGTACTCACATTGACGGTTTTCAGAGGCTCTCCAGTGTGTACGTGCCAAAATTCGATTGTTCCATCGTAATTTGCAGTCGCAAGCGTTTCACCATCTTTTGAAAAGTTGATGGAAGCAACCTCTTTTGTCTGATCGCTAAGGAGATGCAGAAATTCTCCCGTCTGAGCGTTCCAAAGACAAACGTTGCCATCCAGACCTTGACTGG
>PYJC01000016.1:0-20915 GCA_003635255.1 Candidatus Poribacteria bacterium | reverse complement strand
ACATCCCAAAGGCGGATGACCTCGTCGGCACCGCCACTCGCAAGACGACTGCTATCAGGACTGAACGCTAACACTTTAACCGAACCCCTATGATCTGTGAGTGTCGCTTTTGATTCACCCGTGACACCATCCCATAAACGGATGTTCCCAGTCGCACTCGCAAGCGTTTTCCCATCTGGACTGAAAACGATAGTATTAATCTCATCCGTGTGTCCTACAAGTATCGCCTTGGGGGCACCCGTGACACCATCCCATAAACGAACAGTATGGTCCTCCCAACGACATATACTCGCAAGCGTCTTATTATCAGGACTAAAAATGACACGACTGACATAGTGTGTATGCCCTGTGAGCAGGTCGAGTTCTTGACCACCCGCCCGGGTATCGTAGATCCAGATACCGATTGTACTCGCGACAGCAAGTTTCGTTCCATCTGAAGAGTATTCAAAATTAAAGGGATAACCTTTCCCAAATCGCGCAATAGCACCTTCAGGAAGATAGCCTGGGATGTAATGTTGAGCAAAACTCACAGACAGCCACGGTAGGAGCATGAGAATTACCGGAACCGTGAGCACAAAAATGCTTTTCATAGTCTATTTTCCTTATCAACCTCCATCTATTAATCATCTTGCAAAATGGGCAGTTTTGGCGGTGGTAATACACCGATCCAATGTCCATCGGCTCTGTCATCTTCAACGAAACCTACTTTCGACCACCATGTATTCGCACCTGTTCTATGGTGCCCTCGGTCGACGTTAATCCCGATATCAATCGGCTCAGTTGTTTCTGGGTAATTTAGCATTTTCCATGGGATTTCCATCTCGACAATCCAGCCGTCATCAACGATGCTCGCCGCGGCTTCCCACATATCAGATATTTCAGCCGGATCTGCAAAGGGTGGCGGATGACTCACAAATTTGCTACCGAGCGGGTTCACCATAAAGAAAGTGCGGTCTCCGAATTGATGCGTGTGAAAAGGATCAATCGTAAAGGATATCCAGTCTTCACCGAAAGGTCGGATCTGGTCCTCAACCTGACGCGCGACAATGCCACCGGGTTCGCTATCGAAAAAATAACCGGCAAAATAAATAGCTTCATCCGTATAAACCATCATGATGGTAGATTGATCTTCAGCAGGGGCACCACCAGCACTTCTGTCGGTGAAGTCTGTCCCTTGCGGCGCATTTTGCCAAGCAGCATCGTTGAGTTGACCATCAATTATTGGTGGTTCATCTATCTTCACCGCAGGGAGTTTTTTAGCACTCTGCTGTCTCCTCGTAAGCGATGCAGCGTTAATAGCGTCAAAGATATCCGTAAATTCTATACAACCCGTCGTAAAGAATAAAATGAAAATGATGCTAAAAGAAAGTGCTGCTTTCATAGGTGGATACCCTCCATTTATAGTGGAACTCACAATTAATCCTACATCTTTGTAACACAAACTTTATGAAGTTTAAGAAAATAAATCGGTAATTCTATATCTTCCTCAGGCCCGGTAGGTTCGGTTTCCTAACCGAACCGGGCTTCACCAATAAATTACCGAATTAATAAATTAATCTTCATTTAGTTTGTGGCACTCTTTTTGTAGCATAACCTGTTGGTTTCCTGTGGCACTTTCAAGGACAATGAGAGCATTAAGAATTGTTTGAGAGTGTCCTATTAATTCTAAACTTTACTATAAAATAGTGCTTTGTCACGTTTGAGTAACATGGAAATAGAACTCCTTACTAACGAAACGACAATGTTGTTAGATCCCACAACAAAACTGTACCATCATAACTTCCACTGGCAAGCACCTTGCCATCTGGCGAATACGCAATACATCTAACATCCGACGTATGTCCGATGAAAATATGCAAATCTTCTCCCGTCTGCGCGTCCCGGAGATAAATCTGACCGTTGCCATTCCCACTGGCGAGCACACGCTTGTCGGGAGAATATACGAGGGACGTTACGGTTCGAGTATGCTGTATTGGGTCGGATAGTTGTTCGCCAGTGCTCACATCCCACACGCGAATCGTCCTATCGCTACTTCCACTGATAAGCATGGTGCTATCGGGCGAAAATAGCAGATCGTAGACCGAGCCAGTGTGTTCCGTGATCGTTTTCAAGTGGGTGCCCGTGCGGAGATCCCAGAGACGGATCGTCTTGTCATAGCTGCCACTGGCAAGCGTGTTACCATCCGGCGAAAACGCGAGCGATCCAGCATACCTCGTATGCCCAACGAAGGTCGCTAATAAATCTCCAACGAGTAATTGTTCACCGGTGCGGACCTCCCACAACCGGATAGGACCATCATGACCGCCACTCGCAAGTATGCTACCATCCGACGAAAGGGCTAAAGAAGTGATGTGGCGTATATGTCCTGCGAAACTTCCCATAAATCTGCCGGTTTCTACATCCCACAAGCGAGCTTTGCCACCGAAGAAGTTTAGTCCACCCGTACTGGCGATTGTCTGTCCGTCCGCGAGATATAGAACTGAATCAAAATCCATATTCGGAACAGCAACAGTTTTAAGACGTTCCGCAGTCCGTGGTGCCCACAACTCAAGCTTATCTTCAACAGCACAAGCGAGTATGTTGCCATCTGGTGAATACGCTATAGAAAGCACTCTGGGCGTATGTCCGGTGATAGTTTTTGAGAGTTTCCCGGTACGACTCTTCCAGAACCGGAGGGTCCCGTCGTAACTCTCGCTGACCAAGGTCCCACCATCCGGAGAATAGGCGGCAGTGCCAACGCGCCTTTGATGGGTAAGTGTTTTCAAGACGGTACCAGTATTTACGTCCCAAAGGTGGAGTGTCCCACCACGATGAGAGTACCAGTCATGACTTGTGCTCGCGAGTGTCTTCCCGTCAGGCGAGAAAACAACAGAATTGACGTAACGACGATGTACTGTTAGGGTTCGCAAACGTTCTCCCGTACGAACATCCCAGAGATAAACCGTGTCATCATTTCCGCCACTCGCGAGGACACGACTATCCGGAGAAAATGCAATAGTTTCGATCCGAGTGTCCTGTAAAACAATAGTTTTCAAAGATTCGCCGGTAGATGCCTCCCATAACTGGATCGTACCATCTGCAGCACCACTCGCAAGCCGCTCACCATCTGGAGAATATGCCACGCAATAAACGGATCCGCCGTGTCCCCAAAGCGTTTTCTGTGGTTCGTTGGTGCGCATATCCCATAGTTGGATCGTATTGTCATGGCTTGCACTCGCAAGCACTTCGCTATTAGGGCTAAACGCGACCGAAGACACAGTATCTGCGTGCCAGATGAGAGCAGCTTTCTGTTCACCCGTCTGTGCGTCCCATAACAGAACCGTGTTATCGCCACTCCCAGTGGCAAACGTTTTTCCATCGGAACTAAAGTCCACCGAATAGACCTCACCTGTATGCCCCGTGAGCAGGTCGAGTTCCTCGCCGGTATGTGCTTCATAAATCCAGATGCCTATGGCGGTTGCTACAGCGAGCTTGTTGCCATCTGGGAAATATTTTACGGCATTTACCGTACCTTTCCCAAGTCGGACTTTCGCACCTGGTGGTAAACCCCAGTGCATATACGCCTCAGCGAAAGCGTTTGACTGTAAACTTAAAAACAGCACAGAAATTAACAGCAACGCAATGCCCAACAAACGCGTTATTCTCATAAGGGGACATTTCATAGGTAGAGGACCTCAATATTCAGGACAGTTTTGTAGCATAACCTGTTAGGTTGTGCATCTTTGCTTGTCAGAATCAAGATTTTCAGGATTATAGGATTTACAGGATAAACTCTCTTAACTGAAAACTAATCAGCGTTTACGGTGTTATCTCCCAAAGAAGCATTGTACCATCGCTACCGCCACTCGTAAGTGTTTGACCATCTGGCGAATACACAAGGGAATAGATATAACCTATATGTCCCGTGAGCGTTCGCAGGAGTTCACCCGAATAGGCATTCCAAAGATGGATAACTTTCCGATCTGTACTGACAAGCGTGTTGCCATCTGGTGAATATGCTGTAAAAAACGCACCTGACGCTGGCGTAATCGTTTTTAGAGGTTCACCTGTCTTGATGTCCCAAAGTCGGATTGTACCATCACCCTCGGTGCTCACAAGGATAAGTCCTGTCGGTGAAAACGCCACATGCCTAATCCTGTCTGCGTGACCATCAAGGATTTTGATAACGTCGCCAGTATTGATGTCCCAAAGTCGGATTGTGCCATCATCACTCGCGCTCGCAAGGATAAGTCCTGTCGGTGAAAACGCTACGTGTTGAACACTATCTGTATGACCCTTAAGAGTTTTACGCAACTTACCTGTGTCTACATCCCACAGACAGATTGTCATGTCGTAACTGCCACTTGCGAGTATGCTACCATCGCGATTAAAATCTAATGATGAAATGCCCTCGGTGTGCCCAATCAAGGGCGTTTCATTGCGTTCATCGGTGTTTGCATCCAGCAACCACAGACTATTATCTCCAGAAGTTTCACAGGCAAACGTCACATTATCTGGAGAATAGGCAGTAGAGAAAATTCTTTTTCTGAAATCCACGGTTTTTATGAGCCTACCTTTGTATGGCTCCCACAACCGAATGCCGTCCACACGCGAGCAGGCGAGTATACGACCGTGCGATGCATACATCACGTGCATGACCCGTTGCTTATGGTGTCCAGTGAGGGTGCGCAAAGACGTTCCAGTAGCAGGATTCCAAAAACGGATTGTCTCATCATCACTCGCGCTCGCAAACATTCCACCATCCTTAGAGAACACTAAAGATGTAATCCTATCCGTATGTCCAGTGAGGCTTTTTAAGCGTTCACCGGTGGCAACGCTCCAGAACTCAATAGTGCTACCCTCCTCAAGATACGCGGCACCAGCGAGTATCTGTCCATCAGGACTAAACGTTACCGATGTAACGTCACTTGCGTGTGTTATCAGCGTTGATTTGAGTTCCCCCGTACGGGTATCCCAGACCTGAATCGTGCCGTCACTGTTCCCACTCGCAAGTCTCTGGTTGTCTGGTGAATACGCTATAGAATGGATACGATCCGGTTCCAATCCGGTATCTTCAAACGCTGGCTCCAGAGCTCTCAGGAATTCACCGGTTTTCGCATCCCAGACATGAATGCTTCTATCCGCGCCATAACTGGCAAGTGTTTCGCCATCAGGCGCATATACCACCGTATAGATCCCACCCGCGTGCCCCGCGATGGTTCGCAGCAGTTCACCCGTCCGGACATCCCAAAACTTAATGAATTCGTCTCTGCCCCCACTGGCGAGTGTTTGCCCATCGGAACTGAAGGCTATCGAATAGACAATATCCGTATGTCCTGTAAGCACTGCCTTCGGTTCGCCCGTCCCAGCATCCCACAGACGGATTGTATCGTCGTAACTGCCACTCGCAAGCGTCCTACCATCGGGACTGAAGGCAACGCACCTAACATAGTACGTGTGGCCCGTGAGCAGTCTGAGGGCTTCACCTGTTCGCGCATCATAGATCCAGATGCCGATCGCACTCGCCGCAGCAAGCCGCGTGCCGTCCGGGGCGTAAGCAAGTTCATAAACCCCGCCTTTTCCGATGCGAGCCTTAGCACCTTCCGGCAAGTGTACTTGCATATCTGCTTGCGCGAACACGTTTGAGAGATATAGTGCAGAAGCAGCAAGGAGCACGAAAAGAGAAAGCACTGTTTTCATAAAAAAGTCTCGATTTTAGGGAGAAGTTTGACAAGTTTGCGCAGAAAAAGCAACCCAGACCAAGATAAGCACTAACTCACAGTAGGCACGTCTCCGTCCGGACTAACAGGATGAATTTAGTTCATTGGATATCAGTTTAACTAAAGGGAAGTATACCACATCTCCCACGTGATAACAAGGTTTTGTAAAAAAATGCAGGGTCATTTAGTTTTATATATTCACTTTATATACCTATGTATGTTCTCTTCTGTAGGAGCGAGCTGGGCTCGCGATATTCTTCTGTAGGAGCGAGCTGGGCTCGCGATATTGCGAAAGAACGTTAACATCTGTAAACGAAAACCCAAATCGGAACCGAAAACTAAATAGTCGTGAAAAAATGGAAACAGAACGCGTTACTGATTAAAAGCTAATGCTGTTAGGTCCCACAACAGAACTGTCCCATCATAACTGCTGCTCACAAGCACCTTGCCATCTGGGGAATAGGCAATTCCATTGACTGAAGAGGTATGCCCCGAGAGAGTCCTCAGAAGTTCGCCTGTGTGTGGGTTCCACAACCCAACGGTTCCGTGAGAATACGTGCTCGCAAGAATTTTTCCATCCGGTGAATACGCTAAGGCATAAATCCGGCTTGTATCCGATGGCAAGGTTCTTAAGAGTTGTCCTGTGTACGGATCCCACAAACGAATCGTTCCATTCCTCCAACTACCGCTGACAATCGTTGCTCCATCTGGTGAAAACGTTACTGAAAGGATACGATCTGTATGTCCGACGAGAATGCGTGCCAACCGACCCGTTTCCACATTCCATAGATACACCCTGTTATCGTTACTACCGCCAGCGATAAGATGACCATCTGGCGAATACGCAATAGCCGTAATTTCAGTGCTAACTTTATTGGCAACGGCACCCACTACAAGGGACTGCTTTATTTCTCCTGTTCTCACGTCAGCTAAAAAGATTGTGTTATTTCTCCTCGCGATTGCGAGCGTGCCACCATCGGGCGAATATTTTACGTGCGCGCGCGGATGTCCGCGCGGATGCCCCGCTCCCCACCAACTTCTCAGATGTAAACCCGAACGCGCATCCCATAAATGGATGCCGCCTCGACCGCCACTGGCGACCGTTACCCCATTAGGTGCAAACGCTACAGAATAGACAAGATTCTCTTTATGGGAAGCTTTGTCAGGTATGAAGGTTTGCAGGTGCTGCATTGTGTTCAGATCCCACATTTGGATACCCTCGCTTGCAGCACTTGCCAATCTGTCCCCATCCGATGCGTATGCCACATTTCCGGGAAACCCTCTGTACCCTGTAAGCATCTTCAGCAGCTCACCGGTCCGTACATCCCAGAGGCAAATCTCGCTCCTTCCGACACTAACGAGTGTCTGTCCATCCGGCGAATACGCTACAGAGTGGACTCTTTCTGGGTGGTCCATGAGGGCATTCACGAGTTCACCCGTCTGTGGGTTCCACACAAAGATACTACCATCCTCACTGCCACTGACAAGTGTTTGTCCATCGTTGCTGAACGCCACTGATGCCACAAACCATGTATGCCCTCTAAGCGTGTGAAGCAATTCCGCGGTGTGTGTGTCCCATACTCGGACTGTCTCATCGTCGCTCCCACTCGCAAGCATTTTGCCATCTGCGGAGTAGGCGAGACTGTTGATCATACCAATACTTTCTGTGACAGTCCGTAGAAGTTCACCTGTGTGGGCATCCCACAAAAGAAGCTTCTCGTCCATAGCACCACCACCACTTGCGAGTATATTACCGTCTGGACTGAAAGTGACGCAGTGGATATATCCTGTATGACCTGTCAGGGTTTTCAAAAGTTCACCACTCTGGACATCCCACAGACGAACCGTGGTATCGTAACTCACGCTTGCCAGTGTCTTACCATCTGGACTAAAAGCGAGAGAAGTAACCCCGTTCGTGTGCCCTGTCAAAGCGCGCTTATGTTGACCAGTGTGTGCGTCCCACAAAAAGATTCTACCCGCATCGCCACCACTCGCAAACACGGTTCCATCCGGCGCAAATGCTATGCAAAAGATACTGTCCTTCTGTTCATTCAATAGGGCAATTTCTTCGCCAGTATGCGCGTCATAGATCCAGATACCGATGGAACTCGCAACAGCAAACCAACTGCCATCTCGAAAATATCCAACATCGTATATCCCACCTTTCCCAAGACGAGCGAGAGCCCCATCAGGCAATTTCCATTGTGTTGAATCTGCTGCAGAAACATCCGAAAGAAGTAGTATAGAGACAACAACAAGTAGAAAGGAAGTAGAAAAGTCAATCATTTTCATAGGCACCCTCCCCTCAGCGTTAAAGTAGTAGGCACGCTCCGTGTGCCGTCGTGAAAACAACAAATGTTCACATATACACATTCACGGATGCACTTTAGGCGAGATTTTTGGAAAAACTCAGACATCGCACGTTACCGATTAGGAGCCAACGTCGTTAGATCCCACAACAGAACTATGCCATAAAAACTACTGCTCGCAAGCGTCTTGCCATCAGGCGAGAACGTAATATCAGTGACATTAGACACATGCCCAATAAAGGTGTGGATGGCTTTTCCGGTCTGTGAGTCCCAAAGATAAACCGCATCATCGCTGCTGCCACTCGCCAAAATGCTTCCGTCCGGTGAAAACGCGAGAGCAGTAACATCACCAAAATGCGGAATTGGCGGAAACCGTAATTCGCCAGTTTCCACATCCCACACCCGCATAGTATCATCTCTTCCACCACTGACAAGACGCGTGCCATCTGGAGAAAACACAAGGTCATTAACATAATCTGAGTGTCCAGTGAGTGTTTTCAAGTGTTCGCCGGTGCTGGAATCCCACAACATAATCGTATGATCGGAACTTCCGCTGGCTAACTTGCTACCATCTGGAGAAAACATAAGAGCGTTCACAGACTTTGTATGTCCAGTAAGCGTTTTTAACAGATCGCCAATAAGCAATTGCTCGCCGGTGCGAACCTCCCATAATCGAATGTTACCATCTCGGTTGTCGGACCCGGTAGCAAGGATGCCGCCATCTGGAGAATAAGCAAGGGAGATAACACTTGATCTACCCTCCACGAAACTTCCCATGAACCGTCCAGTTTGGACATCCCACAAGCGAATTTTGCTCCCTGATACCGAAGAACGTCCACTTGCGATTGTTTTCCCGTCGGGAGAATAAGCCACAGCATAGAAATAAGTGCGATGGCCAGTGAAAGTTTTGAGGAGTTTACCAGTTTCCACATCCCACAATTGGAGTTTGTCCCCGGCACCACATGTGAGTGTGTTTCCATCTGGTGAATAGGCAACTGAATGGACCCTATACGTATGTCCAGTGATCGTTTTTAAAAGCTTCCAATCACTACTATTCCAAAACCGGACCGTGCCATCCCAACTCCCGCTGACAAGTGTGTTCCCATCTGGAGAATAGGCGATTGTGGTAACGAAATTTTGATGATATAGTGTTTTAAGAAGAGCACCTGTGTTGATATCCCAAAGTCGGATTGTGTCATCATAGCTTGCGCTCGCCAGGGTACGCCCGTTCGGGGCGAAGACAACAGCATTGATATCTCTGCTATGTCCAGTGAATGTCTTCAAGCGTTTTCCTGTGGCAACATCATAGATGTATATCTTACCATGGTCTCCTGAACATGCCACAAGTCTGCCATCCAGCGAAAATGCAACGGTTCCTATCCCTGTATCTGGCACAAAGATAGTCGTCAGTTGTTCACCGGTAGATGCATGCCAAAACCTTAATGTCCTATCGCTTGCGCCAGTCGCAATTATCTCGCCATCCGGTGAAAATGCCACGCAGTCCACGCTGCCTTCATGTCCTCTGAGCGTTTTTAGCGGTTTACGGGTGTGTATATCCCATAACTGAACCGTCCCGTCGTAACTACCGCTCGCTAATATATTGCCATCGGGACTAAAGGCTACTGAAGTAACGGTACCCTCGTGCTTGATAAGCGTTGTTTTGTGTTTTCCGGTATCTGTATCCCACAACATGACTGTTTTATCGCCGCTTCCTGTGGCAAATACCTTGCCATCGGGACTAAAGGATACAGATGTGACGTATCTAGTATGCGCTGATAGTAGATCAATTTCTTTGCCTGTCTGTGCATCATAAACCCATGTGCCAACTGTCGTTGCAACAGCGATTTTGTTGCCATCCAGAAAATACTTGATATCATATATCCTGCCTTTCCCAAATCGTGTTTTAGCACCCGTCGGTAAACCCCAGCGCGTGTATTCTTCAGAGAAAGTATTTACCGTGAAAATTGTATACATTCCAGAAAATACAAGGAACACCAGGCGTAACTGGTTCAGCATATTCATGAAAGGCACCTCCTTTGACAATGTTATAGTAACGCCGGCAATTAACGATACACCTACTGATTAGGAACCAATGTCGTTAAGTCCCACAAGAGAACCGTGCCATCAATACTACTGCTGGCAAGCGTTGCACTATCAGGGGAGAACGCAACATCAGAAACACTAAACACATGGCCAACAAAGGTGTGTATGGCTTTTCCGGTCTGTGAGTCCCAAAGATAAACGCCAGCGTCGGAACTTCCGCTTGCAAAGATGCTGCCATCTGGCGAAAACGCTAAAGCAGAAGATGTTAAAGCGGTGACCTTACCGGAATGCGGAATCGGCGGAAACCGCAATTCGCCAGTCTCCACATTCCATACCCGGATGGCGTCATCATCTCCACCGCTGACAAGACGCGTGCCGTCCGGCGAAAACACGATGTCATAAACAGGTTCTGAATGTCCCGTAAGCGTTTTCAAACGTTTGCCGCTGTTGGCATCCCATAGCATAATCGTATTGTCGGAACTTCCACTGGCGAGCCTACTTCCATCTGATGAAAACGCGATAGCGTTCACGGCTTGTGCATGCTCACTCAGAGTCCTTAGTAGATCGCCAATAAGTAATCGTTCACCGGTGCGAACCTCCCATAACCGAATGCTACCATCGCGGTACCCAGCAGCAAGCGTGCCACCATCCGGCGAAAAGTCGATGCAGATGGGCTGAGACGTTCCATCAACGAAACTGCCCATAAACCTACCGGTTTGCACATCCCACAAGCGAACCTTTCGGACGTTTGATGTACTTCTAACCGCATTTGCGATTGTTTTTCCATCCGGAGAGAATGCCACAGCAAAGAAATGGGTACCATAACCAGTGATGGTTTTGAGGAATTCACCCGTGTGTGAATTCCGCAATTGGAGTTTATGGCCGGTCCCATAGGCGAGCTTATCGACATCTGGGGAATAGGCAATTGAATAGACCCTATACGTGTGTCCAGTGATGGTTTTTAGAAGCTTCCAATCGCTGCTATCCCAAAATCGGACGGTGCTGTCGTAACTCCCACTGACAAGTGTTTTCCCATCTGCGGAATAGGCGATCGTGGTAACGAAGCTTTGATGATTGAGTGTTTTAAGAAGATCACCAGTGTTGATATCCCAAAGCCGGATTGTGTTATCATGACTCGCACTCGCAAGTGTGCGTCCATCGGGCGAGAAGGCAACAGCATTGATATATCTGTCATGACCAGTGAGGGTCTTTAGGCGTTCCCCTGTAGCAACATCATAAATGTATACCATCCCTGTGTTTCCTGCACATGCAACAATTTTGCCATCCGGGGAAAACGCTATAGTCCTTATCCAAACATCTGGCACAACAATAGTTGTCAATTGTTCGCCAGTAGATGCGTGCCATAACCTTAATGTACTATCTCTCGCCCCACTCGCAATCGTCTCACCATCCGGAGAATACGCCATGCAGTACACGCCGCCTTCGTGTCCCCTGAGTGTTTTTAGCGGTTCGCGAGTGTGGACATCCCATAACTGAATCGTCCTGTCGAAACTACCACTCGCGAGAATTTGTGCTTTAGGACTAAACGCAACTGAACTCACACCGCCGCCAGGTCCAACGAGGGTCGCTTCATTCTGACCAGTGTGTGTATCCCATAACTTGATTCTGCCATCGTTATTACCCGTAGCGAATAGGTTGCCATCGGGACTAAAAGCCACGGATCTAACGTATGTAGCATGTGCAGGGAGTAGATCAATTTCTTCCCCTGTTTGTACATCATATATCCAGGTGCCAACGGTTGTTGCCACAGCGATTTTATTGCCATCTGGAAAATACTTAATATCAAATATTCCGCCCTTTCCGAATCGCGCTTTAGCATCTGCCGGTAAACCCCAACGTGTATATGCTTCAGAGAAAGCGTTTGGCGTGAAAATTGAGGACACTACAAAAAATGTAAAGAACACGAAGCGGAACGGATTCATTTTACGCATAAAGGTCAACTCCCTTGAAACAATCAAATCGAACAATGTTTACGAACGTTGCTATGGATTAACCCAAGTTGCTACCAACGGATTTTTGAGCATTGTAACACGGTTTTTCGGATACTCCCTTCACCCCGTAGGAGTGCTATTGCTTCGCAGTGAGAATAAACAAGTGGCAACTTGCGTTATGGATTAATGTCCCAAAAAATCATAGTGCGATCATAACTACCGCTAATGAGCGTCTTACCATCTGGCGAAAACGCAATGGGGTAAATATAATCAGTGTGGCCCGTAAATGTTTTCGTCAGTTCTCCTGTCTCTATATCCCAAAGCTTGATTCTCGTCTGATGTGAACTCGCTAATGTCTGTCCATCCGGTGAAAAAGCGATAGCATACGTAATGTTCTGGGGCATGATAGATTTTAGATGTTCGCCGGTGTTCACGTCCCAAAACGCAATTGGGCTCACCGTACCGGAGCTCACAAGCACATCTCCGGAAGGAGAGAAGGCTACCTTGCTAACCCCATCTGCAAAAGCATCGATGGTTTTTATAGTTTTACCGGTGTTAACATCCCATAACCGGATTGTGCCATTACCACTTAGGCTCGCAAGGATTTCTCCGGATGGAGAGAATGCCAAATCACGAACCCTGTGTTCGTGACCAACGAATACATCTTTTAAAATCCCTGTGTGGACACTCCGTAAGTGAAGGACGTTGTCATAACCGCAGCTTGCGAGTGTCCTGCCATCAGGACTGAAATCAACGGCTGTAATGCGATCCGTGTGTGCATCCCTGATGATATGATTTTGTGCACCAGTGTCCGCATCAAATATAGCCAAATCACCCTGCTCGTTGCCACAGGCGAATGTTACATTATCCGGAGAATAGGCAGCACAAGAGATTCTGTAGAGTCCAACCTCAAAAGATTCTATGAGCCTAGTTGTGTGTGGATCCCAGAGTTGAAAATCGCCTGTAATTGACAAACATGCGAGGCTCCGTCCATGGGACGAATACGTTGTAAACCTAACCGCCATTGTGTTATGTCCAGTGATCGTTTGCAGAAGCGCGCCCGTTGCAATATCCCAAATACGGACAGTATTATCAGAACTGTAACTTGCAAGCGTACACCTATCAGGGCTGAAGGCCATCGAATAGAATCCACCCCCATTTTTTCCAAAAGTTGATTTTTGCTGCTTCGTGTTGATATCCCATATGCGAATCATTCCATCATCACTGCCAGACATGAGCGTTCGACTGTCCGCGGAAAACAGTGTTGCGCGGATACGTGTTGAATCGGGAGGGATACTTTCATAGTTCGGTTCAAGAGACATTAGGTATTCACCTGTGTTAGCATCCCACACACCAATTTTTTCATCGTAACCGTAACTCGCCAGTTTTTCGCCATCAGGCGAATACATGACTCCAGAAACTCGCTCCGTATGTCCGGCGATAGTTCGCAGCAATTCGCCAGTCTTCACATCCCAAAATCGAATCAATTCATCTCTGCTCCCGCTTGCAAGTGTGCTGCCATCAGGACTGAAACACACTGAATAAACAATGCCGCTATGTCCAGTTAGGGTTGTTTTAATTTCACTTGTCTGGAGATTCCACAACTTGATGGTGTGATCGGAACTCCCACTCGCAAGTAAACTACCATCAGGACTGAAACACACTGAATAAACGGGTCTTGTATGTTCGCTTAGGGTTGTTATGGTTTCTCCTGTCCGAAGATCCCACACCTTGATGGTGCGATCAGAACTCCCACTTGCGAGTGTGCTTCCATCCGGGCTGAAACACACTGAATAAACACGACCCGTGTGGCCCGTAAGCAAATCCAGTGTTTTTCCGGTCTGTTTATCATAGACCCAAACACCTATTGAACTCGCTACAGCAAGTTTCGTGCCGTCCGGAGAGAAGGCAATATCATACACATATCCCTTTCCGACGCGGGCTTTTGCCCCTTCGGGTAAGTAACCTTCTATGTGTTCTTGTGGAAAAGCGTTTGGTAAATAGAGTAAGGAAAAAACAAGGAGAAGTAAAGTAAACACTGCTTTCATGAACAAGCCTCCAATTTATGCGAAATTTTGTTTTCGACACATGGAAATCGCAACGCAAACAGGATTATAGTCGGGTTGAAATATGAAATGGGATAGCCAAGAACATGCCTCGGCAGGATTGAGAAGTAAAACCCTTTATCACATCAGAGCCATTCAATTGTCACATAGCTCCGATTTTTTCGTACACATCTCTTCCCGGTAGGAGCGAGCTGTGCTCGCGATCCCTTCGCAAAAATGCCTGAAAAACCGAAAACTGAATGGCTCTGTTATCACATACAATTTCAGTCTATAGACACGAGGAATTAAAGCGCAGCAAACCGTGACAGACACAAAGTGAACGCGTAAATACTTTGGCAGAAACACAACAAGAGATTTTCAGAAAACTTGTGGATAGTCTGTAACTACAATAAATGTGAATATATTTTCGGATTTTACAAAAAGTGATAAAATTCAGCAGGTATGTCTTAGGAAGCTTCCTACCACATAGAAAAATGGAGTTTGGAAATCAATAAATTTCAGAAAGGATATTTGAATTGTTTTAATCACACGATGAACCATATACCGATTCGCGCCGTGACAATGCCGAGAATCGCACCCGCGAGAACATCTGTCGGATAGTGGACTCCGAGATATACGCGGGCGATGCCAACCGTAGCTGCCCAGAGAAACACCGGGATCCGTAAAATTGGAAAGAAACTTGCCAAGAGGGTCATCATAAGGAAAGCCGAGGCGGTATGCCCCGATGGAAAACTGAATTGATCCGGTGGACGCACGCGAAATTCGACATCCACAATGTGTTTACAGGGACGGTCACGCTTCATCGACTGCTTAATCAGGTGATATAACAGTCTCTCAAGCGGGAACGCAATAGCCGCTGACAAAAGAAATGGCTTGCTAATAGCAGGGCTGAATGTTAGATATACGTAGAGTCCTAAAAATGGGTAAAACCATCCGTTAGCACTCCACGAGATTAAACGAAATAAACGGTCAAGGATGATGCGTTCGTCACCCCAACTAAAAATACGATCAAACAGCAACCGATCCCACCGAGTTAAATTATTTGTGAATTGTCTTAGCATAGTCTATAAGGCAAGCAGGCAGAGGTATAAAACCGACCCACTCTATTCCCTTGTATTCTTTTGGACCTACACCCTCCACTAAAGTAGAGAGCAGTGAGGGCTTCCTCTACCAGCAACGCAATAGATATTATACCACACGTACAAACAAAGGTCAAATCTTTTTTCTTTCTTAGAACTTATGCATTTCTCCTTAAAGTCCCCCTGATAAGGGGGATTTAGGGGGTTTATAGTGAAGCCCATAAATAAGTGGACATCTTTGTAGCATAAACTTTTAGTTTGTGCCAGTCTGAATGCCTGTTATAGGGATTCAGACTGTTTGAGAGTGCTCAATTAATTATAGGTTTTACTATAAAATATCGTAAATCCTCACGAAGCCTTTGGATCCACATAATCAGCAAGGTCCGCCAGTGCGATGACGCTATAATCATTTTCAGCGAGATATGCCATATACGCTTCAAATTGCGCCGGCTCCGTGTGAACCCATGGATGTTCAATATCTGGCACCCCATGGAACGTCAGAACAGCAATATTCCCGTCCTTTGCTTGAGCGAGTGCCCATGTGAAATCCTCAAAACTCCAATGCGGACCGGAAGCACCTGTTGTCGGTATCAAGAGTGGAGGGTGCAGGACAGGATTATAAGCAGGGCCGCGCCCACCTTCACCATCGTATGGGAATTCTGGAGCAACGCCGCGCCTCGCGAAATCGAACCCGTACGCAGCAAGTACCTCAACTGCCGCTTCACCGTGGCTATAACCCGGATAACAGAACGTTGTCGATTGCGGAATCCCGTACGCCTCACACCGGGCATCAATATGTTCAAGATCCGCACGCAGTTCAGACGCTGACTGCTGCGTGACATTCCGATGATGACGCGTATGATTGCCGATCTCGAAACCCGCATCGTGTAACCCATGTACTTCTTCCCAGGTCATATAGGCTTCTTTATTTGTCAGAAAATTCAAACCTTCCGTAATGTAGAAAGTTGCACCAAATCCATAAGACTTCAGAAGCGGACCAACGAAAGTCGCCTGCGACTTGCAGCCATCATCAAAGGTAAGCACAACCAGTTTATCAGGAATCTTCTTGTGTAAAACGTTTTCCATAATTTTTCAACTTCTGTCCATCTAAAAAGTTCAAGGATATACCATATTGCCAGACTATTATAGCAACAGAATGCTGCTTAAATCAAGGAAAAATTACATCAGCGATTTCTCTGTAGGAGCGATCTCCTGGTCGCGACACGTGCTAATGGAAATCGACTGTTGATAACTGATAACTAAAACCATAGAAAATGCTTGACAAAAATTTCAAAATTATTTAAAATACGCACAGGAAAACAACGGAGGTATTAATCATGATTGATCGACGTGCATTCCTAAAATCAATGGCGGGTTTAACAACGGGCATCCTTTTATCATCAGCGTGTGCAGAAGGTGGGGAAGAAAATAGTTCCAGTGACCGCCTTGGTGCCCTCTTACCAACACGAAAATTTGGACGCACAGGAGAGGCTGTGACGATGCTCGGTGTCGGCGGATGGCATATTGGAGACATGGAGGAAAAAGAGGCGCAAAAAACAATCGAAACTGCCCTCGAAGGCGGTGTACGTTTCTTTGATTCCGCAGAATCTTACCAAAATGGTGGCAGTGAAAGCCGCTTGGGAAAACTACTTGTGCCAAAATATCGTGATGATGTGTTTCTGATGACGAAAACCACAGCACGAAATGTAAATGACGCATGGAAACATCTCGAAGACTCGCTCTCACGCCTAAATACAGACAGGCTCGACCTCTGGCAAGTACATGCAGTACGGAATCCCGCAGATGTAGATGAACGCATTGAAAACGGCGTTTTTGAAGTGATGCTGGAAGCAAAGGAAACCGGGAAAACACGATATATCGGGTTCACAGGACACTCAAGTCCCGCTGCACATCAACGCGTCCTTGAAAAATCCGATATTTTCGATGCCTGTCAATTGTCAATGAACCTTGTAGATGTCAGTTATGAGAGTTTTATTGAAAGAATCGTGCCAACCCTCGTAGAACGCAATATCGGTGTGATTGGGATGAAAGCCTTGGCGAATGGTGGGTTCTTTGGCGGTTCACGACACGGACGGCACGGCACAAATCCAAAAGTCGTCCCGAATCGCGTCAGCGTCTCCGAAGCAGTCCGGTTCGTCTGGTCGCTACCCGTCAGTACACTCGTTACCGGTCCAGACAATGCCGATCAGATGCAAGAGAAAATTGACATCGCTAAGACCTTCACCGGCATGGATGACGATGAACGGCAGCAATTGATAGAAAAGGTCGAGGATATGGCTGGAACAACTGTCGAGTTCTACAAAGCCTAATCTTTTGAAAGTCCTTATCAAGAATACACAATATGCGGACTTTCGCTTGCGCGTTCCTTCTTCTCTATCTATGTATCCCTACGGAAGCAGCCGTCCAATTTACAGATGTCACTGATGCATCTGGTATCGAATTTCAGCACTTTACAGGGGCAACTGGTAAACGTTATATGCCCGAAACAATGGGCGCAGGTTGTGCCTTTCTGGATTACGACACTGACGGCAATTTAGATATCCTACTCGCAAATGGAACGAACCTAACGCTCGCAGATGCAACGCATACCCCACGGCTCTACCGAAACGTAGGTAACGGACAGTTTGTCGATGTTACCGAAGCGGCGGGACTGAACGTCCCAATGTACGGGATGGGTATAGCCATCGCTGATTACGATAACGACGCTGATCCCGATATCTACTTTACCAATGTTGGTGAAAACCGATTATTTCAAAATAACGGCGACCAGACTTTCACCGATGTTACCGAATTCGCAAACGTCGGCGACCCAAGTTGGTCAACAAGTGCCGCCTTCTTTGATGCTGATAACGACGGTTGGTTAGATATCTTTGTCTGCAACTACGTCAATTGGACACCTGAAACAGATATTCCGTGTGTGGTGAATATCACAGGCGAAACGCCGCCACCTCGCACCTATTGTACACCGAATGTCTATACCGGGCAATCCTGTCGATTCTATCGCAACCAAGGTGACGGCACATTTAGCGACAGGACAACAGCAGCCGGACTCTCCAACCCGATAGGTAAATCGCTGGGGGTTACCCTCTTAGATTACAACCGTGATGGGTGGCTCGATCTCGCCGTCGCAAACGATACCGAACCAAATTTCTTGTATCGGAATAACAAGAACGGAACATTTACCGACGAAGCCGTCGTTATGGGGATTGCCTTCAGTGAGACAGGAAAGGCACGCGGGAGCATGGGGATTGACACAGCAGATGTCTATAACAACGGCGGCACCACAATCGCTATCGGTAATTTTAGCAACGAAAAGACAGCGTTCTTTTACGCAAAACCTAACGATCCCTACTTCTCCGATGCAGCCGATAGCGTAAACATTGGTCCCACAAGTTTCCGGACCTTGACTTTCGGACTCCTGTTTTTCGATTGCGATTTAGACGGCGCGCTGGATCTGTTCTGTGTCAACGGGCATATTGAACCAGAGGTGTCGCGCTATCAGCAGCATACCCCTTACGCACAGCCGCCTTCACTGTTCCGAAATCGCGGCGATGGAACGTTTCAAGACATTACTAAGCACTCTGGACTTATACACGCAGGTGTCGGACGCGGATGTGCCTACGGCGATTACGATAATGACGGCGATCTTGACCTACTTGTAAGCAATAACGGCGTTATCAAAGATTACAGCAAGATAGGGCTCCTGCGTAACGATAGCATACCGTCATATAACTATCTCCGAGTGAAAGCAATTGGCATCCGTAGCAATCGTGATGGTATTGGCGCAAAGGTTCGAGTTACATCCGGCAACAGTGTCCAACAACAGATCGTCCGTACCGGTAGCAGCTATTGTTCCCAAAGCGAAATGGTGTTAACCTTCGGTTTGAAGAAAAGCGAAACGGTTGCACAACTTGAAATTCTATGGGCCTCTGGTGAAATAGATCGGTATACAGAACTTAAAGCGAATCAACTCATAGAGGTGACCGAAGGAGCATCTGAAAAATGAAATTACGAATGTCCGGATACCTCTTTCTAATCGTTTTAGGGTGCATTAGCGGTTGCCAGAGTAACGGAAACACGCCAGCAAAAAAAGGGACTACCGCTACAACAGCCACAAAATCGCAAGTTTCACCTTCCGCACAGGACTACAACAACAGAGGTACGGCTTACCAACAAGCAGGTAGATTCCATGCGGCAGCATCGGCGTATCAACGGGCTATTGAACTGAAACCGACGTTGATTGAAGCACATCATAACTTAGGCACAGTGTACGTCATGCAAGGGAAACTCACTGAAGCGATTGTTGCCTACAAACGCGTTGTTCAGTTACGTCCTGAATTAGCGGAGGCTTATGTCGATTTAGGCAGAGCCTATGGACTTGCGGGTCGGCTTGATGAGGCAATCGCCGAGTATCAGAAAGCACTCACACGCGACGCGACGCTCGTCTACGCACATTATGGAATCGGTCTCGCTTACAGACATAAAGGCATGTTTTCGGAAGCCATTGCTGCACTCAAACAGACGATGACCCTGCAACCCGATTTTCCCAACGCGCTGATGCAGCTCGGCTTCGTTTATCAAGAAACAGAACAATTCACCGAAGCAGTGGAAACCTTTACTATAATTACGCAAATCTATCCTAAAAACGCGGAAGCGTATCACGAACTCGGTGTGTGCCATACAAAGCAAGGGGCATACCCCAAAGCCATCAAGGCTTTTGAAAGAGCTTTACAACTAAATCCCGAAGCGGTTGAGACACAGAACCTACTGCAAGTCGCTCAAGGACGCGCAGCGCGTCAAAAGTAGTCCGACAGACAGTTCTGTGACAAAACCTGTCTACCTTGTTTCGCTTGTACGCTTTGAATTCAGCGAACTTCCTATTAATACTTGAACTTGTGCCTTAACCAATCTATCTAATTTTAACCCAAGTTGCTACTAACAGATTTTGAACGGATCAATAAGGTTTTCAGTCCATTTCCCCACCCCAGAGGGGTGATATGTCTATAGGAATAGTATATCCGACTCCCGCACTCCAGCGGAGTGCTATGTGTATAAAAAGGTGACAACTTGGGTTAATTTTAACAATTAAGTGTGTTAATTCACCGTCACAAGTTGTACGGCTACTGCTGAGACTTATGTGGCACAATTTTTTCCCGTATCCCCGCTTGAAAATCGTTTCAATAGTAGTGGGACAAAGGGTATTTACGGAATTTCTATGAATTCCAAAGGAGAAAAAATGCGTCAGATTATGCTTTCCACAGTATTGATAACCGTGTTCGCTATGGTGACTTCCCTCGCGAGTGCTGCCGATATTGAGGATGGACTTTGGATGTATCTACCCCTCAATGAAGGCGCAGGCGAAAAGGTCAACGACTACGGTCCCAACAATTTTGATACTGAACTCAGTGACCCCGCACCGAAATGGATAGATGCTGACCACAGCAACATCGCAAAGGCGATGGAATTTGATGGGAAGGCAAACTATGTCAAAATTGACATGGCGACCCAAGGGAACGACATTGATTCGCATTTTGACCCTACAAAGGGGCTTACGATTTGCGCATGGGTCAAACCGCTAAATGTCGGAACTGATGCACATGGACAGACCCGTCAACCCATCGTTATGAAAGGGGGTGCCAATCAGTGGGAGTTCGCGCTCTACGTCTATGATGACTTCGGTGTCGGGATGTCCGTTTGGACCTGTCCCGGTGCAGGTGTTTCTGAACCGCATACCGCAGGCACCGCG
>PYJC01000015.1 GCA_003635255.1 Candidatus Poribacteria bacterium | reverse complement strand
GTTTAGGATTCAAATTATTACAACTTTTCCAAATTATGCACCCTTTTTCAATCATATCTTGGTCTTTAATTATAAAGGATATACAAAATTTTCACTATCCTTATATAATCTGAGATGACTCTAATTATAAAAAACAACCCGATTTCACTGGAGATGGAAACTATGTTTATGCGGAAACTCAAAACCGGTCTTCGGTTGCTTGGAACTTTCCTTCTGAGGATTTTATTAGGAATTGTGG
This sequence comes from Candidatus Poribacteria bacterium, assembly GCA_003635255.1. Lineage (GTDB taxonomy): Bacteria > Poribacteria > WGA-4E > WGA-4E > WGA-3G > WGA-3G. Next base: position 20,282 of record PYJC01000015.1, on the reverse strand, counting down.
CTGCTTACTTATGGCTCACCGGGCTGGCTTTTATAGAACGCACTACAGTCGGCAGACTCTCCGACCGTTATATGGATGGTCGCTATGATGGATTGAGGGATACAGTGTTTGACATTATTAGTCCTATCGGGTGGTATGGCGGTTGGGTATTGATAGGTATAGCCATTATCTGGGGTTTTTCACAAGGCAGGTTAGATATCCGGAGATGGTTAAGGAAACGGCATGCTTAAAAAGTCAGGACTTACGCAAAAGTGATATTTTTCATGTTATAAACCCCCTAAATCCCCTTATCAGGGGGACTTTAAGCAGGAATGCGTAAGTCCTAAAAGTAATATCGTTTTCACGAAGTGTTTTTTAGACAGTAAACCCCTGCTTAACGTCGCGGTTTTCACTAATAGGCATCCGACGTATATATTCCATCAAACGATTTCAATTCTACTCACCAATTATGGAGAACCCTAATGGTAGAAAGCGATGTTCAACTGATCCACAGAATTTTATCAGGCGATGACGAGGCGTTCAGCACCTTAGTCCAGAGGCACCAAAAGAGCGTCCATGCCCTCGTGTGGCGGAAGATTGGGGATTTTCATATTGCTGAAGAAATTACCCAAGACACCTTCCTCCGGGTATACAAAAGCCTTAAAACGCTCAAAGATCCCAATCTGTTTGCTGGATGGCTCTATGTCATCGCAAATCGGCTTTGCATTACTTGGAGCGAAAAGAGCAACTCGGTGATGCAATCGTTGGAAGACACACCTATCGAAGAGATAGAGGAATCCGCTTATACACATTACCTATCAGAGCAACGCGAGGTGGAAGCCTCTGATCGCTACTGCGAAATTGCTCAAAAACTTCTTCAGAAATTGCCGGAGAGTGAACGCACAGTAATGACACTCTACTATCTCGGTGAAATGACAGTGAAGGAAATTGCTAAGTTTTTAGGGGTATCAGTAAACACAATTAAAAGTCGGATTCGTCGAGCGCGAGCGCGTCTACAAAATCAAGAAGAACTTTTAATCAGCGAAACGCTTGGGAGTGTCCAATTACCTACCAATCTAACCGATAACATTATACGAGAGGTCACCAATATAAAACAGACCCCTTCTCCGGTGGGGAAGCCGCTGCTACCGTGGGCAGCTTTTGGCGCAGCCGCTGCTTTGATGCTGTTGTTGCTCGGTGTCAGCAATCAATATCTCGCCCGTTTTCAGCAGCCATATAGTTTCGAAGCACAATCTGAACCCACAATCGAAATCGTTGACGCACTTATCACGCTCGAGATTGACGCAAAACCCGCTGTACGAAATCAAGTTGGACGTGCTTCTATCCGCAGCAAAAACGGTGGGAACGGTTTACAAGTTTCCGAGACAGTCTCACCCACCAATACGCTGGAAATTTCCCCTAAATTTTCTACTTCGCAGTGGACCCAGACAGATGGACCGCAAGGCGGCACCGTCCTTGACATCTTTGCTACGCCTGAGAGGATACTTTACGCTATTACGCCATTGGGCATCTACAGGTTAACACCCGATGCCAACACTTGGACACTTATCAACACCAGCCTCCCAATTGATGAATCACCAATGCACATGGCAGCGCATGAAGACACTCTCTACATTGTCTCCGCTGATGGCGTGTTTACTTCAACCGATGATGGTAAGACATGGAACGCATTTTGCCGCCGACCCAAAGGGCATACTGTTGGATTGATCATCACCGATGAAACACACGGACACGACTCACAAACACGTCTCGCGATGTATCTCGCTCTTCAAGATAAAGGCGTTTTCCGCTCTACTGATGCTGGCGCACACTGGTCCCTCCTTAACGATGGACTGATGGGTAAAAACGTTTCGGCAGTGACCGCAATTGGAAACACAGTATTTGCCGCCACAAACACAGGACTCTACCGCCTCAATTCACGTGCTTGGGAGCAACTGCCTATGGCTACATCCGAAGCTATTCATTCTTTAGTGGTTCATAAAAACAACCTCTATGTCGTGACAGGACACGACCTTTTTACCTTAGGGTTGCTTAAATCACGAATTCGGGATGAAGGACGAATCGTCCGAGGTTACAACGCGAGTTCAAACAGACTCTTCCACTCCACTGACCTCGGAGCGTCGTGGACTGAGATAACACCGAAAAATAAATCTCCGTTTGTAACGACACCAACGGGTATGAAACTTGTGGTTGCTAATGAGACACTCCTACTACTCGGTATCACCGAATTACGCTCAAGAGACAACGGAAGGACTTGGACTAACCTCGGAGTCAACAGCAATTTGTTTACGCAGGGCAGCTTCTCAACCATAGCGATGGACGAGGATACATTCTACAACGTTAGCGCATCCGGTGTTCATCGGACAATTGATGGGGGTGAATCGTGGCAACCCTTTATGAGCGGGATGGCAGGGACCAGAATGCTGGATTTAGTCGCGTTCAACGATAGACTCTACATGCATACCGGCAGCGACGTTTTCCAATCAACCGACGGGGGTACGTCGTGGAAAAACGTTCCGGTTAAATCAGGCGGTATCACGCTTAGGTCCGAAAAACAGGAACAGCCTCAAGGCAATTTCTCGCTTGATTCAAGATTGGTAGCAACACACAACGCGCTTTATGGAATTATACCTGAAGAGGACGACTTGCGAGTTTTTCATTTACCTATAAGCAGTGATGCGTTCGTCCCTGTTCACAAAATACCCGCCTTCGCCGGACGATCACCAGCCTTTAATATGTCAACAAGAAGGGCTTTAGCTTTTGAGGTGTGGACCAGTGTTGAAGAGGTGAATCAGGCACACTTGACTGATGATGCTGAAGAGACTGATAGCGTACCGGTTACGTTGTATTTTATGAAAAAATACTGGGAAGCCGGCGGATTCGCAGTCAGTAACGGAACGTTCTACGTAGAGTGCCAACGGCGGCTTTTCAAATGGGAACCCGGCAGTCAAGAATGGAGAAATACCAAACTCATAGACACCAATGAACAGCCTGATAACGCATTAGATAGGGGATTCAAGTTAGCAGTTTCAGCAGAAACCGTCTACGTGGGGAAACGGGATGGTAAACTCTTTCAATCGCTTGATGGTGGAGACACTTGGGGAGACGTTACGGCAAGCCTTCCGCTTCGCTTTACACATTTCAACGAGATAGTCTTTGTAGGCGCAACGGTCTACGTCGCAACTGATAAAGGCGTTTTATCCTCAGAGACCGGAGAACACTGGCGCGTAATAACAGATAAAATAGGCGCACCTATCGTCATAGACAGGTTCGCTGTAGATAGCACCACGGTTTATGGTGCTGGCAACACGGGGGTCTATCGATTAAAAACCGAATGGCAGCAGATCTCCCCAGAAGCCCCAGGTAAAGTTATATCTCTCGTCGTCAGCAACGACAAACTTTACATCGCTACAGAACAACGCGGCCTATTTCACATCTCACTTGAAGAAGAATGGGTAGGCGTTATGAAATAACTCCCACAATGAACCATCCTCACCTAATCATGAGATTTACCGCAGGAGAAAAACCATGAGAGTTTCAGTAAGTACGCTTCTAATCGCCTTACTTATTATTCTCCCTCCAACTTTCGCAGCAGCGGACAAACAGACTTCTGACGTTACCAGCCTTTACCACATCGCCAACATCTTAGGCATTCAGGTATCGCTGGCGCAAACCGAGAACATACTCACGCAGAAAACTTCGGAGCATCGTGGCACCGATTTCGTAACGCTCATTGATGCCGCCAAGGAGATTGGACTCGAACTGCAAGAACGCAATCTCAATTACGAAGAACTTCGGAAGTTTAAAACGCCGGTCATCGCACATCTCAGGACTACATTTGAGGACGAAAACCCTGCAAATGCGGACCCTACTGCTGGACATTTCATCCTTGTTGAATACACGAACAAAAAGTGGGTGCGTCTCTTTGATACACCACGCAGGTTTCTATATCAGGCAGCCACTGTTGTCTCACGAGACCGCTTTTTGGATCGCTGGACAGGACGTGTGCTCGCACTCTCAGAAAACCAACGTCAGCAAAAACAACCGGTCTTAAATGTTTCTCCCACACTGCTGGATTTAGACGCTTTAATCACACTACAGCATAACCATGCTGAGCCTGACTTAGCGGGGTATCAATTTCCTGCCCGTCTTAAAAACCGAAGCGATGTGCCGATACAAATCGTCTCTACTGCAGCCAGTACGTGACATACCGTCGTCGCTAAACCTAAAGCAGATGTCATCCCGGCGGGGAAAGAGGCTGTTTTGGGAATCGGTTCGACTGCAGTTGCAGTCCACAGGACCTCTTTTATAACGGTCCACATTCAGACAGATTCACCACAACGTCCGTTCACTTTTATCTCTTTCGGACGCGCAAGGGAATTTCCTGTCGTCTTCGTCCCTGAAAAGATTTATGTGGAAAGTACCAGCGTATCGCAACCAAAGAAAACCGTCGAGCTGAAAAACCCACGTGAAACTGCTCTGATGATTCAGAATATTAAAAGTTCACAGACGTGGATTCAACCCTTCCTCCGTAGCGATAACATCGTTTACCCGTGGCGCGCCGCCGACATTGAACTGAATTTTGAAACAGACCAGATGCCCAAAGAACGGTTTAATGAGAATCTCATAGTTGAATACATTGACCACAAAGGTGAAATAAGGACCATCAAGTTACCGATATCTGGAGACGGAAGTCAAACCTATACACTCGCGCCGGAACGTTTTTTCTTCGGACAAATTAATTCCGGCGCGGAAAATACTAAAGACTTGGTGTTTAGCAATCTCACTAATGTCGAACTCCAAATTGAAAAAGCCGAAACCGATATCGGAACAATCACGGTAAAACGACAAAAGAAAAGTAACAACTATCAATTAACATTAACGTTACCATCGGTTTTAGCGAAGGGTGTTTTGAAAGGCGAAGTGCAACTCCGGACGAGCCACCCGAAGATGCAACTTATCAAGATTCCAATTTTTGCTTTCGTCACAAAGTAGTGCATAGTAGTAGGCACGCTCCGCCGTGCCGTAACCGCACCCTTCATGTCCGAACGCTCTGACAATAGGTAAGGAGTTATCCCATGCAATATCTCAGAGATCCATTTCTCGTAATCTTAATCGGCATTTTAATGACACCGACTATATTGTTCGCAGCACCCCACGAACCGTCACCTGCTGGTGGCGGTTGGCTTGAACTGAATCCTGAACTCGGGCTAACCCGAACCGAAGCACCTTGGTTCCCAGAACTCACCGGCACGCTCACGATCGAAGCGTGGATCTACGTAGACGAGCCGTTATCCAAGCAAGTTGTCTTTTCACTCGTAGGTCAAACAGACCGTTTCAACTGTTTCCTTATTGGAATGCCCATCATGGACGAGGACGAAGACAGTATTCTGCATACAGAACCCGGTATCTTGTCGCAAGGAACTACTGAAGATTCAGGGACGATGAGGGGTAACCTGCCGATTCGTCAATGGGTCCATTACGTAGCAACAATCAATCGAGGTGCTGCTGTTGGCAGCGACGGTTATATTGCAGAAGGAGTTGATGGAAGTGAACTGCCAGCCCCAAACGAAAATCGTCTTGTGCTTGGAGGTATCCCAGTTATATCGGGAATCCCAATGATGCCTGGATTCAAAGTACGTTTCGCTTCAGGTATCTATATTGACGAGTTGAGAATCAGCAGCAGCATCCGTTATAAAGGCAATTACGGTGTACCTATACAAGCGTTCACTGCAGATACGGATACCATAGGACTTTACCACTTTGATACAGCGTCAGACCAACCCTATGAAGATAGTTCAGATTCCCAAATTCCCTTAATCCGAAGTGAGATAGATCCTGAGGTGCTTGCTGAAAATGAAAAAGCGACAGCCGCGCCCGTGCTGTCAAAAAGCGAAGAAGAGCTGCTTCAGCTGATCCCAGAAGGGATTGCCTATTACGATAGCCTGCTTAAAAGTGGACGCGCTGATTTTCTTCGGACGGTTACCAGCGTTGAATTCCCTGGTTTATACCCTGAGCTGCGGCGCATTTCCAGTGGGACTTGGAAAGGTACTATTGAGTTTTCTGGACGTAAAGTCAGAGGCATTGTGACAGAAGATACTATTCATTACACCACCGACAGGGACTTTCCTATCAAGGGAACAGAGCAATTCGCTTATGATGGTGAAACGTTCGAAACACTCCGAGAAACAAGTCGCGGTCTCTCGTTAGAGCGGAGAAGCGAAATAGTATATGACACCTCCAATGACCCGCGTGCTTGGGGATGGACTTTCGGTGATGCGAAAACCCCCTTTGTAATGGTTATTGATAGCCTTGTTGAGGTTGAAAGTATTAAAGAGGTGCGTTTCAACGACAGTGATGTCTATCATCTCAAAGGAAATTTCTTTGGCGTGGCAATAGAATTGTGGTTGAACCCAAAAAAAAGTTACCGTCCCGAACGCTATGTGTTTTCTAAACCTGTAGTAAACGATCTGAAACATATTAGCACGACAGATATCAAGTTTAAACAGGTTACGCCTGACCTCTGGTTTCCTGAATCTGTCAGGCACGTTGAGACCGCGATTGATCAAAAAACCGGCACAAAAACTGATGTCGCGACCACAACGATACAGTTCACAAACATTAAGATTAACGAACCCATTCCTGACTCCCGCTTCTCCATTGAACCACCCCTTGGCACAACAGTGTTTGACGGGCGGACCCGAGAAAGTTTCAAAGTCCCAAAGGAAAACAACAAATGATGTTTTTCAGATGCACCGTTAAAACATTGTCCGTAAACCACGCGTTTTGCCGTGTATTGCTGAGTACCGCACTTCTCTTCATAGTGCAACCAACTGTAGCACAGCCACCAATAACCGAACCACACCCGCTTTCGGATGAAGCCGCGCAACTGTTGGAGCGCATCAAAACGAAGGTAACCGAATATAACGCACAATTCAAAAGTGGTGAGGTTGAATTCTCGATCACGCTGAGTCAAAAAATTCCGCAAAGCACGAACCTTTTTAAAGACTTTTTAGGATGGCTTCAGAAGAAGGAAAAAATCCCTTTGTATGAAGACAAAGCAGTTTGGCACATCATCTACCGATTTGATAGAGAACGCGAATTTTACGATGTTAAAGCGCGTAAAAAGACGGAACTCAACGGGAGACCCCTCCGAGATTGGCAAGAGACGCACTATCAATATCTGATAGATGGCAAAACGCTACATATTCGCAAACGGACCGATAGCTCGAAGGCATCGCAGCATTTTGAAAACGAGTTTAACCCCCATTGGTGGGGCTGGCCTCCAGAAGGTCTCACCTTTGGGAGATTCATTCGCGGATACGATCCGATTGATGTTAAAACCGTTAAAACCGATAACACCCGATATTACTACCTCAGACTGTACAGAAAAATGCAACAAGGCTCTGACAAAGCCTGGACTCGCGAAATCTGGATGCATCCGCAGAAGGATTACCACGCCATTCGTATAATGCAATACGGCCGACTTGCTACAGAAATTGACCGACAAGGCACACTAAGAGAAGCATTTTTCCTGACGCGTAAGACTTACCAACTCACACAATATGAACCGGGGATCTGGTTTCCGAAAACAGTTACCCAAGAACACTTTGACGGGGGTCTCATGGAAGAAATCCTCCCGAACACCCCAGAAGCTGAATATCCTGTGATTATGAGCGAGGCACTCATTCCTCAATCGTTTCGTGAGGAGAAGCTTACATGGCCATGGAGAAAGGTAACTGTGCAAGTCCACCGTGCTGCCTTTAATATCCCGATTGCGGAAGAAGACCTACGTTTTTCGGATTAACGCATTGTTTACGGAGTGTCGCACTTAAAACCCCTACCCATAAAAGGAAAATTAAGCGGCGTTAGAAAAAATTTGACAAACCCAAATTTATCCATTGTTTTCGTGCCAAAACCCCATGCTTTAGCTTGGGGATATAGGCACGCTCCTTTTTAAGTTGATTTAACTCTGAAAATTTGATACAATAATTTTAGAGTGTAAGGTTGCTATAGAGGACTGTTACGCGTCTCTGGTTAGACTCCTATAGTGTAAAGCTCTAAAGTCGTATCCGAAAGTCGTAGCTTACAGTCGTTAGTAGGGAAAGACAAGTCATGCTGAATCCCGTTTGAAAAATACGACTCAAAATAACTTTCGTAAGGACACTTCTGAAAAACGGAGGGTCGCAGTCAGGATAGTGTCTGTTGCAGGAGGCTGTGTCAGACTTTCGCAAGAAAGCAACGGTCGTGGATCGCACGAATGCTTCTGTAAAACTTTTGCAGAAGCCTCATGCTTTAGCATGAGGTCTATCACATGATAGTATATCAATATTCAGAAAAACGTCGCCTACAAGTCCCCTTGAACGTAACACAAAGCACAGATTTCCTTTCTCAACCGTAGTAGAAACATCATGAGAAAACCCACCCATAAGCAGTGGCGGTTCAGAGATTCAGATATTGACGGTAGTTTAGCATTGGCATCCGAAGTCGGTGTCTCTCCATTCGCTGCGCAACTGCTAATCAATCGCGGGATAAAAACCGCTGCCGAAGCACGTGCCTACCTTTTCCCAACTTTTGATGAACTCCACTCGCCTTTTGAATTAGCCGATATGGACAAAGCCGTCGAACGGATACACACGGCGATCGCGCGCGGAGAGAAAATCTGTGTCTATGGCGATTATGATACCGATGGCACCACCGCTACTGCGCTGTTGCTTAATACGTTCCGTCAGATGGGTGTTCCCACCGACTACTATATCCCGAGTCGGTTTGATGAAGGCTACGGTCTCAGCGAAGACGCGATAAAGAAAATTCACGAGAAAAACGATGTAAAGTTGATAATCACTGTAGACTGTGGTATCACGTCGGTTAAGGAGGTCGCGTTAGCCAATCAACTCGGCATGGATGTTATTGTCACCGACCACCACCAACCAGAGCAGGAACAACCACCAGCACACGCGCTAATTTCACCTAAGATTCCAGGGAATGAATACCCCTACACAGAACTCGCGGGTGTCGGTTTAGCCTTCAAATTAGCACAAGGGTTGATAGATGATACGGAATTTCTGGAATCCCTCCTCGATCTGGTAGCGTTAGGAACCGTCGTAGATATGGCTTCCCTAACAGGAGAGAATCGAATTTTGAGCCGCTTGGGATTGGCGGAACTTGAAAAACGGAAACGGCCTGGGATTCACGCACTATGCGAAGCAGCCGGCCATAAAATTGATACACCGCTTGACGGGTACGCACTCTCTTTTAAATTGGGACCCCGTATCAACGCCGCCGGAAGGATGGATACCGCACATAAAGTGGTTGACCTACTCACCACCAACGCTGAGGATGTCGCAACCCGGATCGCCTCTCAACTTAATCAGGCAAATCGGGATCGACAAGATTTGGAAAAACACATCCAGGAACAAGCGGCTGAGCTAATTGAAAAAGAGGTTGATGATGACACTGTAGGGATTGTTGTTGCCAGTGACAAGTGGGACGAAAAGGCACAAGGCGTCGTCGGCATTGTCGCCGCACGTTTGATGCAAACCTACTATAAGCCTGTCATTGTCCTCGCCATTAACAACGATGAAGCAACTGGATCCGGACGTTGTATTGAAGGCATGAACCTCGCCGACAGTCTCGTCGCCTGTACGGATTTATTGGTGAAACACGGTGGGCACGCCGCAGCCGCTGGGTTAACAATCAAAACCAGAAATATTCCCAGTTTCAAGAACGCTTTCAACGAATACGCTGCCGAACATCTCACTGAAGAGGCACTCCAACCGAAACTGGATATCGAATTTGAAACGCATCTTTCACTCTTGACGTTAGACACCCTAAAGGAACTCGAACAGTTTGAGCCTTTCGGACAGGAGAATCCATCACCCCTTTTCGGCAAACGGCGCGTCAAAGTTGCTGACGGCACACCCAGAACAATGAGCGATGGAAAACACCTGAAAATGTTCGTCAGCGACGGTGGCGTGAGACACTGTGCAATCGCATGGGGGGCTGGCGACCAACTCGTCACCTTCAATCGTCCCAACGTCTCACTTGATGTCGCCTTTTCACCACAGATCAACGAGTGGCAAGGCACCCAATCCGTGCAACTTATCCTTAGAGATTGGGAAGTACACACTGAAGGTAGGGACATGAACTGGGATGTTTTTCCCAAGCTTGACGATGAATCTTCCGTAAAAATTGCCGACAGGCGCAATACCCAGAAAAAAGACTATCTTTTAAAGTTGCTTGAACGAGAAGAATCTTGTATAATTTATGTACAGGATACAGAAATGCTGGACCGTTTGCTCACAAGGCTCCTACCAGAAAGCATTGAGGGTATTGCGAGGCACGATGAAACAACACCCCCTGATGAGGAAACAACGTTATTGCAGCAACTGGAACGTGGCGAACTCAGGACAATCGCCTCAAGTGCCAGTTTATCAAGCCGCGAAGCATTTCCCTTCGTGAAGCACGTCGTCTTTTGTCATCTCACGCCGAGTCCAGACCTCTTTTTCAAGCGATGCGCGCCCGCTTTCGCAACGACAGAAACCTCCTGCCTGCATCTTATCTACGGCGATGCAGATGGAACGGAAATGCGGAATTGGGTCGCTAAAAAGTATCCCGAAAGAACCGAATTACAGCAATTGTACGGGGGCATACGTAAAGCCATACAGTCCAACGGAGTAGATGGATATCCCGAAGCAGCGATGCTTGATGGCACGCTCGGAGCAACCTTGACGGTTGAAACCGGGCTTACTATCTTTGAAGAACTGCAGTTGATTCGGCGACATGGAAAACCAGAGCACAGGCTTGTAACAATCCACTCTACCCAAAGAAGGGACTTGGCTCGTTCACCAACCTATCTAAGAGGTGAGTGGATTAAGCGGACGAACCCCGCTTTCGTCGATTTTCAGTTAAAAGAAAACATTGAGTCTATGTGGGAGCGCATAGAAGATGAGTGTCAAATCCCTGATAACCCAGATTCAAGCATATAATCCTGAGGCAGAAGTCGAACTTCTGGAGCGTTGCTACCGGTTCGCACAAGAGGCGCATAGAGGGCAAAAGCGAAAATCCGGTGAACCTTATTTTTCGCACTGTGCCGAAACCGCTGAAATACTCACCGAACTACGCTTAGATACCCATACAATCTGTGCCGGACTGCTGCATGATGTCCTCGAAGATACCGGCATCACTCGCGAAGAACTGCAAGTCCGCTTCGGTGCTAACATCGCAAACCTTGTTGAGGGTGTCACAAAGATTGGACAATATAGACCCAGTGTTACCTCTCCGACTTCCGGCACAACCCCAACAGTTGAGGAACGTGTTCATCGAAAACGCCAAGCGGAAACCTACCGGAAACTTCTCTTAGCAACAGCCGAAGATATGCGGGTCATCCTCATTAAACTCGCAGATCGACTTCATAACATGCAAACGCTGAAGTTCCTCACCAACGAGAAATGCCAACGCATCGCAAAGGAGACATTGGAGATTTACGCACCCATCGCACACCGATTGGGGATTTGGCGTATCATGAGTCGGCTTGAAGATCTCGCATTCAAGCATCTCTACCCCGACGAATATCGGAAAATTGCCGAACTCCTGAACCAGAAACTCACTGAGCGCGAAGCCTACTGTGATAAAATGGTCAAAGAGATTCGCCAAGTTCTTGAAAAACGAAGCGTCTACGCCGATGTTCACGGCAGAACAAAGCATATCTATAGTATCTATCAGAAAATGCAACAGAAAGGAACGCCGTTCAGCGAAATCCGAGACCTGGTCGGCCTCCGAGTCCTCGTTAAAACCGACGCTGACTGTTATACCGCACTCGGCGCACTCCACAGTCAATGGAGCTACCATCCCGACCGACTTCGTGATTGGATCGGTCAACCCAAGAAAAACGGGTATCAGTCACTCCATACCACGATTTTAGATGACGGTAAACCTGTGGAAATCCAGATCCGTAGTTATCAGATGCATAAGGTGGCTGAGGACGGCATTGCCGCGCATTGGAGCTATAAGGAAGGGGTGCCAACAAGCAAACAAGGACGCTTCATTTTCGCAAGTTATAAGCAGATATTGGAAGACATACAAGAGACACAGGATAGTCCCCATCAGTTCTTAGAATCCATGAAGTTGGAACTCTTTCAGGATGAAGTGTACGTCTTTTCGCCGAAAGGAGACCTCTTTAAACTACCAGCAGGCGCAACTGTTATCGACTTCGCCTATAAAATCCATACAGATGTTGGGCATACATGTGTCGGGGCAGAGGTGAACGGTTCTGTCGCACCCATCCGACGGGTACTTGAAAATGGCGACCAAGTCAATATTCGGACCCAAGCGAATGGAAAACCGAGCCGAAGTTGGTTACCTTATGTGAAAACCGGTACGGCGCGAGGTAAAATTAGGCATTGGTTCCGTGAAAAGGATAGGGCGGATGCCCTAGAATTAGGTAAGAAATTTCTCGCAGCAGAGTTACAAGTTTCCTATCTTAACGCACGTGATTACCTCAATTCCCCGAAACTCCTTGATATCGCCAAACAACTCAAACTCAAAAATCTTGAAGAACTCTTCGTCCGCATCGGCAATGGAGATGAATCCGCTATCCATGTCGTCAATCTCTTGAAACCTGAGGTACAGAAACCCGAAACCGAACCCCTTGAAACGGTTAAAACAGAACGCAGACCGGAATCATCACCCGCTATCCAACTCGAAAACGATATTGACTTAGGTATGATGCGGATCATGAAATGCTGTAACCCGATCCCTGGTGACCAAGTCGTCGGCTATCTCACTCGAGGACGTGGCGTTTCTGTCCACAGAACCGGATGCATCCGCATACTCGATGAACCCGAACGACTCTTAGCAGTTAAATGGCCCGAAAAACCACCTGCCGAAAACGGAAGCCAACCACCCGATATCTACCCCGTCAAAATCCTCGTCGAATGCAGTGATCGTCCCGGAATGCTCGGCGAAATCACAACTGCCATCGCACAATACAAGGTGAATATCCGCTGTGGAACCTTCCAACCCTCTGCTGTTCACCTTGATGCTACAGCCTCTGACAACTTGACAATAGATGTCACAGGCGCTGAACAACTGGATAAAGTCATACAAGCGATACGGCAGTTAAAAGGCGTGCAACACGTCACCCGCATGTCCTAAAGCCAATCCATGGCAGTTTCAATCACCTAATAGTGTGGGAATACGCTCCAGATATGATATGCTATACAGCGGCGGGCATTCTTGATATAACTTTGCTCACTTTTCCACTCTTCAGACATTTCGTGCATACACGGACCCGCCTCGGTCCCGCCTCCGTTTGAACCCGAACCCGTTGAAGATTAGGAAGCCAACGCCGCTTTGTGTGCCGAAATGATTTGCTTATCTGGTTACCCGTCATCGGGCGTTTACTACAAATACTACAGACGCGTGACATCTTGATGTCTCCTTTTTCTTTCCTCTAAAATGTCGGTTAAACCTAAACATTAATGATACCACAATTAGGGCGGAAAAGCAAATTTTCTTTAAAACACATCCCCGAATCCCGATGCTCCTAAATCCGCGTAATCCATGTAATCAGTAATTCAGATTAACTGACAACGAAAAACTGACAGCCGACGGCTATCTTTCTGACAGCTGATAACCCAAAATAGGCATGACTTTTTTTCGAGTATCTGATATACTATCTCATTGAGACTCACACACTTTATGCACCTGCTGATGTGCTTCAAACACAGACAACACTCTCACAACCGCACCGCAAATAGAGGAGAACGATTTCAGCCATTAAATTTCTATTACTAAAACAAAAACATGAAAGTTGCTTATATTACCGCCGGTGCTGCTGGCATGTACTGCGGAACTTGTATCCACGACAATATGGTCGCCACAGTCTTGAAGAAGCAGGGACATCACATTTCACTGATTCCTACCTATACGCCTACCCGAACCGATGAGGCAAACGTTAGCATGAACCGCGTCTTCTTCGGCGGTGTGAACGTCTACCTTCAGCAAAAACTCTCCTTCTTTCGGCACACCCCGTGGACATTTGACAAACTACTCGACAATCCAACGCTGTTGAACGGATTATCAAGGTTTAGCAGTGCAACGGACGCTCGCGACCTCGGACAACTCGCGGTCTCTATGCTTCAAGCTGAGCATGGGTATCAAAAGAAAGAATTAGCGAAATTAATCAAATGGCTCGCTGAGGAGAACAAACCCGATATCGTCTATCTCACCAACTCCATGTTGGTAGGCTTCACGAGAGAAATAAAAAAGGCATTAAATGTGCCAGTTATCTGTGCACTCCAAGGCGAAGACATCTTCCTGCAAGATTTAATCGAACCCTACAAGACAGAGGCCTTAGCACTCCTCCGAGAACGGGCAACAGATGCAGACGGCTTCGTCGCACCATGTGACTATTATGCACAATTTATGGCAGACGCATATCTTGATGTCCCTCTTGATAAAATCCATATCGTCCCACTCGGCTTAAACTTGGACGGGCACGGTTCACCTGTTGAAAAATCGGAACCGCCACCTTTCATCATCGGGTACTTGGCGCGTATCTGCCCCGAAAAAGGGTTACACATCTTAGTAGATGCTTTCCAGATAATCGCTGAAACAATGGGTGCGAATAACGTCCAACTGCATGTCGCGGGATACCTCGGAAAGAAAGATGAACCGTATTTAGAGGAACTTGTTAATCAAATTCAAACATCCGGTTTGTCGGAAAGCTTTGTGCATCACGGTGAGGTAACGCGAACCCAAAAAATTGATTTCCTTAACCGTTTACATGTCTTCTCTGTTCCCACTGTCTACCGTGAATCCAAAGGTCTATCCATCATAGAGTCGCTTGCTAACGGTGTACCGGTTGTCCAACCTCAGCACGGCACGTTTCCAGAAATGATCAACGCAACTGAGGGCGGAATCCTTGTGGCACCTGAATCCGCTGAGGCGGTCGCAATGGGCATTATGGAACTCCTTAACGATACCGAGCAACGTGAACATCTCGGAAAAACCGGTAAAATGAATGTCCATCAAAAATTTAACGATGCAGCCGTAGCAGAGCAACTCTTAAAAGTGTTTGAAAAGTATATCTAATATTCAACCATAGGCGCGCTTCGTCCGCGCACTGTCAGAAAATCGGAAAGGAGTGGATCATGTCTAAAACATGGCTAATTTTTGTTTTCATGACCGTCTCAGCATGGGGACTTTACGGGGTTTTTCTACATCAGGGACAGGTCGCTATGGGAGACCTTAAGGTGGATCCTAATGTACGCTACAAAGCGTTCCTGTTTGTAGGGATCGCCTATCTGCTCGCAGCAGTCATCGGTTCCGCACTGATGCTCGTCCTCAACGGAGCTGAATGGCAATTTACGGGCAAAGGTGTCACCTGGTCGTTCGTTGCAGGACTCGTCGGTGCTATTGGCGCATTCGGTGTCCTACTCGCCTTTGGCGCAGGTGGTAGACCCGCAGTCGTGATGTCTATTGTTTTCGCAGGCGCACCTATTGTAAATGCTATCGTCGCGACACTCTCACATCCTCCCGCCGGAGGTTGGGGCGCAGTCCGATGGCAGTTTATAGCAGGCATCCTGCTCGCAGCACTCGGTGGCTGTTTGGTGATGCTTTATAGACCCACCTCATGATACGCAAAAAGCCGCCGTAAACTCCCTCTTTCGCTGGCGGGGTTTGTAACCCCGCCAATTTTTGGGTGTATAAACAATTGTAGGTTCCACTATAGCATATCCCGGAAAGGCGGCTAAATTCCTTATCTCAGACCCGCTCCATTCAATCATTTTACAACAAAACGTCCTTTTCACTATCCTTTTCACGTGACATGTCTCTAATAAGTAAGAAGAGGGAGAATTGTCATGTATTCTGTAGAATTGATTGAAGCGAGTGATGCTGAACTGGTCGTCGCCGCACTTGCTGGCAATACACAAGCTTTTGACGTGTTAGTAAACCGGTATCGGCGGGCTATGCTGACTGTCGCACAAAAGATTGTCCGAAACCCCGCAGATGCGGAAGATGTCGTACAAGACGCACTCTTGCGGGCTTTTGAGGCATTACCCCAACTCGCGGATCTGAATCGGTTCGGAGCATGGCTGCATTCAATCACCCGTAATCGCGCCTTACGTTACTACCGAAATAGCAATCGCTATCAACCACAGGAGGATATGGAACCACACCTAAATAGGGCATCTGATACATCGGCAGCAGACCCCGCGCATATTGTGGAGAGCGAATCAACGCAGCAGGCAGTTCGAGATGCTATTCAGAGCATGCCTTCAGACTATCAGGCAGTCGTCGAACTCTATTACTGGGCAGAAATGCCGCAAAAACGGATGGCTGAATTTCTATCACTGCCCCTCACGACTGTAAAATGGAGGCTCCGTAAGGCGAAAGAGATGCTAAAAACAAATTTAGAAAAACTCGGCTACGGTGAGGATGTATGACAATCTATAGGAAACTTACTTATCAATACATACGGAGGTGGATACCATGGAACAACAGAGACCGGAGAGACAACAAGAACTCAGAGCTCTTTTTAACATGTTGGATCACACCGCAAAGATCGCAGAAGATGCAGCCTTGACGGACACCTTTAGCGGTGGCGAAACGCGATGCATCACCCAATTCAATAATGTGCTCACACGTTTGACAGACATCAACGCTGTACCGGACGGACTTTTCGACGAACTGGATGCTGAAGCGTCTTTTGGTCAAATCGGGATCGCCTGCCATCAACTCGCAGCTTACCTCAATGAAGAGTTAGATTCGACCACGGATTCCAAAGGATGGTTCGCCAGCTTTTTCGGTGAACGATTCATGGAGAATCTGAAAGAAGAAGCAACAGATAAACCGCTCGGAGATATGATCCGAAAGGCCGTTCCAGACTTCTTAACCGAGACAACGTTAGAAGACATCGCCGAAACTTTTCCTGTTGCAGCCGGTGGAAAATTAACAATTGATGCTGATTGCGGTGGGATTGATGTACAGAGCACAGAGAACGATACCGTCTCTGTCCGTATTCAACGCGCCGCGCAGATAAAAGCAAATCGGCGAGCAGCGGAAATCCTCAAGAATCTTGATGTTCAGATAACACATGAGGCATCTGATGTTAAAATTGAGGCGAAATTCATAGGAAACGCAAAACGGTGGCAGAAGCGGAAAAACGATCTTGACGTTCAGTTTGATATCCTCGTGCCACAGCACTATAATCTCGATTTGCAAACCGCATGTGACGACATTTCTGTCGTGAATGTTACAGGAGACGTGAACGTGGAGACATTCCGCGCGGGTCTTCGTCTTGAAGGCATTAACGGACGTATTGAGGGAGCAACATCTATTGGAAACATTGACCTCAAGGCATTTAATGGAGATGCGGCACTTCAAACGACTGGCGGGAATATTCGGATCGCAGCTGGTGCTGGCGATGTCAAAGCCAAAACCTCAGGAGGAAACGTACAGGCTGTTCATGTCATAGGGGCAATCAATGGACGAACCTCTGGCGGTAATGTTACGCTCCGCGAATGCAAAGGGGGCGCAGACCTAAAAACGGCTGGTGGTAGTATAGAGGTCGAAAACGACGGACCCGTCCTTGCGAGAACGAGTGGCGGTTCCATCCGTTGCCAACTTCAAAAGGCAGCCACCCGTCAGAATTTATTGTTAGATTTAGAGACAATGGGCGGCGGCATAAATGTCTCACTCATCCCAGATATTGCTGCGACTGTTGAGGCAAAAGTACTCGGTGGCTCAGTAACGACAGAATTTCCAGTGACCGCAGATGCGTCGGGTACTGTAAAATCTGATCAGTTGCAGGGGACTATTAATGGCGGTGGCCCACTCCTAAAACTCCGCTCCGTCGGCGGAAATATTATTCTACGAAAAGTAGAAGAAGATAAAACAGAAGAGGTGTAGCGTGTGGCAAAGTAGGCGAAGCGAATTGACGTTAGTCGGACTGTTTGTGTGGTACATCCTGAGTGTAGGTGTTTTTATAACGCTTCTGTTACCGTTTGTTGTGCCACAACATCAGTTAGCGCAATTTTTTATCCCAGAATGCACTTGGCAATCGCAATTTCATAAACCGTGTGCTTTTTGTGGAATGAGTACAGCGTTTTACGCTATTTCACGAGGCGATTTTGCCCAAGCATATCACTTGAATCCGTTAAGCCTCTACATCTACTTTACCTTCCTGCTAAACACATTCTACGCAGCGATCACTTTAAAGCGAAACATACGTCTTGTTAAAAATATAGCAGCACCGCTCCATCAAGGTAGCGTATTATCCTAAATTTGGAAATAATCATGAGTCTATTATCAATCTTCAGTTTAGTTTGGGGGATATTGGCTATTATTGGCATGGCAGTCGCGATCATTCCATGCTTTGGATCCCTCAATTACCTCAATATTCCGTTCGCAGTGCTCGGTTTGCTTTTTAGCATCTTGGCTATCCTCTTATCATCAAAAAAAGAACTCGCCGTTGCTGGATGTCTCCTATGTGCCGTAGCTATTTTCATAGGTGCCATCCGGCTCGTCATAGGCTTCGGTGTCTTTTAATTAACCGTATCAGGTTATTTTGGATAAGGTAGGCGCGGTTTTCAACCGCGCCGAATCTCACATTACTTTAAAACATCAGTTTTGAGTTTTCCCCACGTCATTGCAAGCTTACCAACGGCTTCAACAGCTAATGAATCACTTTCCATTACCGCTGCAATTTCGTCTTCGTCCAGCACACGATCATAAAGGCGTACTTCATCAATCATACCTTTGAAAAGGTACGTATGCACAGGACGTTCATTCCCGCCTGCACCTATGAGGAATTCCTCGCTGGGATTAACATCAATATCAAAGTTCTGTTCTCCTATAAATTCGCCATTGACGTAGAACTTATGATTACCATCAGCATAAGTGCCAGCGAGATGATCCCATTCACCGAGATTCACGGCTGGCCCTCGAACAGGTTTCCAATGATTCGCTCCGGCACCAATCCAAAACTCCCACGTATTGCCAGGCTCAGCATAGAAGATAAACCCGCGTTGCGGAAAGTCAGCACGAGAAGAAACAACTGCACGATGGTTTGCGCTCCCCGGTTCCACGTTTGCCCACGCACATATCGTAAAGACCTCTTGATTAAGATCCTCATGATAAGGAACGTTCACCTCATCGCCGTCTTGATCAAATTCAAGTGCACCGCCGAAGTAGCCATCATCAATCCATTTAGGGTCTCCCATCAGTTTGCCATCATGTCCATTGCCACTTGAGTCGGCTGCAGTATCGCCACCTTTTTCGTTGAATGCCCAATACGCCACGATTCCATCACTAACATTTTGGGATAGCACAGGTTGCGCGGTGAGTCCAATGAGTAATAGTAAAGCGGATGTGACAGTTACAACTTTCATTTTTCGCCTCCTATTAAAATACTTAACCCGTTAAGAGTGGGTAGGCAGACACGTAGTAGAGACTACGTTTGACATACCTGCCAACTGGTATGCAAAAAGTATAACACCTTTGACATGAGATATCAAGCAAAACCTAAAGGATGGATGACGCAAATAGGACTATTTAGTTTTCCCATCTGCGTCGATTTTCAGCACGAACCCTAACCGTCCAGACACAGGAACCCTTGTAGCATAAACTTTTAGTTTGTGCGTGCATGGTTCGCAAACTAAAAGTGGACACCACAAAACGGAGAACTAAATGACCCTGCCCTTCAACCGTAAATCCATTGACCTAATAAAGCCGTTTATGCTATAATTCTCCTAACATCACAAGCAAAGGATTCAGGTATGGGAATGAATTGCCTTGATTATGGACGCTCTTTTATTAACTCCGTTGGCAACGGGAATGCCCCCCGCTTTTGGGTCGAATCCCGATGCCGCATCATAGATGACACAGATGGAAGTTTCAGCGATTATTACCAATGTGGTTCGTGTAAGAGTGAACACACCTTCGCCGAGAAAAATCTCTTCATAAATCCAAACTATGACTTCCTCCCTGTTTTTGGCAAAGAACATATAGCCGTATTCAGAAGGCATGCTTACTGCAACGATAACTACGTCGAGTATAGACCGGCGCAGGATTATTGGGGAGGCCCCCTGTTTGATGTCGAAGCGGCATCGCCGGTCCGGGTCCTTGATAGCAACGCCGCCATTTTTGAGGCGACACGAAAATGTCTACCCATCGTAACGCACACAGAAATATGGGATACCGATACACATCAGCGGGCAATTATCGAGTGTCCGGTTAAAACGATGAACATAGATGAAAACGCGGGCATCTACCAA
>PYJC01000014.1 GCA_003635255.1 Candidatus Poribacteria bacterium | reverse complement strand
AGTCTATTCATTTTTCTCGCTCCATCTACGATATCTTTCTGCTGAGAATAGAAATTTTAACTATTAAGAGACAATTTATGGGTAGAAAACGTGCATAATTTCGGAGGAACCGAAATTTTACCCTAAAAGTTGGGCTGGCTGTAGAATAACAGTTTGTTGGACGATATCCGTGTGTAACAGATTGCTGAAGCCTGCTCGTGAATTATCCAGCAGTATAGCCGCCATCAATCGGTAAGGCGATGCCTGTGACGAAGGCGGATTCGTCGGAGGCGAGGTATAGTGCGCCGTAGGCAATTTCTTCGGGCTGCGCGAGTCGGCGCATTGGGTGCTTGTCCGCAAGAACCTGATATTCCTCTGGTGTTTTGATGACACCGGCAACTAACGGTGTCTCAACAAAACCCGGACAGATGCAGTTGACTCGAATGTTGTCCTCCGCGTAATCGAGTGCCATGCCGCGGGTGAGGTTCGTCACACCGCCTTTGGAAGCGACATACGCTGCCCGAACGTCCGCACCGACGAGTCCGTAGATCGAGGACAGGTTGATAATAGAACCTCCACCGTTTTCCCGCATGGCAGGGATCGCTGCTTTGGCAGAGAGATAGACACCGGTGAGGTTAACGTCTAAACAGCGATGCCAATCTGCTTCTGGCAAGTCACCGACTGGGAGTCGCATCGCAATGCCGGCACTGCTCAACAGAATATCCAGTTTTCCGTATCTGCTGACGGTTTCCTGTACCATCCGCTCGGTATCGTCTGAAATTGTCACGTCGGTTTGGACGTAGGTTGCTTCGTTACCTACGTCGCGAATTTCGGAGACGGTTTGGTTCGCACCGTTTTCGTCGATATCTGCAACGACTACTTTCGCGCCGTGTTCAGCGAACAAGATTGCTGTGGCTTTTCCGATGCCGGAGGCGGCACCTGTTGTAATGGCTACTTTGTCTTTAAGTCGCATTTTTTTATTTTTGAAACAATTGGGCTTACAAGTCAATCGCGTTTTCGTCGAGACTGACCTATTCTAATGACTGTCTTACATCATTAATTCGGAAACATCCGCGTTTTTACAACGATCTGTGCAGAGACCGGTTTTCGACAACGGAGAAAACCGAGCAGAAACCCAAATATTTTAAAGACCTTTCTCTGTCCATTCTGCGGGGTTCACTTCTGGTTCACCGATTTGGTTTCTGAGCACACCGATATTTTCGATTTCAAGTTCAACCACATCGCCGGGTTGGATCCAGCGGTCGAGTTCCCATCCGCACCCATTGCCAACGGTACCAGAACCTAAAAACTCACCCGGATGGAGCGTCTCTGACTGTGAGACGAACGAAATCATTTCAGCGAAGGAGTAATACATATCCGATGTATTTCCGTCTGCCCAGACCTCACCGTTGATTCTGGCAGTCATACGGAGATTGTAGGGATCACCGATTTCGTCTGGCGTGACGAGGCAGGGTCCCATAATATTGCTGTTATCAAAGTCTTTACCTTTGGCGGGACCGAGCGACAATGTCATGTGCCGGAACTGGATGTCGCGTGCGCTGATGTCGTTGTAAATGGTGTACCCGGCGATGTACTCCGGTGCTTCTTCTATGGAGATATTTTTCCCGGTTTTGCCGATGTAGATGCCCCATTCGAGTTCAAAATCGAGTTTCTCTGTGTAGTTGGGCCACGTAACAACGGCTTCGTGCCCGGCGATAGAGGACGGACTGGTACTGCCGCGATAATAGTTGGGCAGTTTGAACCACTCCGGGGAGATCTCTTTACCCGTGATACGTGAGGCGGCATCCATGTGGGTCTTGAATACACCGAAATCCCGAAGGCTTGCTGGACGTGGAAACGGCGCGAGCAGCTGCACATCGGCGATAGGGAAAGCACTGTCAGCAGTCTGGTCGATATGTTTTTGCGCGTCAGCGATGCGATTCTGTTCAAAGAATTCGTACATGTCCGAGGCGACTGCTGTGAGGTCAACGATTTGGTCGCCAGTAATCCATGCGCCGAGTCTCGGTGTTGGGTCTGTCGATTTGGTTTGAAAGGTAACGAGTTTCATAGGTGTTCTTTTTCAGGCAATTGCGACTCCTTGTTCAAGTGATTGCGTGGTGTTGATTATACAATAGATACGTTTAGAAATCAATATTTTAAAGATTTGTCTTGTGTATACAACGGCGGTATGGCATAATTAACGATGTGTTTGCCGATGTTCACAAGGCATTTCTGTTATGAACGTCCTGAAATGTAAAAGGTGACAAGCATGGTTACCCGTCAAGAGATTCAAGCGACCTGTGATGACATCATAAGCGAGTTCGCGCCGTTACAGATTATTCTCTTTGGCTCTTATGCGTATGGCACACCCACGGAGTCCTCCGATGTTGATTTGCTGGTCGTCATGCCGGTGCTGAAATCGGAAACCCGCCAGCGAGAGATAGAAATTCGGGAGCGTCTCGCGCGTCCTTTCCGTCTGCATGTGCTTGTGCATTCGCCTGAAGACTTGGCGTATCGTCTTGTGTATAACGATTGGTTTCTCCGAGAGATCACTGAAAAAGGCGAAGTACTTTATGAAATTCCCAATTTTTTCTTGAAACCCGTAAAGAAGGACGAAGACGCGATGAATCCGTTGACAGAGGAATGGGTGCAGAAAGCTGAAGGCGATTATACTGTGGCCCAGCAATCCGCGCAAGGACAGAATCCGGTAAATGATGTTATCTGCTTCCTGGCTCAGCAGTGTGTTGAAAAGTATCTAAAGGCGTGGCTTCAAGAGGCGAACATCCCGTTTCCAAGGACCCACGATTTACAAGCGTTATTGAACCTGATAATCCGGACGCTACCTGCTTGGAATGCGTGGAGGGAAGATTTTTCAAAGTTGTCGGAACACGCCGTTGATCCTCGCTACCCTGGCAAGTTCGCGACCTCAGACGAAGCAGCACACGCGATGCGTATCTGTGGTGAGGTTCGGCGATCGGTTCGCGAACAGTTAAAACTACCCCTTGAACCCTCCTAATCTTGCCAGTTATGATGGAAGCAGTGCTGGTACGGAAAGTGTACACTATGCCGTTAAGGATAGGAACAGTTCCTCCAATGACATCTCAGTCGTGTGCATTTCAAGCAATCGCCATCCACGTCCGACAATAGTTTCTGCCACTTCTGCCCGAATATCGGTTGTGGGTGTGTAGTGCAGATGGAATGTTGCAGTGTGATCTGTACCGGTGTCGGTCTGTTCGACTTGAATTACATCGGGGATATCCGTGAGTGCATTCAATATGTCATCGGCTGCGGCACCTGCTACCTCAAGCGAGAGAATTGAGGATGGCACTGGTACGTTTTCCGTATCGGTGGCAGTCGCATCACCATGCTTGGATACAGCGTGCCCGTCTTTTAGCTGCACATCCCCCGTAATTTGACCTCTACTGATGATAATCAGGCGTTCACACGTCATGCTTGCTTCAGGTAAGATATGCGTGCTGAACAGAATCGTCCGCTCTTTACCGAGTGTCTTGATTAATTCTCGGATTTCGACGATTTGACGTGGGTCCAACCCGGATGTGGGTTCGTCGAGGATTAGAACGTCTGGTTCATGGATAAGTGCCTGTGCTAAGCCGACGCGTTGTCGAAAGCCGCGGGATAATTGTCCAATAATCTGATGCCTGCGTTCGGTGAGTCCGCATGCCTCAATCGCGTTATCCAACTGTCCTTTGATTTTACCGCGCGGTACGCTACGGATTTTTGCCATATACTTCAGATATTTGGTCACCGTCATTTCTGGATAGAGCGGTACGTTTTCGGGTAGGTATCCGATGTGTTTGCGAACCTCCCTTGATTCTTTGAAAACGTCATACCCGGCGACGGTGATACGTCCGCTACTCGCGGGCATAAAGCAGGTGATGATTCGCATCGTTGTGGTTTTCCCTGCCCCGTTAGGACCGAGGAATCCGACGATTTGTCCCTTGTCTACTTGAAAGGAGATGTCTTTGAGTGCTTGAAAAGGACCGTAGTTTTTGGTGATATTTTCGACTTCAATCATTTTAATAGTTGTCAGTTATCGGTTATCAGTTATCAGTTAAAGGGAGGTCTGATAACGACAAAGTCTGCTGGTAAACTCCTAACTGATTGCCTCCTTTTCAAGATTGTCCTGTTATTAACAAGATTAGGGGTTCCGCGGGATACTGAAGTTTAGATCCCGATCTCTGCCCAATAGATACGGATTGTTATCGGGTTGGACCGCCTCCGATTCGGCAAGGGCTTCTGGCAGATTGACTGTCACGGAATTAACCTCAACTCTATCCGGGTAGACTGTAACTTGCTTCCACATCATCGGATAACAGATAATACCGGCGGAGATGATGCACAACATGCCTTGTTCCCTGAAGACCCGGTTAAGATGCAAGTGTCCACAAAAGAATGCCAGAATCTGTTGGTCAAAGGGTGAAGTGATTTCAAGTACTTCCGCGGAGTTAGCGACCCTTGAACCGACGCCCTGAAATTCGACGCTTGGGAAAGGGAGTTGGTGGGAGAAGATGAACACTTCTTCGTCGTAATCTCGTGCTCTTTTCAATTCACGTTCTGCCCATGCCAACTGATTGGTACTGATGTACCCGTGCGTCAGATCTTCTGGTACTTCCTGTGAATCGAGGAGGATAAATCGGATGTTTTCGTGAACGAAGCTGAGAGACCCCATGCCGTTGATACCAAAGCGTGCTAAGTAGGAATCTTTGGAACCGGTCTCTGGATGCAGATCGTGGTTTCCAGGGATGTAATAGCAAGGGGCATTTATCCGCTTTCCGAATTGTTCCGCGCTATCGAGAGCGGCTTCGTATTCTTCTGCGGACATGTCGAAACTATTGCCACCGCACACGATATCGCCGCCATGAATCACAAATGCTGGTTCAAAGGCGTTGAGTTGTTCAACTAACTTTTCATAGAGTGCGATGCTGTTTTTTTGCTGCTGCAGTCCGCCCGCGAAGTTTCTCGGAGCGTTTGGGTAAAGGTGTGTATCCGTGATAAAGGCAAATTTAAAAAGAATCATTGCATCTCTCACTTTTGAACGGGATTAGAGAACTCACCAGCAGGATTTCAGTGACGCACACGTTTGGTTAAGATTGCGACATAAGTGGGTGTATTCGTTGAATCGATATAGGATTCGACCTGCCACGGTGTGCTGTCAAGGATGTCCACCATTTCCTCTTTTGAAACAAACAGGTAGTCAAACCACGGCGTAGCGTATTGTTTGTACCGTACCCGCAGTTTTAGCTGGCCGCTCATCCTCCCTCTATCTCGGTTGAATTGATGATAGGCTAAGTGTTCGGGTTCCGTTGTTTGATAGGGATCCATTGTTTCAGCGATAATTTTTGCGGTATCTGTTGTCATGGCAGTGAAACGTCTCAGTAGCCACTTTGCTCTTTTATAGTTTCCAACGAGTCCGAAATTATGTCCCATCATCAGAATCGTATCAAACGTCCCAATTTTAGAATTTAATTGTGTAATAGACGTGACGATAGTATTTTTAACTCCGCGGTGTTGACAGGTTTGGATGGCTAATGGCGAATTGTCCATTCCTAAGACATCAAGCCCTTGTCCTTGGAGATAGAGCGCATGCCGTCCTGCACCGCAACCGATATCCAAGACCCGTCCTGTGGTATATGCCATTGCGCGTTTTTGGTGTTCAGCCCAGTCCTCATATTCAGCAAAATAGTTGCGAAGTCCCTCGCGATTTGTATTAATAAGCCCGTCTTCTCTCTCTACAATTTCAATGTTTTCTTGACCGTTATGATAATCTGAAATCAGATGTCCATAGGCATCTTGGTTGTCAGTTAGCATTTTACTTTTTCTTGACATAACCGGTTGTTCCGTTCGGATTGACCCATTCGGTTTCCCAGTGCGTTTCAATACCTTCGCGCCATGTTTGGGCTGCTTCTGTCAATTCAGCGATGATTTCGGGGTGCATGTCTTTCAGGTTTTCTGTTTCACCCATATCCGTTTCGAGGTCCGCAAGGTGTACATCATCTTCTGGAGGTGCGCCTTCTACCAATTGACCGTTGAGGACGAGTTTCCAATTGTCCCGACGTACAGCGGTCTGCTTACCCATTTCCCAGTAGATGTCGCGTTGCGGTGTGGGTTCACTGTTTGAGACCGTGGGTAGGATGTCGAGTCCATCAAGTTCATACTCGGAAGGATCTCCACCTGCTGCAGCGAGGAATGTCGGGAAGACATCCATTGCTGCGCCGACTTCATTGCTTACCTGTCCTGCGGGGATTCGTTGGGGCCAGTTCATGATTCCGGGTGAACGGATACCGCCTTCGTAAAGGCTGAATTTATGTCCTTTCAGCTTCCCAGCTGTGCCGCCGTAATATGGATCCTGGGTGCCGTCTAACCAGTTTCGGGTTTCACGTGAGGGACCGTTGTCGCTCTGGAAATAGGAGAACGTGTTTTCTGCGAGGCCGAGTCTTTCTAATTCGG
Organism: Candidatus Poribacteria bacterium; assembly: GCA_003635255.1. Lineage (GTDB taxonomy): Bacteria > Poribacteria > WGA-4E > WGA-4E > WGA-3G > WGA-3G. The sequence goes on along the minus strand of PYJC01000014.1, from coordinate 16,859 downwards.
CAAAAATTTCGCCCACGCTATCATCAACGGCACTGAGCATCGCTGCCATAATTTGTCTGTCCCACGGCAAGTTAGGGAACCGATCCACATATTTTTGGGGTGCGTGCATCGGATAGTGTGGCGCGTTATAAGGGACGTAGAGGAAGAAAGGTTTGCCGAGTTCAACGGATTTTCGGATGTATCTGATGGCGTATTCGGTAATGAGTTCGGTGAAGTATTCGCCGTTTCGATAAATCTCTTCGCCGTTCTCCCAGAGATCGTGGGTCTGGTCGATGCCGGGTTGTCCTAAAGCCCAGTAGAAGATATGTGAAAAGAAGTCGATACAGCCCGCCATGAATCCGAACCAATCGTCGAACCCGTGATGTTCAGGACGTGAACCCTCGGCGAGTCCCAAATGCCATTTCCCAGACATTGCGGTATAATAGCCGTGTGCCTTAAGTGCTGTTGCGAGTGTAGGCACAGAGGGTGGGAGTCCCGTAGCGGTGCGGTGCCCTGCTAAAATGGAGCGGACCCCGGCATGACACGGATATCGTCCCGTCAGGAGTGCTGCACGTGAAGGGGAGCAGACGGGTGAATTCGAGTACCAATCTGTGAAGCGGACACCTTCGGCTGCCATTCTGTCAAGGTGTGGCGTTTTGAAATCGGTCGCGCCCATACAGGACAGATCGCCGTACCCTTGATCGTCTGTTAGGAAGATAATAAAGTTCGGTTGCATTTTTCCTCTTTTTTGATTATGCCTAATTCGGCTGCACACCGCAATGGTTGTAAAACTGTGAAAATTTCAACGAGGTTTTTGATGCGAAGTTTACAATATCCTTCTTCGCGAAAATGTGCTAAATGAGACCTTCGCTGATCTTGACAACGGAGAGCCCAGCGTTAAAAATCTATTTTTTCCAGAAACTCCGATCTAAACTCCGATATTGTATGGCTTCAGAGACATGGACAGCCTCTATATTTGGGTTTCGGTCTAAGTCTGCGATGGTGCGTGCTACCTTCAGAATCCTGTCGTAAGCACGTGCGCTTAATCCGAGTTGGTTGATAGCGACACGGAGCAGGTCTTGTGCCTGATCGTCGACTTCGCAATACTCCCGAATCTGTTTTGATTCCATCGTTGCGTTGGCGTGTATTGTCGTGTCTGCGAAACGTTGCTGTTGGATCTGACGTGCTGCCTCGACGCGTTCTTGTACCTGCGTTGACGGTTCACCGGTTGTTTCGGCAGAGAGTTCGGCGTATTTCACTGCTGGGACTTCGACTTGGATATCAATCCTATCTAATAGGGGACCGGAGATACGGGAGACATAGTTCTGGATCTGGTTCGGCGTGCACTTACAATCTCGATTTGGGTCGCTGAAGAATCCACAAGGGCAAGGGTTCATCGCTGCAACGAGCATAAAATTTGCGGGATAAGTGAGCGATGCCGCTGCGCGGGAGATGGTTACGCGTCGGTCTTCAAGCGGTTGCCGCATGACTTCAAGGACGTTCCGTCGGAATTCGGGGAGTTCGTCTAAAAAGAGAACCCCGTTGTGTGCGAGGCTGACCTCACCCGGACGCGGCACATTGCCACCACCGATTAAGCCTGCGTCTGAAATGGTATGGTGTGGTGAACGATAGGGTCGCGTTACAACGAGAGGTGTATCGCTCGGTAAGATACCGGTGATACTTTGGATCTTGGTCGTTTCTAAGGATTCATCGATTGAGAGTCTTGGCAGAATCGACGGGATTCGCTTTGCGATCATGGTCTTTCCGGAACCGGGCGGTCCAATCATAATCAGGTTATGTCCACCTGCGGCGGCGACTTCAATGGCGCGTTTGACATGCTCTTGCCCTTTGACATCGAGTAGATCAAGATGTTTTTCAGCGTGTTCTTTGTGTTCGTCGGTGTTGCGTGTGTAGGGTTCTGGCGCTATCTCCTTCTCTGCATTAAGGAATGCGACAGCCTCTGAAAGGCTGGTGACCGGGTAGACATTTACACCTTCGACGATTGCGGCTTCTTTAGCGTTTTCAGCAGGCAAGATGAGGTGCTGTATACCGTTCTCTTTTGCGGTGATGGCGATCGGGAGTCCACCCTGTATGCTCCGGATGCTTCCGTCAAGTGCGAGTTCACCCAATACGATAGCGTTTTCGAGTTTGGTGGGGTCTACTTGATTGGTAGCTGCCATGACACCGATTGCGATTGGGAGGTCAAACGCTGATCCTGCTTTTCGGATGTCTGCGGGTGCGAGGTTCGCCGTGATTCGGGTCTGTGGGAAGTAGAAACCGGAGTTCTTAATGGCTGCGGTAACCCGATCTCTGCTTTCTTTGATTGCACTGTCCGGCAAACCGACAGTACTGAAGGCAGGAAGCCCTCCAGCGACATCTACTTCAACTTTTACAATATAGGCATCAATTCCGAGCAATGCGCTGCTTAGGACTGTTGCGAGCATACAATGTTTCCTTCCGATTTGTGTTAATTTAAAAAGTTTTGTGAGTTCCTATTGTGGATGCATTGTCTATATTCGTAAACTGCGGTGTTATCAGCGGTTAAATTAACAGGTCAACGTCCTTCCATGAACTTGATTAATGGTCGTCAGCGGCAGCCAATAACCAAATAGATTTTTCTTTACTGACGGCTGAAAGTTCTCACTGCGAAGCAAGCCCATCTAACTGGCATCTCCTGTGAGTTTGTGTAATATTTGTAACTGTCTCTGATTTGCTATGACTAATAGGGCGTCGCCGGCTTGAATTCTCTTATCTCCAGGTGGATTATAGAGGAATGTTCCGTCATTGTCCCGGATTGCGACGACAACCAATCCGGTATGTTCTTGGATATTAGCAGTTTTGAGAGACATCCCGTCTAATGTAGCATTTTGCTGGATAATGGATTCAGCAAAATGGGTTTCCTGCTGATTTTGCGTGATGTTTTCGAGAAACTCTACGAGGTGTGGGTAGAGTATACTCGACGCGAGACGAATACCACCAATGTGATCTGGCAGGACGACTTCATCTGCGCCGGCAGTAACGAGTTTTCCGGGCGAATTATCTTCAACGGCTTTAGAGGCTATTTGTAAGTGTGGATTTAATTTTTTCGCGGAGATTACGACAAACAGGTTATCTTGATCGCGGCTGAGGCATGTGACGAGTCCGCGTGCGCGCGTAATACCTGCCCGCGTGAGAAGTTCATCATCGGTTGCATCGCCGTGCAAGTATGGAAAATCGCGGGTATCAGTAAGGTGGATAAGCCGTTCTTCATCGAATTCAATACCGACAAAATCTACGGATGCCTTCAGCATTTCATCGAGTACATGTACACCGGTATCGCCAAGTCCACAAATGATATAGTGATTTGATAATTTATCGACAGTTCGGATCATTTTTTGTTGTCGGAAGAAGCTTTGTAGTTGTCCTTCAATGAGGAATGCAGTGGCGATCGTAATACTATAGGTGAACACCCCGATTCCACCGATGAGGAGTAGTATTGTGAAGATACGTCCGTTATCGCTCATTTCCAGATCCTCATGACCTGCGGTTGTCAGGGTAATAACGGTCATATAGATTGCATCAAGAAGCTGCCACCCTCCTTTAGGATTATCCTGTTCAAGCACTAAGTAACCGACGGTTCCGGTCACGAGCAAGCCGATGAGCATCGCGAAAGCGATTATAATCTGGCGTTGGTAATTCATTCTCCTGTTTCATGACGGTGTGCTTAGAAAGTACCAAACACATCTATTAGGGAATAGCTGTCATTATTCCTTGTTCACTGCCGCTTTTTAGTGAGACGTTTGACGGCTGGGTTTGGGTCGTGCCGCGCGATGTCGAAAAGGTCTTGATGCTCAGTTCTATCCAGCGTGGGTAGAAGTCTTGCGACTTCCATACGTACACACGCCGCTGGGTCTTTAAGCCCGCGTTCAAACCAGCGTTCGGCATCATCCAAAGCATGTTTTGCGAGTGCTGCGAGTGCGCCGGCGCGGATGCGCTTGTCTTTAGATTCGGCGTACGGCAGAATGGGAGCGATATATCCCTCATCACAGCGGCACATAATTCGCAAAGCGTTGCATACGACATCCACCGATTCATCTTCAAGATGCAGCACGCACCAATCAAAGAGTTCTTCTGCGCCTACTTTTTCAAGGAATTGGAGTCCTCGCATCCGCCGTTTAGGATTTTCTTCGGAAATGTCTGCTATCGCCTTGGCGTGTTGAGCATCCATTTTCGAGGACTGGCGCGGTGCTTCTTGTGTGTCGGCGTACAACACATGGACTACAATCGTATCGTTCTGAAGATGTTGAATAGGGAGTCCTTCAGGGCTGAACGGAATTTTATCAAAGAATGCGGGTAGCCATTGCCTGCCTTTTTCAAAAAATTCTTGCCGGTTGATACGGTTTCCTGTACCTGAATTCATCCGGTTATTCATCCAGTGTGCCAATCTCACGATGCCCCAATGATTTTGACTCACACCGTTGTGTGCATAAAGTCCGAGTTGATGGTTAACCCATTGTGCAAGTGCGACTGGACACGCTAACAACTCAAAAGCGTTGGACTGTAGAAGTTGGACAGACAACCGTTCGTGAATCGCTACGATACCCCCCCGTGCGTGAATTTTGCCGTTACCGAGGGCTGTGCGAAGTGCTTCAATCTCCAGCTCGGTTTCGAGTACGACAGGCTTACCATTTTTTCGGCGTGCTTTTTGTTCGGCACGGTTTTTCGCATAGTTCCAATTTGTTGTGAACCAGACCGCCCCCCCGCGTGGACGGAACCCATTTTCGATAATACCTCTCGCGCTCCTTAGCGTTGTGCCGTGATAGAATTCCATAAATGGTTCTCCTTGAAAGTTTAATGGAGTTAACCCCATTTGTGGTAAATAATTCACGAAAATCGGCGGTCTCCAGATCTGTGATGTGCGGTTACCGTGTCTCAGTCTTTATTGTGCTTCCGATTCGGAAACAGTTTCGGTTTCGTTAGACGGTGCTTCTACTTCGGTTTCTCCAGCAGGTGTTTCTTCTTCAGTTGAATCAGCTGCTGCCGCCTCTTGTGCCGCTGCTTCTTGGCTGCTGACGACACGGATATAGCCCATTCTGAGTTCATAGAGTGTATTTGTCAAGAAGTTAGCTTCCGGCGCAGTGAGATTTCCTTTCGTCTTTTCTTCGAGCATCTCAATACTATCAATAATCCGTTTTACGAGTCCGAGGTTGACGATCACTTCGTCTGTTTCAGGATTGCGGATTCCTTCAAGGTAGAGGTGTGCTGTTGACACGAGATCTCCGAGAAAAGTGATGAAGTTCATAGGTGGAAGTTGTTGTGCTTCTTCTTGAGCGGTGGTTTCTTCCATATATTCTTGCTCCTGCTTCTGATTCACCCACTGTATTATATAATAGCGTATGTTGTCAGAAAGGTTCTGCTATTCATCATCAAAAATGATGATTTGTGCGAGTAGACTCCCTGCTTGGTTGTTATTCTGTGGATTTTCGTTCATAGCGAGAAAGATAACACCGTCGGCAGGTGCTGGGTTGTCGTAGCGTGAACCGACAGCGAAAACCGTATTTCCGATCTTCGCGATGAGTGCGCCGATATTAGCACCGGGGAGTAGATAGTCGTTGGAGCCTGGGGTTTTCGGGACACCATCAGCACCGCACCATCCGGTCCGATTTTGTAGATCTGGTGACCAAGCCCCTTCTCCGTCAATAACGAGGCGTTGTCCTTTTTTCACACGCACGTAACTTTCCTGCCAAACAGGACTCGGGCGCGCCGTACGAATAACAGTTAATGCCATATATGCCTCCCTGTCAGATGAGATGTAACGATTGAGGCGATGCCAACCGTTACATCGGTTTTGCTATTCCTTGCTTCGGATGGTGATGTTCGTAATTACGTCGTCTTGCTCGATGCTGTCAACGACATCCATCCCGCTGGTGACGTTCCCGAAGATGGTGTATTCACTATCAAGGATTGTGCTGTCTCGGCAGATAAAGAATTCGGAGGCGTATGAAACGCTGGTGCCTTCTTCTTTTGCCATAGCGACAACACCGCGGGACATCTCTTTGGCGCCGTTCTCAATCGGGAGCGTATCTCCAGCGGCAAGTTTTGAACCTGCTTGGATGAGAAGTTCTTCTGCGCGATTAAACTTTTCACCTTTGTAATACATCACTTGAGCGTTTTTGATAAAATTCTTAGAGGTTTCCGGTGCTTCGGTTGCGAGAAACTCAAATTCAATGGTGCCTTTTGCCGTTTCAATAACGGCTACGGCTGTTGCTGGATCAATCTGCGGTTTTGCTTGTGTTATTGTTGAACCTGTACCGGTGCGGCGTGCGCGTGGGGCAGGTGCTTTCTGTTCTTCTTGTGCGCAACTCAGCACGAAAGTAGCGAATAGCATCATCAAGACTGAAAGTGCTGCGGATGCGAGCTGCCGGTGCTGCTTATTCTGGTGTTGCCTTAACATATTTTGACTTCGCCTCCAATCGGATTTTTGTCATGACATCGCCTACCTGTAAGCGATCGACGACATCCATGCCTTGAATTACACCCCCGAAGGTGGTGTAATTGCCGTCAAGATAGGGTTGGGGTTTGAAGCAAATGTAGAATTGGCTCCCGGATGAATTTGGTGCTTGTGTTCGCGCCATCGCCACTGTACCTCTAAGGTGTGGACGTTGGTTTGGATTCGTGTATTCGTCAGTAATATTCCAGCCGGGACCGCCTGTTCCATCGCCGTTCGGACACCCGCCCTGAACGACGAATTCGTCAACTCTGCGATGAAATGTTAAGCCGTCGTAAAACTTTTGGTTGATCAGTTTGATGAAATTCTCCACTGCTATCGGAGCAGCGTCGGGATAGAACTCGATTACGACTATACCTTTGTCGGTTGTGACAACTGCGACCTGTTCTTCAGGCGTTAGATTACTGCTGAAGGGCAGCGCGCAGCCGACTATGAGCGTTAGTAATATAAGAAGAAACGTTGGACTTTTGTATAGCAAGTTTTGGCAACCTGCGAGTTGTGCAAAAAGATAACGAGTTGTTCTCATCAACTTTCCTTTGCTGTGCGGGTTAATCGGTTTTGAGGCGTGCCCAGACGGTTGCTAATTTGTCTTGTGCATCAACGTGCAGTGTGACAGGTGCCTCCATATCCTGGAGCAGTTCCTCTTTGGTTAAAGCGTAGTTATACATTTTGATTTCATCGAGGGCACCGGTCAGGAATCGTTGACTTGCGCCGCGTGCACCGATAAAAAGCGGGTCGTCGTTCGGTTCCAATTCGCCCTTACACGGCATCTCTGCTTCGAGTTCGCCATCGATGTAGAGTCGGATGTCATCGCCGTCCCACGTTCCGGCGAGAAAATGCCATTCACCGTCCTGAATACTGGGACCGATATTGTCGTCATTACACGGTTCTGGGAGGTCGAAGAATTGAAGGATCGTGCCGCCGTTGTAAAGTGCTGCGAGATTATACAATCCGGAGACCCAAGCCGTCCCTTTTTCAACGCCACTCTGGATTGCCTCTCCACCTTTGACGAGTGCCCAGAACTCGATGGTGATTCCATCAACAATATCGAGACTCGCGCTATCAGCAATTTCGCCAGCGGTTTGTCCGTTGAATTCCATCGCTTTTCCGAAGACACCGTCAATTAGTTTTGGATTACCTTTTTTAAAAGTTGCATCGTTACCGAATTCGGACAGGTCCTTTACGACCTTCCCTTCTAATTCGTCAAAGGAGAGGTACAGGACAAGGTCTTGCGCATCACAAATCGTCACGACGCTTATTAAAGTGAGGAAAAACAGTCCAAAGATGGCATTTTGTTGCAAAATTCTTTCTCCTGAAATAGATGTTTATTTGATGTAATGTAGGTATTATCTAAATAAAGTGCTTGCACCGATTTGAGGCAATTTACTATCTTGAAAGTTGATAGCAACGAACATCTGTTGGTTTTAACAAAAAGATATGAATACACTTTATAAATAATATAGCAAAAGTAAAGAAAAAAGTCAAATGAAATGTTTGGGTGGCGTGTGTAAATATTTTGTCAAAAGTTTGAGTTGGAAGGGTAGAAGGTGGGAAGGATGGAAGTCTGAACAGATTGTCAGCATCAAAATTTCAGGATTGTCGTGTTGTTAGGTAGGCGAAGTCCCTCGCTCCTATTTACAGTGTCTTGTTTGGTTTTCGGTTTAATTTCTGATAATTGTCGTTCATCTTAGCCATGTCTGTGTGTTGAGAGAAATCGATCGCTGCTGTCCGTTTGTCTCAAGCGTTATCTGCTTTTGGAGGATGTCAACGACTTTGGTGTTTGTGTCAAGTTTATCACCGGTGGTGACAATGTGTGTGGTGTTTGTGGTGGTGGCTTGGAGGATCGCTTGTCGGGGTATGTTTGCGTCTCTGGAAATCATTGTGCCAAGTAAGCGATAGGGTTCTTTTGGATGTGGGGGTGTCCACCCTAACGGACGGAAGAGGTTGTTGTCTATTATCGTGCGTTTGAAGGAAACCTCCGCATCAAAGACTTCGGGCGTGGTCTGACGAACGCCGTCCGGCGGTAGTGAGCGTCTCTCATTGACAGGTTTACGCGGAGGGGGCGGGGTGGAACGTGCCAAGTAGATCGCCACTAAAAGCAACGCGCCAGCCATCAAAAGACCACTGACGCATTGGGTGAAAAGGGTGCGTTGTGTTTCGGACATCGTTTTGAAGGCTAACGCGCCGCAGAGTGATTCTCATGCGTCCCGTAACGGCTGGTGACACACGGGCCCGCACGATTACAAGAGTAGAACGTCGTTCCACAACGTTTGCACGTCTTCGGTGTCGAATGCTCAACGATGTGAGGGTTGCTACACGCCCAACCCGAATGAACACCACACGGAAAGGTCTGACGCGTGTGCTGCGCCGCTGAACTCGATTTCGGATCATACTCAGCATTACACGCTGAACACGTCTTCAACTTCGGCTTCGGCGATGGCGGTGGCGGCGGGGTCGTCACTGTCCCATCACACGTTCCAGAAGTCGAACAACTACACGGCGAGGAACAGTGAGTCGTACAACCCGAACAATTCGGCGTGTTGTCTACGACCGTCCCATCACACGTTCCAGAAGTCGAACAACTACACGGCGAGGAACAGTGAGTCGTACAACCCGAACAATTCGGCGTGTTGTCTGTCGGTGGGGTGCTGCCGGACCCGCCACCAGGGGGAAGAGTGATGATCGTACCACAAGAGGCTCCTTCTTGTGCGTCGTTCGGAGATTTTTTAAATTCAACTGTGTAAGTACTCGGGCTCATTGTCCTAGAAGTCGAACCGCCTGTGTGCGATCCAGGGGTGAGACTCACTGTCAAATTGCTGAGTGCTACTTGAGCCCCAGCACTAGTTGCACCAATACTTGAGGCAGTACCCGCTCTGAATTCAAAGGTTCCGGTATCCTCTTTCGCGTGCTCAATATAATCATAGAGTTCCGTGCTGACAGTCTCTCTTCGAGAAATAGGAATCGCCGCAGAAAGCCACCCGATTTCTTGAATGATCTCACCGCCATAGTCCAGTTCAAACGTCTCCCAACTTCCACCCTGAGTCCGGTTGACTTCGCCTTTTACAATGACACCTACCCATCCATGACCCTCGACGATCTTAGTAGCGGTTGCAGAAGGTTTCCGCCAACCGTCAAGTTCTGCTAACAATTCCCATGTGCCGTTCTGACATGTATAAAAATTGGTGGGATGGCCATTTGTTTCTACAGGGTGCTGTATATGGCGATTGCGCAAGCTGCTAACGCCGCCATTTATTGAGTAACTAATATTCTCTATGTCTGCATCTGTGTTGAAACACATGACGAAACAAAGAAGAAGTAGAACTGCTTTATATGTCATTATTTCCCCCTAATATCTGCTAATATTTCGCGAACTAAATCGTAGTCGATCGTGTTTCGATCGCCGTTGATACGATCAATGCCAAGTTCTTGCTCTATGCTGCGTTCTACCTTTTCAGCAGCCCTCGCGTTCTTCGCTTTTATCTCTGCGGCACTGACCTCTCCATCGTAGATACCTTGTATACTGAGTGCTATGGAGGTCTGGGGTGCCCAGGACCCTTTAAAGGTGGTGAGCATCCCCTCCGCGCGGGCCTGATCCGTTGCGGTGACCTCAACGACACCGCCACCGTTATTATAGGCGATAACTCGCAGTGCTTTATAATAACGATACGCTCTGTCTGGCAACCAATATGAATTAAAGCGTGGTTTCTTTTTATACGCCACGTTGACGTGGGGAGTATTCCGCTCACGGAGTTGGTACGTTCCATCAGCCATCAATGCCCAGGCGTAACCATGCGGTGGAGGGGACACACCGTATTTTTTCAGGAATTCTGACTCCCAAGTCTCTTGACCTGTTTCTGCTGCTGTTATGTCCGTGCCGGTGGTAGGGTCGCTCTCTAGTATTTCTGTAGGTGGCCTGGTTTCAATATGTGGGTCCTTGTGCCATGTGCCATCGGCGTGTCTGTGTCCATCTTGCGAGGTATCCCCAACAGGGGCTTTCGCCGTCGGTGCTTCATTCTGTTTCTCATTCCATTGCTGGACGCGTTTTTCTGCCTCTGCCAACTCACGGGCAGTCTGCTGTTCAACATGCCGCATATACAGCAGAGAACCAGCAACACATAAAACAAAGAACGCTAACGCCCCAATAAAAAGGCGGTTGCTGAAAAAGTCTTTGAACATTTGAGGACTCCTGTGATTTATACCAATACACGTCTGCATCGGTGTCGTTTGGGTTCTATCGACTCATCGGCCGCATGATGTCCGCTGTGGACACCCGCGAGACGGTATTGAGTTTATCCATCTTCACAGTTTCATTCGTCTGTTGTCTCAGACAGAACGGCACTTTCAATGGCGTTTTTCAGTTCGCGCACATTTTGCTTTAATTATAAGCTTGAAATCGGAAAAGTTAATAGTAAATGTCATATTTTTTTGGAATTTCAGGAAAAATATGCGCTTTGATCGTCGAATGAACAGTTTTATCTAAAAAATAGAGGAGATTAGATAGGTAGGCACCCCCTATATGCCTCACCGCAACCTATGTGTGCACTTCAATCTTTATTATCAAACTCACATTAAACAGACTTGTGTTTTTCGATATTTCAGATGACAAATTCAGCGGAAGTTGGTATAATGCCTGTGATGAGCGTGAAAATAGGGTTCCAGTCTGAGATATTGCCCGAATGGGAAGGGGAGTTATGCAGAAGTTAGGGATTGAAGGACAGACGCATACGAATTCGCTCGGTATGCAATTGGTGAGGATTGAACCGGGCAGCTTTATGATGGGGTCAGAGAACGCGTCGTTATCAGATGAATTGACGGAAGGGAAGGCACACCTCCGCGACGGCGATTGGGATGAACGACCGGTGCATGAGGTAACGCTTAGCATACCGTTTTATATAGGTATTTTTCAAGTTACCAATGTGCAGTATGCGGCGTTTGATCCTAAACATCGGGATCTGCAAAGTCTTCAGAACGTCGGTTTTTCACGGGATAATGATGAAGCCGTCGTGTTTGTGGATTGGCACGATGCGACGCACTTCTGTGAATGGCTCTCCGAAAAAGAAGGACTTCCATATCGACTGCCGACCGAGGCGGAATGGGAGTACGTGTGCCGTGCAAGGACGACGACGCATTTTCATACGGGTGATACTTTGCCTGCTGAATTTCATAAGAATGTTGGCGAGAGTTGGTACCCCGATGCCGGACGGGGCCGCGGGGTAGAAGAAATTATGCCTTTACAGGTCGGGCAAACACCGCCTAATGCTTGGGGTGTGTACGATATGCACGGGAATGTGGAGGAGTGGTGCCAAGATTGGTATGGACCGTACGAACCGGAACCACAAGTGGATCCCGTCGGTAGAGAAGACGGTTTGTATCGGGTTACGCGGGGTGGTAGCCATTCAACGTTACTCTGTTATCTGCGTTCTGCGAATCGGATGGGAGCGGTGCCTGAAGATAAGCACTGGTACATCGGGTTTCGGATCGTTTGTGGTGAGATGCCGCAGACATCACCTACGCCAGCACCGAAGGTGGCGTTATGGGGACGGGATGTTAAACAGGAACCTAAAAGTTCGCCTGCGCCGGAGACACCCTATTTTGCGGAACCGCTGACATTCGTTAAAATTCCAGAGGGTTCAAATGGACCGCTTTTTTCGGCACATAACCACGTGCCGGCGATAACAGAGTGCCCGAACGGTGATATGTTCGCGGCGTGGTATTCATGTGTGACAGAGCGTGGACGCGAGTTGACGGTTGCCGCGAGTCGGTTGCGTTTTGGTGAATCAGAATGGGAGTCCGCTGAACCCTTCTGGGGACCGCCGGATCGGAACAATCACGCAACTTCTCTCTGGCGGAATGAGAACGGACGGATTTATCACTTCAATGGGCTTTCGGCTGCCGCAACATGGGGCCCCTTGGCGTTGGTAATGCGTTATTCTGACGATAACGGTGCGACGTGGTCGAAACCGCGCTTTATTTCGCCTGAGCATCGGCTCCGACACATGCCGATCGCCTCCGTTTTCCGCAGGCAGGACGGTTCTATACTCCTCGCCTGCGATGCAGTGAGCGGCGGCGACGGCGGCACTGCGATATGGCTCAGCGACGATGATGCGGAGACGTGGTACGATCCGGGTGCTGGGCAACCGATCCCCGAATTTGCTGCTGGAAAACAGGGGGGTTGGATCGCTGGTATCCACGCTGCTGTTGTTGAACTCACGGATGGTAGACTGATGGCGTATGGTCGTGGTGATACGATTGATGCGCGGATGCCGAAGAGTGTCTCTGAAGATGGCGGCAAGACGTGGCATTACAGTGCAAGCCAATTCCCGCCTGTTGCGGGTGGACAGCGGTGTGTGCTACTACGGCTCCAAGAGGGACCGCTTTTCCTTGCATCCTTCACAGGTGATCGGAGGGAACCGACCCCGATACCGATTGTTGATGCTTCTGGAAATGAACGCCTCGTTACCGGACTTTTCGGCGCGTTGTCATACAACGATGGCGGAACGTGGGAGTCTACGCGTCTGATTACGGATGATGGCGAGGACCGAGAGATCGAAACGATGGACGGACGACCCTTTACAATGGGACTCAACAGTGCTGAACCGGGTGGTTACCTCGCCGTTTGCCAAGGGAAACAGAATGGGATAATCCATTTGATTAGCAGTCGTTTACACTATCAATTTAATCTTGCTTGGTTGAAAGAATTACCTCCATCAAAAGTTTAGAAAAAATCGTAAGCAATATTAAGAAACAAAACCCCCTATAGGGGAAACACTCCAGCAAAAACACCCCCTTATCAGGGGGACTTTAAGAAACAGTGCGTAAGTCATAAATTATCCTAAACGAACCGCAAGGAATTTTAAAAAAATGAAACTCCCTTTTTTGCATCAAGAGGTGGAAGTCAGCACGGATTTACGGGACAGTAATGACATCCTTGATGATCCCGATGCTCTGAAAGAACGGATAGCAGCGGACGGGTATCTCCTGATTCGCGGACTACACGATAAAGCGGCTGTGCTCACGGCGCGTCATCAAATTCTGGAGAAACTGGCGGCAAAAGGGATGCTCGCATCGGATGCGCCGCTCATGGATGGGATCTTTAATCCTGATTATCCCGAACCCACGTCGACCGGTTCGATGGGCAATAAGGCGTTGACGCAGCTCCCAGCATTCAAAGCAGTCGTTGAGGGCGCGCCGGTGATGGACTTTTTCAAGGGGTTCCTCGGCGGCGAGGCACGGACGTTTGATTTCAAATGGCTCCGCACGGCGGGACCGGGTTCAGGCTCCCCGATTCATTACGATATTGTTTTTATGGGGAGAGGCACACAAGATCTCTATTCCTGTTGGACACCCTTTGGTGATGTATCGCTGGATATGGGACCTATTGTCTTCTGTCTCGGATCCAACCGCTTTGATAAGGTTCGCGCCACTTACGGACAATCAGATGTTGATCGAGACATGATTGAAGGGCATTTTAGCGATAATCCACTTGAAATCGTTGAGAAATTTGGAGGACACTGGGCGACAACAACGTTTTCGGTAGGCGATGTTATTATTTTTAGTATGTTCCTCATGCATGCCTCCTTGGTTAACACGTCTGATAAAATTCGGATAACGGCGGATACGCGCTATCAACTTGCGTCAGAACCGATTGATGAGAGATGGGTTGGCGAGAAACCGAAAGGACACTATGCTTGGAAGCAGCAAGATGCGGAGATTGAGTCGTTGGAAAAGTCACGCCAAAGGTGGGGTGTTTAGCGTTTTTAACCCCCTATAGAAGAAACACCCCAGCAAAAACACCCCCTTATCAGGGGACTTTAAAAAGTAAGAAAATATGGATAGCGATTTGAGCACATCCAGCACTCACGCAGCACCGCAGGGCAGTAAGCCGAAATTATTTCCATTCATTCTCATTTTGCTATGTGCCGTTGCGGTTGGATTTGGAATAAGATATTACAAGGGTAGACCCGGAGCAACGACTGAGGGTGCGTGGGAAGTCTATTTTAGTGGGGTCTCAACAGCACCGGTTGATGAGAATAATCAGTATTCACTTGACAAACGGCTTGTTGCCAGACTTGCAGATGCTGAAACACGGGTTGATGCAGCACTTTATCATTTGGATTCTACACCGGTAGCCGATGCTTTAATTGAGGCACACAATCGTGGTGTGAAAGTACGTGTGGTTACTGAGGCGGACAATGTTGATGAAGAGGAAATTGAACGGTTGCAAGCAGCAGGTATTCCTGTTGCTGACGACGGTGATAATGAAGGGTATATGCATCACAAGTTTATTGTGATTGATGAGCGGTACGTCTGGACAGGTTCTTACAACACCACATATAACGGCGCATATCGAAATAATAATAACGTCATACTCATTGATTCGGTGCCGTTAGCGTATAACTTCACACAAGAATTTCGGGAGTTGTTTCTTGATGCGCAACTTGGGAAACCTTCTGGCACGTTTATCGCGTATCCGAAGATAACATTGACGGATGGCATGCAGGTTTTTACCTATTTCTCGCCAGGGAGCGACACTATTTCTCCGCTGCTAAGGGAAATCAATTCTGCGGAAAAGTCTATTCATTTTATGGCGTTTTCGTTTACACACGATATGCTCGGAAATGCGATGCGGGACCGTTTTAAATCCGGTGTTGATGTCCGGGGTGTGTTTGAAAAGCGGCAGACTGATAACCTATACTCCGAATATAAGGCGATGAAAGAGGCGGGTTTGCCAGTTGTTCTGGATAAAAATAAGGGAGCTATGCACCACAAGGTGATCGTTGTAGATGAAGAGACGGTAATTACGGGGTCCTATAACTTCTCAAAGAACGCGGAGGTGCGAAATAGCGAGAATCTGTTGATTATCAAGGGGAATCGTGAGATTGCGGCGGCATACCTCACAGAGTTTGAAAAGATAACGCGTTAGGTGTGTTACTCTTTCTCGCCTAATATTACCGTATAATGTTGTTCGGTGCCGTTTCTACCGATTTTGAGTTGGACCTTCGTGGCGGGTCGCTCGGTCACAACGCATCTCAACAGTTCATCATAGGAGCGGACAGGCACTTCGTTAAATTGGAGGATAAAATCTCTCGGTAAAAGTCCGCTTTTGTGTGCAGGACTGCCTTTCTCCACACCTGTAACAAAGACACCCACCTCATTGACATCAACTTCAACGCCGAGCCAACCGCGTGCTACCTTTCCGTGTTCAATGATTTCTTCGGCGACTGCGTGAACCATTTCCATCGGCATGGCAAAGGTAATCTCCTGCGTGCGATTTTCCTGTGATCGTTCTTGAGCAAGGGGGGGTGCGATGTCGGGACTGACCTCTTGCTGGAAAAGTGTGTCAGCCAAGGCAGTAGTGGTATCAGGAGGCTCTGTCAGTACAGCGAGTATCATTCCGACAATTTCTCCTGAGGTGTTTATGACGGCACCGCCACTGTTACCGGGGGTAACCGCTGCATTGATTTTAATCAATTCCCTGCACAATTGATTTGGTAAGGTATCCCAACCGCCCACGATGCCGAAAGAGACGATCGGGCTATGTCCGTAAGAACTTCCTATTGTTACAACCCAAGAACCTGTGTTGATTTTTGAGGAGTCGCCCCACTTCACAGGTACTGTAGGTTTAAACTCTCTTGCCGAGAGTACCATACGCCGGGACCGGGCGAGCTGCGCGGGTGCTGCGCTTTTAGCCTTCCGTGAACGTATGGTTGTTAGATGTGCCTCCGCGATTCGGAGTACCGCAATGTCCGTGAATATATCAGTGCCGATGAGTTCAGCTGGAGAAACAGCTCCGTCGCTAAAGGTAACCTCAATCTTATTTGGTGTTTCCATCTCAAATGTCGTTGTCACGACGTGTCCGGTGGTGTTAATAACAATGCCGGAACCAATTTCTTGGCGGGTAAATACCAATTTTTCAGCGTTCGATGGGATCATCTGCGTCGCTACAACTTTCACGACGGCAGGACGAGCGTCAGTGACGACCTTCTGGAATTCTTTTTCGAGCAGCTGCAGCGTGTTTTCATTTGCGATAGTGGGGGTGACCGCATAGAAAAGTAGACTGAACATTCCGATTATGAATTGATGGCGTTTTGATTCTATTGCGTCCATGTGTTATTTTCCTTACTTTGCTTACATGTTTTGAGCAATCTTCGGGAATCGCGAGCAAAGCTCGCTCCTACAGAACTTTGCTTGCCTGTTTTGAGCAATCTTCGGGAATCGCGAGCAAAGCTCGCTCCTACAGAACTTTGCTTGCCTGTTTTGAGCAATCTTCGGGAATCGCGAGCAAAGCTCGCTCCTACAGAACTTTGCTTGCCTGTTTTGAGCAATCTTCGGGAATCGCGAGCAAAGCTCGCTCCTACAGAAAGAAGGGACTCGTGAATTGTCCAATTAAAGC
>PYJC01000013.1 GCA_003635255.1 Candidatus Poribacteria bacterium | reverse complement strand
TGCAGGCGGGGTTTGAAACCCCGCCTGCAATGAGGAGGTTTGCTGTTCTCTAAACTGTAAACTTATTTTCGGATTTTACTATAAAACAACGGCACCTCGAAAGTGGGAATGCAAGATCATTCCGGTGGTGCATTATTCTCTTGCTGCGGGGGTTTACGGTCTATCAAGCGTCCTATCTGTTTAGCAATCTCTGGATCGTCTTTTTCAAGTCTACGGAGCCCCTCTTCGGGTCCATAGCGGTTGAGGGTTTCCGAGGCGCGATTCAAACGTTCAGGTGAAAAACGTTCCCGTAGAAAAGTTTCAATCCGTTTTTCTGTGGGCAAGTTTGGCAATGTGGGTGCCAACGCATCCGATTTATCAAGTGCCTTTAGAAACTCCTCAAAGGATTGCCCAGAAGTCTCTAACTGCTGTAGAAAATTATCTATTTCCTGTTGCGTCAAAGGAACCGTTTCTTGGGTGGGGGTTGTTTCTTGGTGGTCATTTTCCAATGTCACTTGCGTCTCTGGAGTAACAGGTTCTTCCGCTGGAGGGAGTGGTGCTACCGCATCCTGGGTCGGGATCCCTTCAGTCTCTGTCTCCAAAGCCTCCTCTTCGAGGAGAATCGGAGATATAGTATATCCTCCAGTTTCAAGTGCCTTGATAGCTCCCAATGTTGGCGGGATGGGTGCTACTTCAAATGCTTTTTTATACGTTTCCAATGCTTTATCATATTCTCCGAGCCTTTGATAAGCATCTCCTAATATATCAAGTCCGGCGTTCGGATCAAGGCTGTTTGCTTTCTGGAGATGTTCTACGGCTTCCTCTGGATGGTTATACCAGAGCGAATGCCCGAGTCCCATCCAAGCGTCAACTGAAGTCGGGTCCATATCGACGAGTTTCCGATACGCCCTTTCCCTTTCTGTTGAATCTTGATAGTCTGCCCAGAGCAAGAGTGCCTCAAAAGAATTCGGATCCTCGTCTACCGCCTGCTTCGCGTATTTCTCGACATACTCACTATAGTGAAGTAATGATTTTAGATACTTTGCCGCGCGCAAAGCATCCATCCCTTCGGTGAGAATTTCAACCTTTTTTTTCGTTAGCAGTTCATCAGCTTCCTGCGGAGTAAGTTCACCCTGTAGTCTCTGCTCTTGTGTGTCTGATACAATCTGATTAATGCGATCCAATTTATCTTCTGGAATGACTGGCAGTTCTGGCTCATCTCGACGAGGCAGTTTAATATTAAGTCGTTTTGGCGGCGGCTCCGGGGTGTCTTTCTTCGATGTTATGCTGCTGTCCCTATTTTCCACCGTGGATGGCCTCAGGCTGGTAGGCGGTTTATCAATTTCTTCTGGCTCTGTCGGTTGCGAACGCCATAGATATGATTTACCGATGAACCATAAGCAGGTAAGGATGCAGATGGTAAGAATGGCAGTGAAACCCCGGCTGTTGATGAGTTTGTTTAACATTTGTTTTGCTCCTTTACGGTATTGTCATACTGCCGAAGATACACTGCCAGTTTATTACATTGGCAGTGTATCAGTTTTGTCAGATGAAACACACCACTCAATTTAGGAGTGTGCTTCAGCCGACAAAGGGATCACGGTACAAGTTTGTACTCGTCTTCGTGCCACTCAAGAAGGTAATTTCGGCTTTTATCTGAAAGATTGTCCTCCCATTGCATGATACTCTGACCTGGTGCTATGGAAATAGCATCAGGAAGGTCAATGTTATGGCCAATTTCATGCCCAATAACTAACTTTATAGCCTCCGACACACTAATCGTTTCCGCTTCCGTATTGTTAATTCGATTACGGATTCTTTTGGTATAGATCGTGGCCCCACCCGCTATAGATGGTGGGTTCGGAGCATTCCAAGCATGGCCATAGGGCCAGGTTCCACCTACATTTGAGTCCTCAGACACTTGAATAGCCTTCTGGTCCATCGTCCAATGCGGTGAACATCGTTTCCAATTTACTGTGCGCGAACCATCCATCTCATCCTGATAAATAGAGTAGACTCTGAAAATATTGTTAGTGTCGGACTGAAGATTGCTGGCGTACCCTATTCCTTGCGAAAGTTTGCTGTAAACAAACACATCCTTTGTAAACGTGCCGGTGCGGACATGCCTTCCTTTAACAAAAAATCCGCGATACTCTTCAAAGGCGGAAAAGCCATCGCCAGGGTTTCCATTGCTACCTGGACCGCTCTCATTGTCTTCTTTCCAGCCGTAGTTGTAAAAATAATCATTGAGCCATCCATCGGCTATATGGTTGCCGTTATCATCGCGTGGAATATCAATGGTGTTACTCACGGCCCGCTCTGTTCCATACCTATCACACAAGGTGGCAGTTAGGCTCCCGTATGCCCCATAATCCCAAGCCCGGATCTTGATTGTAAAAGTCGTTTGCGTTGTGCCTAAAAACCTTGCGGTGATAAAATCCTCGTTTCCAGCAGATAAAAAGGTGGTCCACCTTATTCCACTTCCACCTTGATTGTCATCTATTGTGAGGTCTTTACCACTGTGATAAGGGGAATTCATACAGTAACCTGGCCAACTGGATACGTCAAAAAGCCTAAATTTGACGTATCCTTGTCTGAAAGGATAATCATCCGCGGGAATGTCCTTTAACTTAACGGTAACAGTCACGGTGTTTGTCATCTTAGGCTTCCAGTCTCTTGAGAGTTTCACGAGTTCTATCGAAATGGCATGCGAAAGACTACAGAAATTCATAATCAGAAAACAAACGGTCAACACACAAAGTAAAACATTGCTTCGGACTAATGTTGTTTGGTTCTGTTTCATTAAAATACTCCTCTTGCTTTAAAAAATTAGAACCGGTTGGCATGGCACTATCCTTACCTGCTTTTTCTTTTAAGGGGATAGCATATCAAATGCCGCGGGTTCATGTCAATCTTCGTTCGCTATAACGTGAAAAAGTGAAGTGGGTTTTTAGCGAAATGTGAATAGATTCCCGCTCCTGTATCTACAGGAGACTTTTTGAGGTTGGCATCCACTGCCAACTATCGGTGTAATAGTAAAACATTTAGCAAAAAAAGTCAAGAAAAAACAACTTTCGATTTTTCAAACATTTTCTCGGAGGGATCGCGAGCGCAGCTCGCTCCTTCTGGGAAGATATGTGTACGAAAAAATCGGAGTTATGTGACAATTGAATTGCTCTGACGCTTTTTTGACAGATAACCCCAGAAACTGGAAAGTTAACGGTGTTCAACGCTATAAATAGAAGCAAAATATTCAGCCAAACGGAAAGTCCTTTTGCGTTCAGACTTTGACATTTTTTATTGGATGCGCGTAATCAAGAGCACGCTTAAGGTGGGTGCGGATATTTTCCAGACAGTAACATAACATACCTAAATGAGGTATTCCTTCAAGAATTGTCCTGTGAAGGAGGCTTTGACGGCTGCGACCTCTTCAGGCGTGCCGTGTGCTAAGACCTGTCCGCCTTTATGGCCACCCTCTGGACCGAGGTCAATGACGTGATCAGCGGTTTTGATGACATCCAGATGATGCTCAATTACAAGTACGGTATGTCCGCTATCAACAAGACGATTGAGACTATCGAGGAGTTTCTGGACATCCGCCATGTGAAGTCCTGTGGTCGGTTCATCTAAGATATAGAGGTTGTGCTTACCACGCTTGAGTTTGCCGAGTTCGTTTGCCAATTTAACGCGTTGCGCTTCGCCACCGGAGAGAATTGGCGCGGGATGTCCGATCTGGAGATACCCCATGCCGAGTTGATTCAAGACACTCAATTTATGGTTAATCAACCGCTGATCGGCGAAAAAGTCAACGCCTTCCTCAATCGACATATTAAGAATCTCGGAGATATTCCTGCCGTTATACGTAACGTCAAGCGTATCTTCATTATAGCGCGCCCCTTTACAAGTTGGACAGACAACCTCAACATCCGGCATAAAGTGGAGCTGCGTCGTGATTGTGCCATCCCCGTGGCACTCTTCACACCGTCCGCCTTTGACATTGAAACTGAATCGTGAGGCGGTGTACCCTCTTGAAACTGAGAGCGGCGCGCTGGCGAAGAGTTTACGGATATTATCGTAAAATCCGATGTAGGTGGCAGGATTGGAACGTGACGAACGTCCGATGGGTGATTGATCGATGTTAATTACATCGCCGATGTGTTCGTGTCCTTCAAGTTCATCGTGTTCGCCGTAGAGCGTCCGGCTGTCGTGGTAGATAGAATGTAATCTCTTATAGAGGATCTCGTTGATGAGGGTACTCTTACCGGAACCCGAAGCACCCGTAATGCAAATAAACACGCCGATCGGAATATCAACATCAATATCCTTCAGATTGTTTTCTCTGCCACCGGTGATGCTCAAGAATTTACCGTTCAAGCTACGCCGTTCCTTTGGCAACGGGATCTCTCGTCTTCCACTCAAATAGAGACCTGTCAAAGATTCGGTGCAGTCAAGTATCGTGTCAAGTTCCCCTTGAACGACGACATGCCCGCCGTGGATACCCGGTCCCGGTCCGAGTTCGATAATGTGATCTGCGGCGCGAATTGTGCTTTCATCGTGTTCAACGACGATAACGGTATTGCCGATGTCCCGCAATTTTCGTAGCGTCTCTATCATCTTCGCGTTGTCCTTGGGGTGCAAACCGATACTCGGCTCGTCAAGGACATAGAGCATACCCATCAATCCAGAACCGATCTGTGTGGAGAGACGGATGCGCTGCGATTCGCCGCCGGAGAGCGTTGCGGAACGACGATTGAGGTTGAGATAATCGAGTCCGATACCGAGGAGGAGGTTAATCCGCGTTACAAGTTCATTAATGACGCGCTTGCCTGCTTCTCGCTGCTTTTCTGGAATATCTTTGATACTTAACAGAAAATCTCTCAATTCTTCAAAATGTAATTCGCCGACTTCGTGGATGGTTTGACCTTCAATCGTGACAAGAAGTCGCTGGCGTTTGAGTTTAGCACCGTCGCAATCTGGACAGGTACGTTCTACCATCACCTTTCGGAGATATTCTTCCATCCCAGAGTGTGCCTCTCCGCGTTTTCGGTAGTGGCGATAGTGTCTATCAATCCGTGTAACGATTCCGTCGAAACGAATTTTCCTACCGAGGTGGCGTTTTTCGACGGGGCGGGCACCTTCTGGCTGTCGGATCGGGAATTCTTCGCCGTGTGTGCCGTGATAAAGGATATCAATAATATTTTCTGGTAAATCAGCAAAAGGCGTGTCCAAGTCAAATCCGTAATGCGCAGCGAGGCTGTACATTGTCCTACCGTCCCATCTATCTGGATCGTAGTTAAAGGCTTGATGGACGAATGCACCATCAACAATGCTCCGTGTCTTATCGGGAACGAGTAAGTTTGGATGGACTTGTAGGTAAGTGCCGAGTCCTGAGCAGGTTACACACGCGCCACTCGGTTCGTTAAAGGTGAAGTGATGCGGTCCAAGTTCAGCCATGATAACGCCGTGTTTCGGACATCCGAACCCTTCTAACAGCTCTATTGCGTCTGCTTCGGCATCCTCTGGAAACTGGACATCGAAACGCATGAAGCCTTCACCTACGAGCATCGCGTGTTCGAGGGAGGCGATCACCTGTCTGTCAATATCTTTTTTAACATAGAATTTGTCAACGATGACTTGGAGATCGTATTCTTGATCTGGATCGAGTTCAATTTCCTCGCTGATGTCGTGTTCAATACCGTCAATTCTAACGTGTCTGCATCCTTTCGTACGGATGTCGTCAAAGAGATAGTCGTAATCTTCACCGTAGATTTTGAAGACGGGTGCATGAATCTCGACCTCGGTGTCTTCAGGCAACGAGAGCATCCGCTCCAAGATCTGATGGTGCGAACGGATCGGAATCTCGACTGCACAGTAAGGGCAATGCGAGACACCGATTGTTGCAAAGAGCATACGGAGGTAGTCCTGCAAATCGGTCATCGTGCCGACAGTGGAGCGCGGGTTCATCGTGATCGTTTTCTGTTCAATAGAGACAACGGGGGATAAGCCGTCAATGAAATCGACATCCGGTTTTTTGAGTTGTGTAATAAAGCGTTTGGCGTATGTGGACATCGATTCAAGGAATCTGCGCTGCCCTTCGGCATAGACGGTATCAAATGCCAATGAAGATTTGCCTGAACCGCTGATGCCAGTAACGACGACGAGTTGTTCTCGTGGGATTTCAAGTTCAATATTTTGTAGGTTATTTTCTCGCGCGCCTTTAACGGCGACAGTCTGTCTCATACATGCCTCCTACAGTAAGTTTTAAGAATTTAATGGGGTAGAGTGGATTATTTATATCAGATTTAGCCGAAAGACTAAATTGACCTCTATGTATCATTTAAAATTTGCCCTATAGGAACGGATTATTTGCATCAAAATAATATGCCGGTTCGTCTACAGAGACTTTGCTATCTTTTGTTAAACGGATGGGTGCGGAAAACTGTTCAATAACACCCTTCTGTGCAAGCCATTCGCACGCCAATTCGAGAGCGAGTTCACGCTTACCGAAATGCATATAGATATCGGTTATGGTGCGCTCCTCGCCGGATTCTTCCAAAAAGTCAAGCAGCGGTTTGAACAACGTTTGTAGATTATCCTCTAAATACATGTCTACCTGCTCAAGCGCGTCCCGAAGCATCGTCTCATCTTTCGGTTTGTCTATTAGATCCGTGAAAACAGCGTTGAAAAAAGACGGGTTGTGTCTAAGTGCTTGATGGATAACCTTCCGTCTCGGTGTTTCACCGTGCCTGAGGACCTCAATACGCGCCAATTGTCTGACCATATATGTTAGATAAAGAAACGTGTAATCGTAATCCTGCTTGAGGTGGAACCATTTCTCCGCTTTTGCGAGTACGGTTGTTGCGAAAGCGGCGGCGTTAAGCAGTTGAGAATACTTATCTCGCTCGCCGACCTGTAGACAGGACGGGTCCCCGATGGTGAAATTAGCATCCCCATCTACAGAAAACAAATTGTCCTTGGAAAAGAGGACTCGACTTTCCGCGAGGATCGAATGAAGCGTGCTGCCTTGTAGCGTCCTATCCAACAGTTTTCTATAATCACTGCGGGTATGGAGTTGAACCAGAATCGGGATGCCCTCTTCAATTAATTGATACTGCTTCTGTCTAAACTTCGTACCGTCTCGAAGGATCAAGGTTATATGCGCTGCTGTCTTCTCCCAGACGTTATCTTCGGCGAGGTTGTTGGTGAGGATCGCTGCAACGACGTACATATCCTGCTCAAGTGTATCCGCTAAATTTTCCACCGCTTGATGGATCTGTGTGTGAATATCACCTTTCAACTGCATCTGAGAAGAATCGCGAGCGACCGGAAACACCTCATCAAAAACACTCGCTTCTACAATGCCATCGCGAGCACAGCTCGCTCCTACAATGCCGTCGTAATAGTAGGCGGGTTCCTCCACTGCGATTTGGCTTTTTGCTGTGAGTTTCATCGGCACTGCAACCTGCCTTATAATACCTTTCCATGTGAGCCACTGGCAGACCAGATCAAGCGATTCATCGTCAAATTCCGGGGCACCTTCACTATTATGCGAACTACGTCCTAAGTCTGCATTCAATTCAGTGATAGCGCGTGGTGCTTTCTGCTCAGCGAGGTAATCAAGCACGGGTTGGAAGATAAATTGACGCGCATCAAGATAACTGTTAATCGCATCGAGTGCGTTCTGAATGACCGTTTCGTTCTTTTCGCAATTAATCAGATCTGTATAGACCCGATTAAAGAAATCTGGGTTGTAGCGGAGCGCGGGTTGAATCACTTCTCGTGCGGGAATTTCATCATTCAGAAGTACCTCGATCCGTGCTAATTCTTGCACGACATCCAGTAGTGTTAGAAAACAGGTTAGGCAATCTTTGTTGACGTAAAACTGCTTTTCAGCATAGACAAGGCTCGGCAAAGTACTGGCGACGACATTGAGCAGTTGGAGCTGTTTATCGCGTTCACCGATGTTGCTGAGGTTTGCGTTCTTATCATACCACTCTTGAATGGAAGCGTCACGCGAAAAGAGGAGCGTACTGTGTGAGAAATAGGAGTGCATAAAGGACCCTTGTTGCGCACTCTCAATATTCTGCTTAAAAGCGTTACGCGGTGTTATACTGGCGTGGATATTTACGCCGTTTTCGACGAGCGAGAAGAAAGATTGTGTCGGACGAATTGCATCTCTGCCGATGAGTTCAACATCAAGGTCCGATTTTTCCCATACTTGTGCATAAGAAAAACTACCTGCAACAATAGCAGCAAGGACTTGGGGATCCCTCTGAACCTTTTCGACAAGCGCATCCACAGCCTCATTGTACTGCTGTTCAATAACGTCTTGGGATTGCATTGGATTCTCCTATTTTGGTGAAACTTGAAGCCGAATTTTACGGTAAAAAATAGGGAATTTCTTATTCTTAATTATACTATAAATTTGTTAAGAATGCAAATAAAATTTGACAATTATAATCGGCATAGAAGCCGTCTCAGCATCGCGACTTTTTCGACAAAAACGACGAGAAACTGAAGCCTGAATGGCTCTGCATAAATAACAGTTTTCTTGCAATAATTCTGCACTTGCATTAGTATATACAATGAGTATTATCTCAAGAGCGGAGGAATTTACGATGAAATGGATAAAGTATTGGTGGCTTGCGGTGGTAGTAGCAGCACTCATCAGTATGCCTGCTGTCTTTGCAGCCCATGAAGAAGATAAGGGTCCCGAAAAATTCGGACGTTACGAATTCAAGGAACAAGACATCGCTGCAGCAACGGATGAATGTGATGCCGGTGGAGCGGCGGGACCTGAATTCGTACCAACAGTCCGAGACAATGAACCGAACTTGGCACTCCTCAAGGATGCGAAACCAGAAGCCTCCTCACAGTTAGAGGGATGGTGTCCGCGTAGACACTGTGTCGAATACCTCAACGACGGTTTTTACAATAATTGCCGGAGTTGGATTATCGGTCCAGTACCCGGTTGGGCACAGATCGATATGGGGGATGTCGCGAATGTGAACCGTATCTATTTCGCGAGTGATCATGCCCAAAATTTCCAGGACCGGAAAGCGGCTGACTTTGATATTCTCGTCGCGACGACCAAAGCGGATGCAGATTCCGAAGCGAACACATGGACCAAGATCTACACGCACAAGGGAGACCCTATTAGCGAGACAACCGAGTTCACCTTCAAAGATGTAGAAGCACGCTGGTTGCGTCTCCATATTCGCGCCGACGGTGGGGCACGCGTTGATGAGATCGAGATTTATGGTGGAAAGGATCCGATGGCTGTTGAGCCGGACGCGAAACTTACCACAACATGGGCAGAGATAAAAACAGAGTAATACTGTTTACTGCAGGCGAGGTTTTAAACCTCGCCTGCAAAAGCAATGCAGACCTTAATAACTAAGGAAAGAAATGCGATATGTAGGTATGAAAATCTCCACACGACAGATAACCTTCATTGTTATACTGGCGCTGTGTGTCAGCATCGGTTATGCTGAAATTCTGTTTCAGGATGACTTTGAGGGGAAAAACGCGATTGTTCAGCGAGTCATTGATGAAACCAAATGGATGCCTATACCGAGTTGGAAACTTAGCGACAACGAGGATAAGCACGCGGTTTTAGGCAAAAAAGTGCTTGATATCTGGGGGCATGGGGCTGGATTAAGTGTGGCTGAGTTCCCAGAGGAATTTGATTACTACGCCGATTTCAAGACGATGGAGGGGACTGGTCCCGGGAGTGTGGCACGTTTTGTGTTTCACGCACAAGAAGATCGAGTGGATCCACTCAATGTTATTCAGGCAAACAGCATTTATAACTATTACTCGGCAACAATTGCTACGGAAGGCGCAAAATATTCACCACAACATATTGGTTGGGGACGCCGCTTCGCGCGTGAAAGAGTTTGGAGAGTTTGGAGAGTTCCGTTTGCAGATAGGCAAAATCGGAAGCGGGACGTTTGGTACCGGGTGAAGTTTGAGGTCCGGGCGAATCAGCAATTTCATGCCTACTTGGGTGAAGTCGGTGCAGCCCCTAATGAACTCGTTTTCGTAGGGACATGGACCGATAATGAAAAGAAATTCGCGAGCGGAAAGATCGGCTTCTCACTGATCGGAAGTATTGAATGGGGCTGGGGTGAACGTGCCCAATTCGATAATATCGTGGTGACGACGCCCGGATTTCTCCCTGTTGAACCGAAAGGGAAATTACCTTTGACTTGGGGTGAACTCAAGCACGAATAAGGAGACTGAATGCGATATACAATTTTTTTTCTGCTCATGTTCGTTATCTTTGCTATCTTCGGGTTTAATATTGAGGCAGAGATCTTGTTTCACGACGACTTTGAGCGTCAAAAAATCGACCTCGCTAAATGGGCACCGCGCGTGAGTTGGGGCATTAAGGATAACGACACCCGACATGATGTGCTCGATAGAAGAGTACTCGACATTTGGGGAGATCGCGCAGGGTTGACGCTTACTAATTTCCCTGAAGAATTTGATTACTACGCCGATTTCAACGCAAAAAATGGCGGTTCATTGGGATTCGTTTTCCACGCCAAGAACGACAAGTACTTCTACATGCACGAGATCTCAACTGCTGGCTCTAAGTATTCACCGCAACACATCGGATGGCATATAAACCTTGAGAACAACTGGTCCGTCGAGAATACGCCTTTCGCAGACGAAAGAAAACGTAAGCAGAATGTTTGGTACCGCGTTAAGTTTGAGGTACGCAAGAACTACAAATTTAAGGCGTACCTCGGTAGAGTTGGTACGAAATGGAATAGCCTTGTTTTTGTGGGTGAATGGCACGATAGAGAAAAAAGATACGAAAAGGGTAAAATTGGTTTTTACACTCGGGGCGGCAACCGGGGTGCGGCTGCCCATCAGGCGCAATTCGATAACATTTTTGTCACCACCCCTGGATTTAACATCTTTCCTGTTGAATCCAAAGACAAGCTGGCTATAACGTGGGGAGACCTCAAAACACAATGAACTCTCAAAAACCGTTAGCAATCGGCATCATCGGTGCTGGTAATATGGGTAGAAATCATCAGGGCGCAATAACCCGTTACGGCGCGGGTGTCGTTGCTGTGCATGACGTGCGACTTGCGGCAGCGCGTGAACTCGCAACGCATGCTGATGGAGCACTTGCGACTACCGATTTAGATGCTTTTTTTGATGTAGAAATGGACGGGGTTGTGATTACAACGCCACCCCCCATTCGCTTTGAACCCATTCAGATGGCGTGCGACCGCGGTATTTCTATGATGGTCGAGAAACCACCTGCGCTGAATATGGTTGAAGGTAGAAAGTGCCTTGAAGCGATTGAGAAAGCGGATGTCATTGCCGCTGTCGGATTCCAACTCCGTTATCATCCGCTCTATGAACGGTTGAAGGCGTTAATCGCTTCGGAGACAGTGCATCTTGTTCGGACGGTTTGCACCGTCAATTATTATCTTAGCTTCAGCATGGCACCATGGTTCCTACAGTATGAAATAAGTGGCGGTCCCTTGCCCGAACAAGCGGTGCATGTCTTGGATTGTGCGCGGTTTGTTATGGGGAACCCGAAACCGGTGCAAGCACATGCTTTAGCTGCTAAAAATATGGCACTGGAACGGACGGAATTTGATGCTGAAAACGCCATCCAGATGACTTACCAATTGGATAACGGTGTTTTCGGGACACACATGAATCACTGCGGCACCGAAGGATTTAGTTTTGAGGTTGAAGTTGTCGGACCGCATTTGCGGTTACACGCACACATGACAGATAATGCTATTCGTGGATACCTTAACGGCGAAACTATTAATGAATCAGCGGTCTCTCAAAATAGTTTAGGCTTAGACAAAACTGAGGCATGGCTACGCGCCATTGAAACAGGTGATAGGACACTCATTCGTTCGCCCTTCGCTGATGGAATTCAGACGCTCGCATTGATTGATGCCGCTGTCCAGAGTCGTGACACTGGCAGATTTATTAACGTGGAAGAATTGCGTTAGAAAAGCGCGAAGCTTGGAACGAAGTGGAAAGCGGATGGACGGACTCTCGCTGCGAGGCAAACTCGAAATCCCAAATCCACTTCACCGAACCGTAAGGAAAGGTAAAAGAATGATAGATTGGATTTATTTTCGGAACAGTTGAAACTCATGTAAAAAAGTGCAAGAGTTTCTTGACACACGCAACTTACAAGCAGAAAACCGTACCGATGCGCGAAAAGAGAAGTTAGAAGCCGCAGCGGTATGGGATTTAATGGGCAATGCGAAGCAGATCGTCGTCGCGAAAGGGCAGCGCGTGGAAACTTTCGTACCAACCGAAGACACGCAGGAATCAATCCTAAAAGCGGTGATGGGACGAAGCGGCAGCCTGCGTGCACCCACAATTCAGAGTGGCGATGTCTTCTTTGTCGGCTATAACAACGCGCTCTATGAGACGGTACCTTTCGCTTAAAACCCTTCAAGCGAATAAAAACACCTAACGGTTTTAGGACACACATTGATGGCAACTATTGAAAAGATACTCATTACCGGTGCGAGCGGATATTTAGCACAATTTATTATTGACCGGTTGCACGGCACGTATGAACTGACGTTGGCTGACATCGTTGAACCGGACAATATGCCAACAAACACGACTTTTATCAAGGCGGATGTGACAAACAGTGCTGAAATTGAAGCAGCGTGTGCGGAGCAAGATGCCGTTGTGCATCTTGTCGCTTTAGTGCGCGGACGGTCCGATAAACCTCTCTCGTTATTTGCAGACGTGATGGTGAAAGGCACTTGGAATGTGGCGGAAGCCTGCGTCCGGCAAGGCGTGAAAAAACTGGTGAACATTTCGAGTATATCGACGTGTCCGCCCGCTCCGAGTGCCGAACTGCCATACGAAGTGGGTGACGATTTCCAATTCGGACCCGGAGATCTCTACTATGCGCTCGCGAAGTACCTCGGCGAACGGATCGGTGCAGCGTATCATCAAGCACACGGACTGGACGTAATTCATGTCCGTCCGGGTGTCATCGCGGGAGACGGGCAAAACCCGGGACCGGCGGCACCTGATGTTGTAACGGATCCTTGGTTCGTTTATGTGGATCCGAGGGATGTTGCGCAGTGTGTTGTTCGCGCGATTGAGACAGAGACGGTGAAGTATGGCGCGTATAACGCTGTCGCTGGACGTGCAGACTCCCGGTTCGCGTGGCAGCAGGCAAAAGACGATTTAGGGTATTCACCAGAGCATAACTGGCCAGATATCCCCGGTGGCGACGTGTAAAGATGCTTATAACCTCCGAAAGAGATAAAACCCAATCAGAGACTACCGAACTACGCGAAGAAATCGCCGCGCTTGACGCTGAACTCACCGAAAACTTCAAAACTCAATTCTCCGTATCCCCTTTCTTGTCGCGAAAGATTGTCAGTTTCCAGGAAATAAGGATAAACCTGCCTATAGTTGGTACAAATACAAGGAAGCCTTCTCAGCAAGCCTTGTTGAATACTTTCTCGGTAGTTATGACGGGCAAATATCAGGAAAGGTGCTTGATCCATTTACTGGGATAGGCACAACCCTGTTTGCGGCAAGTTCTCAAGGCATCCCTGCTGATGGTATAGAATTATTGCCTATCGGACAAGAGATTATCCAGGCACGCCTCTTGTCGGAGAGAGAAATGCCATCGGATGATCTCGCTACACTTGAGCATTGGATAACCTCTCTCCCATGGAAGGAGTGCTCAGAAAGAGTGCCATTCAGTACAATCCGTATCACAGAGAACGCCTATCCACAAGAAACAATAGAAGCGATTGAAAGGTACAGAGGCGCACTTCAACGAGAAAACGAGAAAATTCAGGCAATCTTGCGTCTTGCACTCCTCTGTGTTTTGGAGAGTATCAGTTACACCCGAAAAGATGGGCAATATTTGCGGTGGGATGCCCGATCGGGCAAGCGGCGACCCGGTACAAAGGCTTTCAACAAAGGTGAAATCCTTGGTTTTGATGCTGCTATAACCGCCAAACTCAAGGAAATTTTATCGGATATCCGCGACGTTGAGACACCCACAACGCTTTTCCCTGTTAAGCGGATGATAAAGGATATTCGGTTATTCAAAGGTTCATGTCTTGATGTCCTTCCAATGCTTGAGACCGATACCTACAGTGCACTTATGACCTCGCCACCTTATTGCAATCGCTACGATTACACGCGGACTTATGCACTTGAACTCGCGATGCTCGGACTGACACAGACGGAAGTTTTGAATTTACGGCAGGAAATGCTCAGTTGTACTGTGGAAAACCGAGAAAAAGATTTACTAAAAATTTGTCCGCAGTGGACCCCCTTTATAGAAGCAGCCAATCATCAAAAATTACTACAAACGATATATACCTATCTTGACCACGAAAAGGCATCTGGTGCTTTAAACAATAACGGGATTCCGAGGATGGTTCGCGGATATTTTTCGGAGATGGCGTGTGTCATCGGTGAGTGTGCGCGTGTCTTAAAACCGAATGCCCGTCTTTTCATGGTAAACGATAATGTACGCTATGCAGGTGTGAGCATTTCCGTAGACACGATTTTATCCGACATCGCACGGTCCCTCGGTTTTGAGGTAGAAAAGATCCTTGTTGTCCCCGGTAAAAAAGGAAACAGCAGTCAGCAAATGGGGACGTATGGGCGCGAGCCTCTTCGGAAATGTGTATATGTCTGGAGAAAAAGATAATGCCATATCGCCGACATCTATCCGCCAGTGCTGACCTCATAACTGCCCCCGAGGGAATTCGCGCAGGCTTCGTGGCATTGGCTCTGGAAAGAAGTTGAAATGCCAACATTTATTTACACCAAAAATTAGCAAAGTTAAAACAAGTCTTGTCGCTGAAATTCGATAGGTGTCAAATACCCTAACGCTGAGTGAGGACGTTTTTGGTTATACTGTAGGATAATCGGAGACTCCTTTCCGTGCGGTTGTTATTATATCACAATCTTGTTTTAGAGGGTGGCCCTAATTTCCGATGGCAGTACATTCATTTCCGCGAGAATACAGACTCTTTCTGCCTACTGTCAAATTTAGTTCGTCTGCTTGTCCTACCCTTTCTGGGAATACCTACCAATGTTCCTTGCGTTATAGAGAAGCTGATAGTTTCTGTGATTGATGCTTGAACTATCATTTACCGATGGCGATGTCTTGCCCGATGGTTGCCGGATGTCAGTTATGCACCCTTTCTATCCAAAGGTTGTGTCTTTAAAATTATAGAGGGGATCATGTACTTTGCCGGATAAAACCTTCATAGGTTTTCAGCAATATCGCTTATATTTTATTTTTCCATAGAGACTTTACCATATACAATTTTTAACTACTAAGTTTTAAGGTATGCGACTATGAAAGTAATCTTTTCAAAGCTAGAATCTGTCGATCAAGGAGAGTCTTGTGAAATAAGTCATTATTTCGGCACCAACTTTAAAAAAGTTTTGGGTGCCGTATAGCGTACAAAATCCGGACATTGTAGATCGGTGAATGGGTTGAACTGAGTTTGAGGGAGGGATGTGGATGCAAGCAATCATTTTATGCGGAGGATTGGCGTCGCGGTTAGGCAATACCACGAGAACTGTTCCAAAGATTCTACTGGACATCGCAGGTAAAACGGTATTGGAGTGGCAGATCCAATTGTTAAAAGATGCGAATGTTGAAGAGGTAATTTTAGCGTTGGGACACCTGCACGATGTGCTTTATGAGCGCGTCGGTGTTCACTATGCTGGCGTTGGTATTGACTATGCGAAAGAGGAGAAAACGTACAAGACCTTTATATCTTACAAACCCATGCTGATTGGATTGACATTGGTATCCCAGAGCGTCTTGCCTATGCCCGGCAGCACTATCAGAACGGAGTTTTCCAATGAATCGTGAAATCTTTCGGGCGTATGATATCCGTGGTATTTATGGTATAGATTTTCATCCGTACGATTTTTATCGAATCGCCCGCGCCTTCGCGTCTGGGTTTCAACCGAAAACTGTTGCCTTGGGTCACGATGTCCGCGAAAGTTCGCCAGAACTCTGGCAGCAGGTGGCGGAAGGGCTCCTTGACTCAGGCACTAATATCCTTAATTTAGGTCAAATTTCGACGGATATGCTCTATTTCGCTGTAATTGACTATCAGACAGACGCTGGTATTATTGTTTCGGCTTCCCACAATCCGAGAGTGTATAACGGTATGAAACTCGTGGGGCAGCATGCTGCGCCCCTATCCTCTGAGACCGGTCTTATGAATATCCGGGACGCAGTTGAAGACGAAATTTTATCCTGGCAAAAAAGTCACCGCCGCGGAACTCTTGAATCTGCAGAGTTTTTAGATAACTATCTCACACATCTACGTTCATTTTCAAATTTACAACTGTTATCTGGCAAGCGGATTGTCGTTAACGCCAATAGTGGACTTGCTGGACAGATCGTCGATCATCTGTTAGCAGAGACACCGATCCAAATCTGTGAACGGTTGTTTACCGAGCCAGACGGAACGTTCTCCAATATTCCAGCGGGTAGACCCGATCCACTTAGACCGGAGAATCGGGCATTAACCACGGAAGCGGTTAAACGCACGGGAGCAGACTTAGCGGTGGCGTGGGATGCTGATGCAGATAGATGTTTTTTCTTTGATGAAAATGGGGAGTTTATTGAGGGATGCTACATTACAGCATTGCTCGCCGAGAAGCTTCTTCGGGAAAAAGGAGAAGGTATCGTTATCTATGATCCAAGAGCGGTGTGGGCAGTGGAAGACGCTATTATCAAGGAGAATGGGACACCGCTCCTCAACCGATGCGGTCATTCTTTTATCAAAACGCGTATGCAAGAAACAGGTGCTCTTTTTGCTGGGGAGGCGAGTGGACACTATTACTTCAAGGATAATTTCTATACAGATAATGGAATGATCCCGTTTTTGCTTATTCTTGAACACCTCAAAGAGAAAGAAATATCTCTCGCTGAATCTGTGGACAGTCTCCGATCAGCATATCCTGTTTCTGGTGAAATTAATTTTTCGTTTGAAACCGACTCTCATCTGCAAGATGCTATGAATGTGATCCGACGGGGGATGCACTGTTGTGGAGATCATTTTTGCATTGAAAAGCCGGTTGATGGTTTGTCGGTTCGGTTTCTCGTGAATTCCCACTCATCTGCCTGTAATAATCTGGAACGCGGCAGTTGGCGGTTTAATCTTCGAGAGTCAAACACTGAACCGCTGTTACGACTCAACGTAGAAACTGTGGAAAACGAGAATCTTCTCGTTGAACAAACAATGCGTATTAGTGATGAGATTGAGAGCGTTGGCGGTAAACGAGAAACGCTGTTCCGCTGGGAACAGGAATAATTTTCACGCCATAAACGTTGTGAACCTTCCAGATTCGTATCCGTCTAAGTTATCTCCTTTAGTTACCGGGTAATACCATTCTCGCTTTTTTGGATTCCATCGAAAACCTAACAACTTTAACTTGCCTTTCATTGTATAAGCAGTCCCCTTTACTATAATATAATTATCAATTATCTCAACACAGATGTGACTGTTGAGACTTTTGACTTCTTTGATAAGCGAATCAATGCTCATCGTTATTCCTCCCTTCTGGATAGTAAGTCCGTTTGTGTTTCTCTGAACATATAACTGTTTTGGATGCTACCTTCCGGAAAGCAACGCGGATGTGAAATTTTTACTGACCTTTCAGGTTCACAAGCGTTGTTGTGCTTCTTATGTCAGTTTCCTACTTTTAATTATTAAGGACACAATTTTGGAGCATAAGGGTGCATTCTGATTTCTCACATTTTTTTACATCTTAAGGCATCCTTAAATTGTAGATAGTTTTTTGACAATCTCCATGGTAAATACTGTTGTGTAGATTCTCGAATTTTTGGAAAATAATGTGTCTCTTTTTATCGAAAATTGTGCCTTGGACCTTGATAAAATTTGGCTTTAATACCGGAGTATGTGTGGGTTTGGTGTAATTTATACATTCTCTGTTCGCATATTTTTTGTAGATTATGCACCTTTTGTCTGAATGTCTTGTGTCCTTAATTTTGAAAACGTAATTACGAACGACGAAAAGGTTGGAAGAAAAAATGTTTGATTTTCCAAGAACTGTACATCAACTTTATTTGTTTGAAAGGGATGCGGTGTTTTATGCTGCAGACCTTGATAAAGCAAGTACCATAGAGCTTTCTGCTGTGATGGTTGACATCTTGAAACTCGCAGAAACACAAACTAGCGAGACGATTGTCCAAACATTGAAAGATTCATACGCGGAGGCTGACATTTTTGAGGCATTTGAGAGGTTTGAGGAACTCGAAAAGGAAGGCTTGCTATTCAATCGCGGTGAAAATATCACAGAAATCCTTGCGTTAGAAAGTGAGCATCGAAAGTTATACCATTTCTAAAAGTTTATATCGCATTAGCGGCGTTTATGAAATGTGAGAATCCAGTAAGTTTAGCAACTGCGGCATCAGAGTATTTATCAAGGATCTCAGTCACTTTCGCTTGCATATCTTCAATACTTTGATACGTCTGGGTGAATAACTTGGCTTTCAAGTCCTGCCAGAAACGTTGAATCGGATTCAACTCCGGACTATAAGGCGGCAAGAAAAGTAAAATGATGTTCTCAGGGATCTTCAACGATTTCGCCTGATGAAAACGCCCATTATCAAGCACTAAAAGGTTCAAACTTTCACAGAACGTTTCGGAGCACTTTTCCATGAAACATTGAAAGCAATCCGAGGTGAGATGTGAAAACTCAAAGAAAAATCTCATGCCTGTCAGCGGTTCGACGACACCATAGAGATAGACCGACTCATAACGGGGATTTATCTCTGCTACCGGCTTGATACCTCGTCGGGTGATACGTCTGTTAGCAACAGGTAAAAGACCATAGCGCGTCTCATCTTGACTCAACACACGCACGGTTTGATAATCGGCGCGTTTTTCAGCAATCGCATCGGCGACATGTTGCTGAAAGTCAGCACGAAAAGTCTCCGACGCTACTGTGTTTTTTTCACATGACTCTTACGGGGCACTTTGAGTTTGGCACCCCATTTATCATGAACCATCGCATAAACGGCTTTGTAGTTCATCTTGACACCAAAGGTGTCAGCAATATACGTTTGGATCTGCACATAACTCGAAAAACCTTCAGGATTCTGAAGTTCTCTAAGTAAGACGGCTTGCTGTGCCTCAGTGAGAATCGGTGTGCGTCCGGGAGCGTATCCGCGTTGAAGAAGTTTCTCAAGCCCCCCGGTTTCGTAAGCACTCAACCAGTTGCCGACACTCGTGCGATCAACACCGAGCAGAGCAGCGACTTCGATCCGGTTTTTCGCCTCGCCACTTTTCAGGAGATACAGCGTGTTGAGACGGCGGATTTCATGCTTCTTTGTCGCTTTTCGTAAGAGGACTTTCAGGTCTTCTACACTTTCGGTAATCTCTGGCACTTTTTTATTCATGGATGCTTCACTCCTTACTAAAAGATGAAGCATACAATAACACATTTATGAAGAATATTCAATTAGATTTGGTATAACGCCGTTTACCAGCCTTCATGGCTACCCGGAAGTGGCAGAGAATATTCGACAGCTGCTCATCAGACAAGAATACCCTGATCGGTATCTCGATTATATCTTGTGCCGCGGTAAGAAACTGGACAAAAGCTGGGAAGTTTGTGCTGAGAAACTCGGTATTGATGTGGCAAGGATTCAAACACTCTTTGACAGTCCGGAAGCGGAGCAACTCTTCAGAGAAAACATTAAGCGTGCTGCGGAACTCGGTGTCCGTGGCTCTCCAACGATTTTCGTGGATGGACATAAATTCCGTGCCAATCAGTTGTTACGGGCGAGCGGAACGCCGTGTCAGTAATTACAAAGCACGAGTTGGATAAACACCGTCCGAGATTGATGTATCTCATCCTTCAGGATAGTGGACGGTGCCACAGTTTATGGTGCTGGCGAGAACGGAGTCTATCGCTTGAGTGTTCATAACAAGGGGAACGGATTTACCCGGGAGTGCCGGGTCAGGTGTTGTGGTTTATCGTTGATCGTGATTGGCTTTATGTTGCAACCAAACACAGCGGAATCTTTCATATTTCGCTTGAGGAAGAAAAGTCCGCGCTGTCTCGTCAATGATTAAATAGTTTTAGGAACTACCTTTTGGATACTATTAGAAATATGGTACACCGATATAAACTTATAGAATTTCAAGAAAGTGCTTACTTAGCGGATTTAGATTACCATCGGCTTTTACCTGTTGATGGACTGGTTCAAGATGTATTTGAGCGGATTGAATCAGACACAGAAGAGATCGTTTCTGACTTAGCAGACAAGTATACCGAACCTGAGATCCGCAATTGTCTCCATTACCTTCATTGGCCTCAGGTACAGAGTTTCTCAAGAACTTTGGAGGCACCTCCCTTAAAAATCTTCGCGCCCAGACTGCACTCAACACATGATCAATTGAGATGGAACACCTTGGGTGCCTCTGTCGCCCATATTGAATTGCTTAAAGCGTTATCCAAGTATGCCACAATCCATGTAACTCAGGAATTTGAGGAGATGGATAATATGGTTCTAACACCTTTCAATATCCATGAGAAATCGTCTGTTTATAGGGTTATCAAAGAAAATTATGACGGTGTTTTGTTGTGGTATCTTGATGAAGTTGAGATGATGTCCTTACTCAGTTATCTATATGTGCCGGTTGTATTACCTATTTACACGGCGCGGGGTGGTAATGGGCGAATCGCCAACGGAATGCTGCGTTGGTATACGTCAATGCGGAATTTTGATGGCTTTATGACACTGAGCCAACCTACCATTGATTTGTATTCAACTTTCCTGCGGGATACCTCATCGTTTCATATCGTTCCTTGTGGTGTGGACACCGAATTTTTCCGGCCCAAAGATAAAGAACAGGCAAAACAGGAAGTTGCGGAATTACTGGATAGACCTGAAATTACCGAGAAACCGCTTGTTGGATATATATCGAGGTTTCAGGTTGAAAAGGGTGCGGGTGTTTTTGTGGATGTTGCTCGGTTGATGCCGGAAGTTCTTTTTTTGGCAGCGGGTTCGATAGAAGAGAGCCATTACTGCGATTTTCCAGAGAATTTCGTTCACATTGGGAGGCGTCCGCGAGAAGAGTTACCTCTTCTATATAACGCCTTTGATGTGTTCTGTTTTCCGAGTATCGCTTGTTCTGAGGAGTTTGGGTTGGTAGCCCTTGAGGCGATGGCGTGCGGGACTGTGCCAGTTGTATCGAGTTATGATGGTCCGAAGTATGTGGTTAAAGACGCGGGAGTTGTTGTGCCTGCAATGCTTTATGATCGTGATATGACAAGCCTCGGTGGTGGGATCTTGGCTGAGGATTTTGCCGAGGCGATTGCGGAACTGTTACAGAACGAGGTCTATAGACATAAACTCGCCGGAAAAGCGAGACAGCGCGCACTTCAACTTACATGGGATAATAGCGCCAAATGTCTCCTACAGGTTTTTCAAGAACTTAATGTGAAGAAACGCCTCGTTGGGCAGCAGGCTCACATGCCGATAGGTTTTGGTATTAACGAAAATGTAGATGGGTCTACTCAGCCGAAGGCAATGATTATCAATGCTACACGCGAAAACAATATGCCGCTGACAGGGACTCTATACGATACATCGGTCGAAGAAGGGATTGCCCTGTCCCTGTTACGAAATCATAATATGCGTGAAATTGAGGTGATTCTTTCCTATTTGTTGGAAGATGACGATGCAATAGAAGAATGTCTTGATCGCTTGAAGGGATTCACGAGGGCATTGTTCTGATAGAAATTTGAGGAAAATATATGATTCAGTTTCCTATTAATTTAAAAGCACACAAAAGGTTCGATGATTTTGGACACTCCTTTGTTGCTGACATAGAAGCGGCGTGTGTCTTTGAGGTAAATGATATAGTATCTGATATTCTTGATATGTGCGAAGATTCCACGACAGCGCAAGTGAAGGAGGTATTGAGATCAAAATATCAAGAATCTGAGATTAACCAGGTTTTTGGTTACCTGTTTCAGCTGCAAATGGCAGGGATATTGTTTCATCAAACATCGGTGATAGATCAGAAACGTATAGCATTCTCCGAGCAGATTGTTGTTTCACCGAGTTTTTTGAGTCGTCTTGATCAGAAACCGTTTCTTACGCGAGTCGCTTACCATCATTTGTTTAAAGCACTTTCCCAAAAGTTGGAAGTATTTGTACCCATTTCCAATACAGAAAGTCTCCCAACAAAGTTTGATTGGGAGGGCATTATACCATTAAAGATACCGACTGAGAGCAGGCAGAGTTTGGTGAGATACTATCCGGAGAGATGCCATGGGATGTTAAGTCTACCGCACTCTACTGTGCATGATGTCTCATTAGCATACTCGTCTCGGATTCCGACGATATTTTATGTATCGAGTGCCGAACCGGATAGGCAATCAATTTTGGATAAATTCTTTCTCCTTCGCGATTGTGACCTATTATGTGTTGATTCGTGGTGGTTGAAAGATTATCTGTCACAATTTACGGCGGATACAGAGAAAGTCGTGGTATTGCCTGCGGGCGTTGAAGGGGACGTTTATACGTTGAAAGATGCTCAGGAATCTAAGTTAACACTTGCCGGGGCTTTTGAAAATGAGCGTATGAAATCAGATCCGCTGATACTTTTGTTTTTGCCCGATGCGAGTTATGAAAATCGGAATTTAGTTCATTTTCTTGCCCGTAATCATCCGGAGTTTCTATTTATTGTTGTAGGGGGTATGAATCGTCTTCAACTCGGTAGTCAATGTGAAAATATCGAATACTTTCAGGTTGAGGACATGGCTGATTATCAGGCTTTACCGGTTATTTATAGTGCAGCTGACTTGGGCTATTATGCTGCTGTCGGTGGTGCGAATGCGTTTTATCTGTCGAGTGCTTTGTATTGTGGGGTGCCCCTAATTATTTCCGGGGAGCATGACAACAGCACGATGAAAGATTTAGGTATGTATATCCAAATTGCCGCCAATAGTACGCCTGCTGAAACTGCTGAAATCGTCTCAAAATCTCTCGTATCACTGCTGGTGGATCAATCTTTGCTGGCGCGATATAGGGATTTAGCAATTCGTAAAGGAAGAAGTTTCACGTGGGAATCTGTGGCGAAAACCATCAAAAACCACTTTATCTCTCTTAGAGAGCAATTACCACAAACAGAACCCTCATTGACGAATCTTCCGTCTTTTTTCCGATACCACTACGACACAATACAGGGGAAGGCGATTCCAGCCGCGTATGAAAGACCTGATTTTATGCCTGAAACTGTGAATGTAGCGATTGCGAAAGAACTCATGCAGACGCACTCTCGCAATCAGGTTTCAGTTGTTCTTGAACGTATCTGTGAAGATTCAAGCATTGCAGGGGATATACGCAAATATCTATCTATAGAAAGGAAGCATGATGAGTAAATACGATATTTTATTGACAATGATCACTGTCGGTTTTTGTATCTGGGCGACGTATACCGATATGAGAACCGGGAAAATTAAAAATATCTGCTCAATTGGTTTGTTGTATGCGGGTGTGATTTCACAATTGATGTTGCTCCTCTTGGGGAAAACAATCATTAGCACGAGTCTATCTGTCTTTATCATCGGTGGGATAATCGCCTTTGGCAGTTACTGGTTGGGTATCCTTGCCCCCGGAGATGCCAAACTTTATTGGGGGATTGTTTTGATATTGCCACCCTCTGTTTGGGGTCGAAATTTTTCTGCTATTCCGAATCCTGCCTTGATTATTTTGGTGAATATGTTCATTGTCTATTTGGTTTATAGTATCGTCCATACGGCGATCAAGTATTTCACCTTACATAAAACGTTTCCACTTCCCAAGGAATTTCCGGTCAAAGATTTTATACGACAACTTCCAGAAAATCTAATGTCCTTACTCCGTTTTCTGGCGATTTTACTCTGTGTCGAATTCTTCGCATATCAATCGCAAAGTCGATTCACCTTTTTTCATCTGGTGCTGGCAGTTATTTTGTCATACACGCTTGACCGTGTCGCGAAAAGATTCCAGATCAAGGCGTATATCACTTATCCGGTATACTTCGTTCCTGCTGTTGTTATTTTCGTATCAAATCCAGTTCTTCTATTGGCGTATTGGGAAAAGTTCTTGTTTTTTGCGGTGGTCTATCGTTTAGTTCTACCCATCATTAGTACTTATATGCTTAATTTGGATATGTCGTGCCTCAGTACCTTAGTGCCGATTGAGGATCTTCAACCGGGTATGATTCCGGCAGAGAAGATTATCGGAACTGAGACGGGTGAAGGGATTTCCTATAGGAAAGAGACTGCGGTTATTTCAGATTCCTTTGATAAAAATGTGCTTGTTTCACCTGTCCCGGAAGGGTTGTCTGATGAAGATGTGCGAGAGCTTAAGAAAATAGCAAAGTCGGGGAGTTTTGAAGCATTCGGCGGAGCATTGGCGATTCAACATTCGGTGCATTTCGCACCAATAATCTTAACGGGAACACTTCTAACAATTCTCAGTGGGGGCATATTTTATGCCCCGATAATTTAAGAGCATTCTTATATTATTCTCAATTTTAAAGATTCCTGCCTATCCATTCAAGGATAGACGGAAAATTGAAAGAGGAAGGAGGTGATATTGATATGCGAAGTCATTTACACACGCAGATGAACCGTAAAGTTTCTCACTTTATCATGGGCGAAGAAGGTAAAGTGGGAAGCCGAAGTGCG
>PYJC01000012.1 GCA_003635255.1 Candidatus Poribacteria bacterium | reverse complement strand
ATGTGCCATTCCGGCTTTCATTGCGCGGGCGCATGCAAGGACTTCTGGCACGAAGATGAAGTTTTCTCGGAACTTGATGCCGACGATGCCCATTCCTGCGATGAGCCCGTCATCCATAATCTCTAACGCTTCTGTGCCGTTTTCCAGAGCTGCTTCGGTCAATTCATCGACAGTGTGATGGTCGCCGTCAATAAGTGCCGCTGAGATGTCTTGCATAGCAGGGGTCGCTTGCGCAAATGTGTCAATGGCAAGTGCTATCTCATCAGGTTCTTCCAAGAACTCTTCAATTTCTTCCCGGATAAATTCATTTGCGATGTCGTTAATAGATGCCACTCTCTCGAATTCCTCCTCAAAAATAGAATAATACCACACACATGGAAAAATAGCAAATGAATTTCACACCCCAACCAGAGGCCTTCAGTTGTCCGTTATCGGTTGTCACAGGACTTACACAAATTTGATAGGCGCGCTTTGGGAGCGCGCCATCTTGAGATGGGTTATTGACGAATTGCGTCAGGCTTACCTATTGCTTTTTCGGTACTCTTCTAAAAGGGCGTTAATCTTGTCAAGAAATTCCTGGGAGTAAATCTCACCGACGAGTTCTTTGTGGGTTTGCATGGCGATGGCATCCCACGCTTCTCGGGAGTCTCCCTCGAATTCAACTACCTGAATGCCCGCCTTCTTTTGGAGTGCTTCAAGTGCCCTTTCATTGTCTTTGCGAATATTCTGGATTAGATCGTCCTGAGACGCGTCCGCTGTTTCACGCAAAACCTTCTGCTGTTCCGGGGAAAGTTGATCAAATTTCTCCTTTGTTATAACTGTCGCGCCTACACCAACATTAACAGGGAGGTCTGTCATGTACTTGAATTTATCGTACCATTGGAGCGCGATAGTGACATAAGGAGACGCGGCTAAGGTGTTGAGCTGCCCCGAATAGAGCGAAGATAAGACTTGCGTCACTTCTCTCGGTACAGTTGCGATCTCGGCGTTTTTGTAGAATGTGAGGGCAATTTTGTCGGTCGGACGCGCCCACATCTTGACGCTTGGGGACTGGAGGTCGGCAATAGTGCGGATGGGTTGATTACTGAATAGATAATAATATCCGATGTCCCCCATACCGAGCAGGATATACCCGGCATCCATGAAGGCCTTGTCAAGATCTTCGCGGAGGTAGTCTCGGACGTAATCAAGCTCCTCATAGGTTTCAAACAGCCGAGGCAGTTGAAAAATTAAGACCTCTTCTTGTATCTCACCGAGTCCAGTGGCAGTCATAGCCCCTGCGTGGAGCAGTCCAGCACGCATCTTGCGGATAACATCGAGTTCATCTCCTTGGACTCCGTTCGGATAGAAGCGGATTTGGAGTTCACCATCCGTTTTGGAACGGAGTGCTTTACCCATTGCATCAAAATTATTCATCCACGTAGAACCTTTTGGGGCAAGGGTTGCGAATTTAATGGATTCGGCGGCAAAGGACGTTAGAGGTAAGCATAGCATCCCTAAAATAATCAGAAACACGGACGCGAATTTAAGATGGTCGGGGTTGAAAACCCTTCTTACAAGGTCAGTTTTCTTTGGTGTCATTATTCGGAGCCTCCTTCTTCCAGATCTGGGTCAAAAAGTATATCAGCTTGGTCAAGCCAGCGTTTGGCGCGCGATTTTGCGAGCGATGTCGCGGCTGCTTCCCCTGGATAAATATCCTGTGGTGCATCAATAACGTCTTGTAACGCTTGCTTGTAGAGTTTTAGGTCCTGTTTCGGATAGGCGTAGTACCGTGCGAGATAGAATTTGCTCATCAGGAACTTGCCGTCATTCATTTTATCGACAATATCAATGTGCTCCTTCGCTTTTTCTGGGTCGCCGCCGATTGCTGGCGATCGGTCACCATAGTAGACAGCGTAAAAAAGGTGAGCACTACCGAAATAGAAAGTTTCGTCCAATTCAAGTACACGACCCATCATTAACTCAACACGAGCGAGGTCGATGACTTGCATGGGATCATCCTTCTGGAGGCTGATACCACGTCCCATAGCGTAAGCAGCCCAGAAGAGCGGTTCAACCTGTTTTTTCTTGAGTTTCTGGAGTGCTGCTTTAAATGTCTCAAGATCAACAGTTCTGGGTTCCTTAAAGGTTTTATCGGACTTGGCGAGTGCTTTAAAAGCGTATGCTTCAGAGCGTACATAGTGAGCAATTGCTTGCGAGCGCATTTCGTCCGCTGTGTCGGTATCTCCAGCGATCTCAGCGTCTTCCATCTTATCTTCAAGAAAACCGCTGTAAGATGAATGTGCGCGTGCGGTCTTGACGATGAGTCCTGTATTCCCGGTCTTAGCCAGACGCTCAAGCGTTTTGAGATTGTTTGCGAGGGTAGTTTCTACGACAATTAAATCGCTCTCCTTTTGAATCCTGGATAGCTTGGCAAGACCACAGCCACCTAAGAGCATAGGTAAGAGCAGTAACAACAACGTTTGGGTTCTGAAATATTTATGTATCATGATGAATGTACCTTATAGTTAAGTTGTTAGTGGTGTTTATCCACGACTTTTCGTTTAATGGTAAAGGAAAAGCGGGATTTCCGTTTCGTGAATTAGATGATACGTGACGCTACCGACGAAAAATTCGCGAACACTCCTTCTCCCGTAAGCCCCCATCACTAACATGTCGATGTCGTTCTCTGCGATATAGGATTTGACGACAGTATCAGGATGTCCACTTCGCGTGACGAGACTATGCGCAAAGTCGTCGAGTATTGCCTTCGCCTCCGCTTGCGTTTCTTCTAATAACTGGTCTTCAAGTTTTACGTCATAATGTGCGCCACCGATTGGCACGGGTCCACTTGAAGATTGAATGCCGGGTTGGTCAATAATAGCGACTCCAGTAATTGGTGCGTTGTGGGCGAGTGCGATTTGACATGCGTATTCGGTCGCCGCTTGGGCATGAGGAGAGCCATCCAGACCGAGTAAAATTTGGGAAAAACTTGAATGTTCCATAGTAAAATTCCTCCTCTACAGTTTTGCCTGTGAACTTATCGTGATACTTTAGGTAATAATTTTTTTCGGCTTGCAAGTTATGCCGAGAAGGGCAGTAGTACAACTGTAGCATCCACGTGTCCGTTTGATGTCTCAATCTGGACGCGACTGCCCGGTTCTGTCACCGCGATACGGACGTACCCCAAGGCGATCTCTTTTCCAAGTGTTGGTGCGAAGGTACGACTTGTAACCCAACCGATCTCTTTGTCATCGTTGAAAATCAGTGCGCCTGAACGAAGAAGTTCGCAATCGTCTTGGAATGTTGGGTTATCGTCGATTTCGATGCCACGCAGGAGCCGATTTGGGTGTCCGCGATATTTCATCCGTGCGACAATCTCTTGTCCAATATAACATCCTTTCTCAAAAT
The DNA here is from genome assembly GCA_003635255.1 of Candidatus Poribacteria bacterium. GTDB lineage: Bacteria > Poribacteria > WGA-4E > WGA-4E > WGA-3G > WGA-3G. The sequence continues at coordinate 22,585 of PYJC01000012.1, read as the reverse complement.
TGATGGCGTGTTCTAATTCCGCTTCAAGAGGGATAACAGCATCGGTCAACTCTGTCCCATATCTGGGTATACCTGCCTCAATCCGAAGTGACTCGAGTGCATCCCAACCGATGGGTTGCACGTCAAATTGTGAGCCTTCGGTCATGAGTGTCTCCCAAAGTGATGCCAAAGCCTTGGTAGCGGTATAAAGTGTGTAGCCGATTTCGCCAGTGGCATCTGTTCTCACACAGACGATACGGTGTTCAAAAGAGGCATCTGCTGAACGAACGCAGCTATGACGTTCTGGTAAAGTAGTGAGGTCGCTCACGCTTAGCGCGGATTGGACGAGTTCCGACGATTTAGGACCGTGGACAGCGATTGCACCAATTTCAGCGGTTAAATCGGAAAGTTCAACATCATCAGCGATAATGTACTTGTCGAGTTCGCCGAAGAGATTTTCTGCAGTTTCAGGGGCAGCGTCAATAATGATTGCATCTTCAAGAACATAGACGTTTAAATCGGCGATAATTTTGCCACGGTGTGTTAAAAGTGTGGCGTAGGTGCCTTGTCCTGCTGAAAGGGTTTCAACATCGTTAGAGATAATGCGGTGTAGAAATTTGGCGCGATCATCGCCAACTAACTGATGTCTGTTCCGGTAGGATGCATCAGTTAAACCTACACCATTTCTCACGGCGTGGTGTTCGGAAACGGGATCAGTAAAATGGGCAGCGATATTCCAACCTTGATGCTTTTCAGCAAAGGTTGCGCCGAGTTGTTCATGAATGTGATGAAGCGGTGTTGTTTTCATAGTTAGTAGTTGTCAGTTGTCAGTCTTCAGTTTTCAGTTAAGAGGCTTCCTGTGGCAGTTGCCAGAAATGTGTCTGCCACAAGAAAATTACTGATAACTGGTAACTGGTAACTATTCTCCTAAAAGATACGACTGAAGCGTAAAATGAGTTTTGGATTTCGTAAAGAAAACGATGAATCGAGTGCTTCTGCGACTTCAATAGCGAAACTCCATGGGTTCAGGTTACCGAACGGATCTATGAAAACGGAACCTCCAATACCGATCGAGGTTTTAATCCGTTCCAAGAAAGTTTCAAGATTGGAAAAGGGTGTGTCCCCGTGCCACCAGACGCTACCTGTATCCAAAAAACAGCTGAGTGTCCACCCGATTACAGCATCGGGATCCCTGCGGATTGTCTCTCTGATAAATCGATACTCCAGGTTAAGCAGCAGCCGATTATCCCCTGCAAATCTGTTGAAATCATGACCACGCACGGTATTACCTCCACCCAAGTGAAGGAGCCGTTGTCTGGGCAATGGCGCGTCAGAAAAATCGCCTGTGACTCTAATGTTCAAGTTGTGTGGACCGGAGAGCGGCGTGTAGCGTGCTATTTCAAATCGGTAGAAGTTGAAGTCGTAATCACCGCCGAAATATTGCCCCGTCAATTCAAAAGCAAACTGTGCGCGCCATCCGCGCCGAGTTCGCTCATTTGCAGAAAACAGCGTATGGAAATCTTGTATGGATGTTGACCTGTGGTCCCGGGTATCAAATGCGAAAACGAGGGCAAGGTTTCTCAATTGCCCACGATCAATCCGAGAGTTGCCGCGCTTGAATTGGTTGCGGTTAAAATAACTCCAATCCGTTGATTTGGAGAGGTTGCCGTGATTTTCTCCTGTAAGTTCCAGTCTAAGATAACTCCATTCAGTGGGTGCGTAGGTTATCCATCCTTGGGTACCCCAACGTTCATAATAATCCTGAATGTCAAAACCGTAATAGGCGGCAGTCAGAGTGGCATCGCCGTGATGGAGATACGGATTAGAACTGACCTCAGTGAGTTTATAGAAATTCCCACCAATTTTAAGAGGTTGCCGTTTAAAAAATCCTTTCTCGATACCGGCGTGATAATTCCAAATCTTGCTTGAAAATCCACGACTGATTGATACAAAAACTTTCTCTGCCCCGGTAAGGCGAGTTGCGACTGTTCCACCGGCCCCCAGCATCAAACCGTGAACCCGATTGAATTGAATAATTGGAAAACCCCCGGGTTTAGCGAAGGGTTGTTCTTCAATCTCAACAATCATGACGTTTTTTCCACCTTCGCGTTGAACACGCCAATCCCGTACTGATTTAAAGTGCTCATTGTTTTCCCGGAGTTTCTTACGCATGCGGTTTATTTTTGTTTGCCCAAGGGTATGGTGATAAATATCGGGTGTTTGCGAGCTCTGTTTTCCCGTACTGTTCTCAGTTTTTAGGTCAAGTGCCGATAATAGTTCTGCGCGTGAAATCCGAGTGTTTCCGGTGAAACGGATTTCGTGCAACGTGCCTTCGTTAATGCTAAATTCGAGGACATCGTTCGCCATTCGATAATTAACGGTGGCGAACTCATATCCACGGTTGAAATAGAAATTGGCAATTAGCTGCTGTTTGAATCTCGCAGCCGTGACAGCAAGATAACTGGGTTTTAACTGGAACCAATCCTTAATGAATTGGGAGGGGAAACTTCTATTTCCATTGATCTTAATCTGGCGCGCCAGTACTACGGGGGCTTCTGTGACTTGGATATGTACACTGGCAATCGGAAAAAATTGAGGATCTCCAGGGACGAGTTGTCCCTGCCTTGTCTCTAAACGGACATCCTGAAACCAATCATGTGCTCGTAGTTCAGCAATTAGCCAGGAGAGTTGCGAGATTGTGATGACATCCTTTGGTTGAATCGGAATATTTTGCTGGATAACCTCAGTTGGAATAGTCGTATTACCTTCAATTTCGATTGCGGTGACCTGAAATTTCTCCTCGGATGTAAAGGCTTCCGAGGCAGTTAGTGGTGCTGTCACGAGGTTCAGCACACCCATCGCTGGTGCATAGCGTTCGGAAAGTACACCGATATACTGCTGTGGCGAATGAAACCACCATGGGTATTCATTATCGTAAGTCGGTAGCCAATAACTATATTCTCTCTGTGTTGTAGATACAAGGTTTTCTGCGCCGCCACTACTGTTGTATGCTTTACGATGGATGTTAAAAAGCCATCTGTTTTCAGAAGCAGATTCCGTTTGCGAGTCTGACTGAGTAGGTTTTTCCAATATTTTACGCGGAAGGGCGACTTCAATGCTCCAAGAAGAGGTGTTAATTTGGGCTGCGACCTTTGCCTCTGAATTCCATTTACTATCTCCCTCAAATGATGTTTGCATAGCCTTCTGATTCAAAGTGCGTTGGACATCATGAGGGGCAAATCGGAAACTGGGTTTGCCTGGGACATTAACCTGTTGATCAAAGTGCGCGCCAATCGGATTGATAACGAGATGGTAATAGATATCGGTTTGAAGGTTGGGATCAATCAGGATTTCAATGCATTCATCTTCCCAAATAGGGGAATCGTGTTGTGTCTGTGAGATGTGTGGGAATTGCGATTCGGAAATGTGTGCTTTTACACCGATATAAAAATTTTCTGAGTCCCATAACAGAAAGGTTTCTGTGGGATTACCCGCTTCCTCGGTTCCTTCTGAATTCAGAAACGGGGAGAGTACTTGAGCCGTCTGCCATACTATTTCAGATAGATTGCCATCAATAATAGGGGATCGTGTTGTCTTCGGGACAGGCAGGATAGCATCGATAAAAGGATCTGCCTCAGCATTTGAAGGTGTATTTTCTGTGTCCGATGAACTCGGTAGTAATGAAATTGTATTGGTTGCCTTTAAACGAAACAACGGTCCCCCGTCGTTAATAATGGTTAACGATGTTTCGTTATCTATTTGTGCCGGCAGATTGATAACGACCTGCTGTTTTTCGCTCTCAAGTTCGGCATTGATGGCGTAATTTTCGGGCAATTTCAATCGGATGTTGCCGCTATGAGCAGTTATATCCATAGGTGCTGCAACAGTGTCGAGCATAACTAACTCGATTGAACCGTCTTGTGTCTCTAATTTATTCTGTCCATGCGTTAGCAAGATTTTTCCGTAAATGCGTCCTTTTTTTACTATGATGTTGTAGTTCCCCAAAGTTTCGTCTAATTGGACATTTCCCGTTTCCGTCGAGATTTCGATCTTCCCTCGGATGCTTTTGAGACGTATATCTCCATTTTTTACGTCGAGTTTAACGGAGACATCTGCGGGTGTTTTAATGGTCCATTTCAATTGGAGCTGCTTGCGGAGTCTTGCTTGCAGTTCTGCCATTTTAGAAAAAGGGTTAGATTTTGTTTCCGGCACATCACCTCCGGGCACTTGGGTATTCAATTGAAGTGTACCGTCGTCCCGTGTCCCTGTTAGAGAGATGTTATCAAGGTAGGCGCGAATGAGGGCATCATCTGCCGCGTCTGTTGGTTGTATCTGTTTTTCAAGTGTGACACTGATATTTCTGCCCTCTGTGGCGATCATTTCAATGTTCCCCGATACATCTAAATTGAGTTCTATCCGGTAAATATCCTCAAAGTTGAAAGTTTCTTCTGATGTCGTTCCCGATATTGGGGTCTGTTTTTGCGTCGGAATAGGTTCATCTACCGCCCCTGCTGATAAGACAAACAGGTTTAGAACGAGTACGAACGCGCAAAATAGATATAGAGGAGACAGGGTTGTGCGACACAAGGACAACATTTAGGGAAGTTTCCTTTTTAATCGAGTATATGTGGTGATGCAATATGGGTTTGAGGGTTGTACCTACAGAATTGCTTGACACATTTTAAATAATACTTTATACTTATTAGAAAAGTCAAGCAGTTTTTCGTACCTTTCACGGCTATTGGAGCGTTTTTATTATTTATAATGAAGATTTTATTATTTATAATGAAGAGAAGAAGCGTAAAATGCTGCGTGCGGGAGAAAGAAGATGAGCGAATCTTTTGAAGGAGCGACAGAATATTGTTTCTCCTTCGGACCATGGAATATACACGAAGGGTCAGATCCTTTCGGCCCACCTGTTCGAGAGCCATTTAGTTTTGATGAGAAGGTCGGATTTTACCGAGACCTCGGTTTTGTCGGTATTCAATTTCATGACGATGACATTGTCCCTGATATTGACGAGAAAACGCATGCCCAGTTGATGAGCGAGACGCAAGCAGTAAAAGCACAATTGGATGACCAAGGTTTAACGGCGGAAGTGGTTGCGCCACGTCTGTGGGAATCTCCACAGACGATTGATGGGGCTTACACATCTAATTCTCGGAAAGAACGCGAATATGCGTTGGAACGTTCAAAACGGTGCGTGGACGTTGCCAACGAAATTGGGTGCAGAAATCTTGTGTTGTGGCTTGCTCGCGAAGGCACTTATATCCGAGAAACGAAATCATCTTCAGATGCAGTTGGCCAGATTCTGGATGCTATTAACGTCTTACTCGAATATGACCCAGAAATTCGTATTCTGATTGAACCGAAACCGAACGAACCGATGGATATCGCCTATATCCCAACGATCGGGCATGCGATTGGTTTGGCTTATGCGAGCGATGAACCGGAGCGGGTTGGTGGGTTAATCGAGAGTGCGCATGCGATCTTGGCAGGATTGGAGCCGTCGGATGAAATGGGATATGCGCTTCATCATAAGAAGCTTTGGAGTGTCCATCTCAACGACCAGAATGGACTAAAATTCGACCAGGACAAGGCATTTGGTTCTGTCAATTTGCGGCGTGCCTTTAATCAGGTCCGGGTTCTTGAAGAGAATGGATATGGTAGAAACGGTGAGTTCGTCGGATTAGATGTGAAAGTAATGCGGACCCAACCGCGCGATATCTCAACAAAACATTTATTGAGCAGCCGCCGTACCTTTCTTAATCTGCTGGAGAAGGTTCGGACATTTAATAAAAAAGTGGAGCAAGAGTTTATTGCAGCCCGGGACTATGAAGGCTTAGATTTCTATGTTCTTGAACACCTTCTCGGCACATAAATTCTATTATAGGCGTGCTTGAATTTGCTTTTATAGTGCGTCAACTCAACGGAGAGTTATAAAGGCGGCAGAGGACAAAAACAGACATGACAATGGATAAGCGCCCTCTACATGAGGTGGATGGACCTCGTTACCATGCAGTGATGCTTGTTGGTCCCCCCGGTGTAGGCAAAGGAACACAAGGGAAGATGCTGGCACAAATCCCCGGCATTTTCCATGTCTCCAGTGGGGATATGTTCCGAGAACTTAATACTAATTCCAAATTCGGACAAATCTTCCAGCAATACGCCGGAGTCGGCAAGTTAGTTCCGGACGATATTACAATCAAAATTTGGCAGGATTACATGGCGAGGAAGGTCCGTGAAGGGGTTTATACGCCAGAACGTGATTTGCTCATTCTTGATGGTATTCCACGGAACATTACGCAAGCGGCTTTGATAGCACCTTGTGTAAAAATCTTCAAAATTATCTTTATGGTTTGCGAAGACAGAGAAGTGATGTTTAAACGCATCCGTGGACGCTCTCTGAAAGAGAATCGGATTGATGATGCCGAAGAAGTAGTAGTTCGCTATCGATGGGATCTTTACAAACGGTACACTGAACCGCTGATTGACCATTACCCGCAAGACCTCATTCGGATCATTGATGCCGACAACATCGCATCAGATGTACTTCACCAGATATTATCCGTAATAGTGCCCATTCAGAAAAAACATTTCATACCACCGCTAATGTAGATGAGCGTACAACTCCAGACCTCTTACTCTACTGTTCAATCAGCGTGGCGATAGAGATGGAATTCAGGATGCGCGAGTGCCCGCATTGGAAATGGTGCCTCATTATCTGATACCCGGATGCCGAGGAACTGTGGTGTCCGTCGGAACGTCTTATGCAGTTCGTACCGACTTCCTTCCTGTAGAATTCGATCATAAAATGCCAGTGTTTCCTCCAATTTAATCTCGTTGAGCGGGTACCAATCTTCATCTTGATAATGCTGCGGCTGTCTTCGGTATTTTTGGAACACCTCAAGGTCCGGTACAAGGATGAGTACCCATTTTGCTGTTTCATCTGCTTCCTCTAACTCCAAATCGGGGAGCAACCAGTTGAACAAAACTTCTGGTGCGCGGGAAATAGGTTCCTCCTGTGGAATGTGCTTGGAGAGCCACTCGGCTGCTTCCAATTTTGTCGGTTCTGTAAGTAGAATCCCCGCAAAAGCGGTTGTATAAACTAACGAATAAAGGACGACAACGCTCCCCACGATACCTCCAATCCATTTTTCAAACAACACACGGCGAGTCTTCTGGACTCCTTCTCCAAGATATACGGTATTTTTAACGTCTGATGAACGTGAGAACTTAAAAAGAAGTTTGATGAGATTTGGCAAGTGCATGAGTGCCGTAGTGGCAAGCACCGTGAGTGCTGGATAAAGTATGAGTAGATGCCGTGCAAATTTGACTTTGTGTATTCCGATAAACAATAGATACGGGATAACGAAAGCGAGTAGAATTGTCTCCGCGCTAACTCTGCTTTTAAGCGAGACGAGTGCACGCGCCACTCCGAAACCGACGAGAAGTGCAAGTGGCAATCCCATTCCCCATTTCAGTAGCACCCATAGGTAGACGAACCTTTGTAACCAACCTGATTCTGCTGTGGAAATGAGACCAAAATGTCCTTGATGGTAGTGGGTAGCTTCGTACCAGAAGTCTGAAAAGAAAAGATTCCACTCTGGTGAAATTAGATCAATGAGCCAATAAGGACAGAGGAGCGTGAAGGTTAAGGCTGAAACACCGATAATTGTTGCCAACCTTCTATAAAAATGCTCGGTACCGATGAAAGTTAAGAGAGAAAAACAGACAAAAATAGTCGTGAATTTGACTGCGCAACCGACACCCACAATAACCCCGAGCCATGCTGCAGTCCGAAATGTAAGTGCAGATGACGGAGAGCGAGCACGGAGAGCGATCCAGAGCAACAGTGTTACACAGAAAGTAGCGGGGATGTCAACGAGTGCGAAACGGGATTCGTTAGTGGCATGTAACATCGCCACAGCGAGCAGTCCCGCTGCAATCTGACCGACGCGTCTATTATAAGCGTGCCGTCCAATAGCATAGGTGAACCAGAGTGTTGTAGTGGATAAAAGCACGTTGATACAGCGTGCCAATAGAATGACGCGGGCTTCCGTCAGAGGTAAGCCGACAAAGGACAGCAATTTGCCGACCGCAGCAACGATATAAAACCATGCTGTTCCTGGCCAGTTGTAGGTTTGTGGGGGTGCCGTGAGGTGAATGAGATTCAGTACATCTTGTGCAATAATTGCTTCACGAGGGTCAGGTGTTTCAGGCAATCCAATATTTATACCGACGAAACGCAGACTGAAACCGGCAATGAGAATCGCCGATATAACGAAGTTGCTGGGTAAACTAAAAAAGTTCCGCACCGCGAGAAGCAATCTCATTTTTCGAGAAGACCGAGTTTTTGAAAAACATTTTCCCAACGTCGCACATGATTTTCACGGAGATAGTCCGGAACAAAACCGAGATTAAGATAATTTTTGATAGCAGGCAGGCGAAAATCGTCGGTGTCTAATATCACATGCTTTATGTCTTTTGCTTTAAAATAGTATAGGACAGATAGTGTTAACCACTTTCCGAGTTTATGGCCTGTATGTTCTGGGAGTACTGCGAGCATATCAATGTAGCCATTCGGCTTACCGTGGATCCATTGCTTCCATGCACATGCAGTGCCGATTTGTACGCCTTTGTGAATGACGAAATAGAATCCGTTTGGATCGAAATCGGGTTGGTTGATAACGTTGGTGTAGGTATCTTTGGCGGTTCTACCTTTGTCTACGAAGGCTCTGTCCATTATTTGTGCCCAGTGTGTTTCGTCACCTTTCTGATAGGTACGGATGTGATAGCCGTCAGGACACTGGAGTCGCGGCAAATTCTTCAAACCGTGTCGAGTCATTCTGAGTTGATCTTCCACTATATTTTCACCGTGAGACTTTCGTCCAGAGTTCCTCAGAGAGTATCTCTTTAACGTTTGCGATTTGTGCTGACGGATGTGCCAATTCCAGTTTTTTGAAGATATTTCGCCACCGCTCTGGTTGTCCTTCTTCAACATAGACAGGTATGAACCCTAAATTTAGGTAGGTTTTGATGGCGGGGATACGAAAATCGTCGGTATCCAACATCGAACATTTGAAGTTGTTGTCACGAAAGTAGCAGAGGACGGCGAGTGAGACCCATTTTCCGAGTTTGTGTCCTGTGTGTTCAGCGACAACGCCGACCATGTGCACATATCCGACATCCGTTTCATCTGCGGATTGCCGCCAGGCGCAGGCAGTTCCGACGGGGATCCCGCGATGCGTTACGAAGTAGAGTCCATCAGGCAGAAACACATCTCTGTTCGTAATTTCATTTTCTGTATCTTGTGCGGTACGTTCTCTGCCACCAAACGAGTCACTAATAATGTGTGCCCAGTGTGTCTCATCCCCTTTGCGATAAGTGCGTATGCTGTAACCTACGGGAAGTTCAAGTTCCGGTAAATTTTCTAAATGAGGACGTACCATCCTGAGTTGTCGCGCCATTTACTTTCTCCTTCTCGTATGCAATGCGGTTGCCAGTTAGCCGTGATTATACCACACCTCAAAAATTCATGCAAAACCCTTTACAATATTTTCCAAAAGCATTATAATGGTTATCAGTTATCAGTGAGTGCCTTTTCAGTAAGGGATGGGGCCCCGATTTCAAATGGCACCTTCCGGATTTAGGGAACCAGTCGCAATAAAGGTGGAAAAACAGGTGAAACAACAGGGAAGAAAAACGCCCAATATTGTGCTTGTCGGTTTTATGGGAACCGGGAAAACCTCCATAGGTAGACGGCTTTCCACACAACTCCGGATGCGTTACGTCGATACAGACGATATTATTGAACGTGATAGCGGACGGCGTATCAGCGATATTTTTTCGGAAGATGGTGAAGCCGTTTTTCGAGAGCTTGAGAGCGAAGCGGTTCGTAAAGTGTCAAAATTGTACAACTATATTATCTCCACTGGTGGCGGTGTTGTCTTGAAAGAAGCGAATATGGTAGAACTAAGGCGTAACGGTATTATTTTTTGCCTCACAGCGACAGCGGAGGAGATCTATCAACGGGTTCGCCATCAGCCGCACCGTCCGCTGCTTCAGACCCCTGATCCTCTCACGAAGATCCGTTCTATGTTAGAAGAACGACACTCTTATTATGCGAAAGCCGACTATATGGTGGAAACGACGGGCCGCTCGTTTGGAGAGGTGATGGCGTATATTAAACGGGTGTTTGCGAAAAGTATTAGGGATTCAAGATGACGAACACTTTACAAGTAGCGCTTGGAGCGGATAGTTACCCGATTGTTGTTGGAACGGGACTTCTGAACCGGGTTGGAGAACATCTTGCGCCGCATATAAAATCAAATAAGGTACTTATTGTTACGGACTCGTTTGTTAAGGCACGGTACATGCCTGTCGTTCGTCAAAGCCTTGTGGATTCAGGGCTTGATGTAAGTACAATTGAGATACCCGCTGGCGAAGAAAGCAAATCGTTGACGCAGTTTTCCCGCATACAGGATAGTTTGGTAGCACATCAACTCGACCGCGGCTCAACGCTTATTGCTCTGGGGGGCGGTGTCATCGGTGATTTAGGCGGTTTTGCCGCAGCGGTATATATGCGTGGCATTCCTTACGTCCAGATTCCAACGACGCTACAAGCGCAAGTTGATGCAAGCGTTGGCGGCAAGACAGCGATTAATCACCCGAAGGGCAAGAACCTCATCGGTGCGTTTCATCAACCGAAATTAGTGCTTATTGATGTAGATACCCTCAAAACCTTACCACAACGCGATATTCGTTCAGGACTTATTGAAGTTATCAAGATGGGGGTTATCCGTGACGAATCGTTATTTGAGATGGTTGAGGAGAACTTAGCGGCTATTTTAAATTTAGAAGATACTATCCTTATTGAGATGATTTCGGGTGCGTGTGTCGACAAAGCGGAAGTCGTCGCGAAAGATGAGAAGGAGAGCGGCTTGCGGATGGTGCTGAACTATGGACATACCTTTGGTCACGCGCTTGAGGCAGTGACGCATTACAACAGATACCGACACGGCGAAGCGGTCTCTATCGGTATGAACTGTGCGGCGCAATTGGCGGTTAATCTGGGGATGTTCTCTGAAACCGATTTTCAACGGCAACGTCTCCTCTTAAATCGTGCGAAATTGCCCCTTACCTTCCCGCCCGACCTGACACCAGAAGCAATATGTGATGCGATGTATTTAGATAAAAAGGTGCTTGGCGGTCAACTCCGACTTATCTTGCCGACACGTATTGGGGAGGTTGTCATCCGAAACGACGTAGACGATCAGCATGTTTTAGAAGCTATATCGCAGTGTTTTTGAATAGTTGTCAGTTATCGGTTGTCAGTTATCAGTTAAACATTTGTGACGGTTGTGTATTCTGTTGCTGTCACAAACGGATTCCTTCAACAGCCGACAGCCACAAACGAGGAATATTTATGATAAAAACAACGCAATGGATAGTCGTCACCTTGGTTTTATGCCTAAGCGTTAGTGTGGCATTTAGCCAAGGACTTGCGCCTCCATCAAACGTCACGGCGGTGGATACGCCCAATGATGACGGGTCCAGTATTACCATTAAATGGGACGCGGCAGTTGAGGGTAGCGGTATTAGTGGTTACCAAATTCTGCGGCGGATTGCTGATGGTGAGCTTGAAACAATCGGAGCCTTATTGCCTGCAGACGCAGCGACCTATGTTGATTCAGCTATTGAGAAGGGGACTGCCTACACCTATATTGTGCGTGCTGTTGGTGAAACGGAGGCAACCGTAGATTCCGAACAGACTCCGCTTGTTGAAGGGACAGGCGAGTGGTTTCATACTGGCAAAATCCCGTTGCTTATTGCCATGCTCCTTTTTTCTGCAGCAATACTTTGGAATATTTATGATGCGCGAAGCGGTAAAGATATATTTGTCCGACGCATCCCTGGGCTTGAGGCGGTCGATGAAGCCATCGGTAGGGCGACAGAAATGGGACGTTCCATTCTATACAGTACAGGAATGGCGGGTGTCAGTGGTGTCGCTACGATTGCGAGTATGACGATTTTGGGTCAGGTTGCTCGGCGTACAGCCGATTATGAGACTGCATTACGTGTTCCATGCCGGGACCCAATTGTACTAAATGTCGTGCGTGAAATGGTAAAAACGGCTTATCTTGAGGAAGGTCGTCCAGATGCGTATAATGAAGATGACATCTTTTTTATCACCGAAAGCCAATTCGCGTACGCTGCGGGTGTAGAAGGGATGATGCTCCGCGAGAAACCGGCAGCGATATTTCTACAAGGTACGTTTTACGCTGAATCTCTCATCCTTGCGGAAACCGGTAATTCTGTTGGCGCTATCCAGATCGCTGGCACAGATTCGGAACACCAACTCCCATTTTTTATTGCCGCGTGCGACTATACCTTAATTGGCGAAGAACTTTATGCTGCGAGTGCATACCTTTCCAGGGAGCCGATGTTGCTCGGAAGTCTGAGAGGTCAGGATTGGGGAAAGCTACTTATTTTCGCTGCTATCGTATTGGGTGTGGTGCTTGAATTATCTGGCGTTAGTTGGATCACAACACTCTTACAGCGGGTAAGTTAGGAGGTTTTATGAAGCGACAAGTCCCTTTAGTTCTCTGCTTTGTTTTCGGGATTGTGATGATCTTGACACAATTCAGCCCACACTCAGTTTCGCAATGGGTTTATGAGGAAGTTATCAGTTGGGTGTTGATTATTGGTCCTTTTGCATTGGTGTTAGCAACAGTGACGCTGATTCAGACGCATACGGCGCGAATTCGGCGTCGAACAGAACATTGGCAGTACAGTTTTGTTGTATTCGCGGGTCTTATTATAATGGTTCTGATCGGTATTTTCTTTACACCACAGAATTCTGTATTTGAGTGGTTATACAACAACGTCCAGTTACCGATGGATGCGACGATGTTTTCGCTGCTTGCCTTCTTCATCGCCTCAGCTGCCTACCGCGCTTTCCGCGCCCGAACATTTGAAGCAAGTTTACTATTGATTACCGCTCTGATTGTTATGATGGGAAATGTGCCCGTTGGCGATTTTATCTGGAATAAAGTGTTATTTTGGACACCCTGGGAGGATGGTGTCTCCTGGTGGCGGCAGTGGATTTTAGATAACCCGAATCTTTCAGCGAGACGTGGCATTATTCTCGGTGTTAGCTTAGGTGTAATTTCACAGTCTATCCGAATTATCTTGGGTATTGAACGCTCGTATCTTGGTGGAGGAGATTAAATATGGATCGGCGATTTGTCTTTATCTTGGTTGCGTTGGCGGTTATTATTCCGATGTTATTATCCATCAATTTACCCGTCTCAGTATCTGAACCGACGCAGAAATTTTATGATTATGTTGAAGCGCTTCCTGCTGGGTCAACGATCATGATTGCCTTTGATTATGGTCCCTCCTCTTTAGCTGAACTGAATCCTATGGCAAAAGCGTTACTGAAACAGTGTTTCGATAGAGACATACGGGTCATAGCTATTACACTGATTGTAGATGCACCTACCTTAGCAAGTGCCGTTATACAAGAAGTCGCTACAGAGAAAGGGGCAGTGGAAGGTGAAGATTATGTCTTTTTAGGCTACCGTCCTGGACAAGTGCAAGTGATGCTTGGCATGGGGACAGACATCGCGAGTGTATATGATACGGATTACAACGGGACAGCTATCGGTGAGATCCCGATGATGCAAAATATTACGAACTATGACCAAATTGATCTGCTGGTTGATTTCGCCTCCAGCGATACGGTAGAGTCATGGATTATCTACGCGAATGTCCGGTACAACCAAAGGATCGCCGCTGGGGTCACAGGCGTTATTATCGCACAGATGTTTCCGTATCTGCAGACCGGACAGTTAGTTGGCTTGCTGTCTGGCATTTTGGGGGCGGCTGAGTACGAGAACCTTGTCGGGGCTCCTGCGAAAGGGATGCAATGGATAAATGTAGAATCGTTTGTCCATCTGTTGATTGTCGGATTGGTGATCATTGGCAACATAACTTACTTTATTCATAGGGCACGGGAGGAATAGTTCGATGGATTTCTGGAGTTTCATTGGAATTTGGGTTGCAGCGTTTCTGACGCTTTCCATCTACAGCGTTCTTTATCGAGACAACCCGTTCTACCGATTTGCTGAACATCTCTTTGTAGGTGTATCTGTCGGATACGGGATTGTTCTTTCTATATACCAAGGACTTGTTCCCTTTGCCTTGAAACCGTTATGGGAGACGGTAGAAACTGGCGCGCCAGAAGGTTTCATTAAATTAATTCCGATCTGTATTGGTCTGCTGTTTTTTGCCCGTTTGTCGCCTCGGCATACGTGGTTAATCCGCTACCCGATTGCGATTCTCATCGGATTTGGCTCAGGCATTGCGATTCCGAATGTGCTACGTGCAAACATATTTGAACAGACGCGCGGAACGATTGCCCCGTTTGCAGAGATTGCCGCGGGAACGCTCTCTGGTTGGGGTATTTTTGAGGCAGTTCTCATGGTTGTTGGGGTGATTTGCACGCTCACTTATTTTTTCTTTGCTGTAGAGCATCGAGGTCCTGTTAAATGGCTTTCTAAAGTTGGCATTGCTTTCCTGATGATAGGGTTCGGTTCGGCATTCGGAAATACTGTGATGGGTCGTGTTGCCTTGTTAATTCAACGCGTTGATTTTCTGCTAAACGATTGGATCGCTTCAATTAGGGCACTTTTTTGACGAAAACGGGTAACTCCTCAATCCATAAGGAGAAAATTATATGAAACTTGGATACAGTACTTGGGGAATGCCCACTGTCCCCATAGATACCGCCATCTCCCATTTAGCGAACCTCGGATACGATGGCGTTGAACTCACCATAATTCCACGCTTCACGACTGAGCTCAGCACACTTGATACAGCGGAACGGAAACGGATTGCATCTCTGTTAGAACAGCATAACTTGGCACTACCGGCAATCGCTGCGCATTCAAGTCTGCTGGAAATGGATCCAGAGGCACATGCGAAAAATATGTGGCGACTCAAGGGAGGTGTAGATCTCGCGGTGGAACTTGCACAAGGGGATGAACCGCCTGCAGTTAATACGACCCCTGGCGGAAAACCGGAGGATTGGGATAGAAACAAGGAATTCCTCGCGGAACGGGTCGGAGAACTTGCCGATTATGGGGCATCGCGCGGTGTTACGATTGCTATGGAGCCGCACATCGGTGCTATTATCGACACACCGGCGAAGGTGCTTGAACTTCTGGAAATAGTCAATTCCCCCTATCTCAAAGTTAACTTCGACATCAGCCATTTTGATATTGTTGGTATGCCGACAGAAGAAACGGTGGCGGCGTTAGCAGCGGTATCAGCACATACACACGTCAAGGACCAGCGCGGTACTGCCCCTAACCACGAGTTCCTCATTCCCGGCGAAGGTCCTTTTGATTATGTGGGTTATCTCAAGGCGATGCAAGCACACGGTTATGATGGTTTTATCACTGCTGAGGTGAGTTTTATGGTGCAAGCCCGTGAAGACTACGATCCGCTCGCTGCTGCGACACTCTCTTATCAGACTTTATCAAATGCCTTTACGGAGGCAGGCATCGAACGAGGATAGCGATGGGAGCCCCGAACGTCCTTTTATTAATGACAGATCAGCAGCGTTGGGATGCGATGGGTTGCAGTGGCGATTGGGTAGAGACCCCGAATTTGGATCGCATCGCAAGTGAAGGTGTGCAGTTTACGAACTGTGTCACGACCTCGCCGGTTTGTATCCCAACACGGCTTAGTCTGGCGACAGGCTTGTATCCGCATAACACTGGCGTTTGGAATAATATGAACCATACGATGCCAGCAGAAACACCGACGTGGATGCGGGCGATGCGCGATGCAGGCTACCGAACAAGTCTTTTCGGCAAAACACATTTACATCCACATGGTGGTGACTTACGTGAGCGCGAAGGCTTGATGAATGCTTACGGGTTAGACGATGTGAACGAAATCGGTGGACCGCGCGCGAGTGCGAATGTTCTATCGCACATGGCGGCGGAGTGGGAGGCGAAAGGGTTATGGGATGCCTACCGAGCGGATTATCGTGAACGGTTTAGCACGAAACCTTATCTCGTGCGTCCGTCAACGTTGGGACTCGAAAATTACGCCGATGTCTATGTCGGGCAGCAGGCGAAGCAGTATCTACAGAACTATGACCGGCAGGAGCCTTGGTGCTGTTGGGTGAGTTTCGGAGGCCCACATGAGCCGTGGGATACGCCTGAGCCTTACGCGAGTCTGTACGATCCGGAGGCGATGCCACCGGCAGTCCCGCGCCCATCTGCAGGAGAACGTCCGCGTGGACATTTAGACCGACTTATGGATCGGATGAATCCTGCGTTTGAACCCGGTGAAATCGGTAGATTGCGTGCAAATTATGCTGGCAATGTAACGCTTATTGATGCACAAATTGGCGAAATTCTTGATGCAATTGCGGCGCGCGGTGAACTTGAGAACACCGTCATTGTGCATACCTCCGACCACGGTGAGATGAATGGCGATTACGGACTTATTTATAAAGGCAATTTTTTGAATGGTGCAGTCCGGATCCCGTTGCTCGTGCGAACACCTGACAGCACAAACGCTGGAAGTGTCTGTGATAGTCCTGTAGAGTGGATTGATATTGGTCCGACGCTTATTGAAATGGTAGGTGGTGAATTGGTGCATCGTCAGTTCGGTAAATCGTTGTGTCCGGTGCTAACAAACCCGGAGGTAACACACCGCGATTTTGCGATCTCAGAGATACAGGGCGAGATTATGTTACTAAATCGAGAATGGAAGGCTGCGCTTAACACAGATGGCGAAGTTTATCTGTTGTTTGATGTGCAAAACGATCCGAATGAGATACATAACCTCGCTGGCAAACCTGAAGTTGTGGATGTTGAAACGGCGTTGCGCCTGCAAATTTTAGAATGGCTTGTGCAGACGCAACTGGGTAAACCGTTTCATCGGTGAAGATAGACATCCCACTGCGGGCATTTATGGTGGCCCGTAAAAATAAATAGACGCTTTCAGTTTACGTTCATAGGCGAAATGCACTTCGCATTTGGGCGAGTCCGCCGCAAAACTGAAGGTTTCACCCTACGAGAAAAGTATGGCAAACATTACCGAAATTGTAAACGACTTTGGCGAGAACATTGTTCAGGTAGACGGCGATATTCCTGTCGATCTACCAACAAGGGATGGCGATAGGTTTCTATTCATCAGCCATGACCAGAGTTTCTTAACGCACGGCTTGCACAAGTACCCTGCCAAATTTTTCCCAGAGTTACCGCGTTGGCTCATCAAACGGTATTCTCAAGAAAACGACTGGATCCTTGACCCGTTTGCGGGCAGCGGCACGACAAATGTTGAGGCACTGCTCTCAAGGCGACACTCGGTCGGCATTGATGTTGATCCATTTTCACGCTTCATTTCAAGGGTGAAGGTAACACCATTGGCCGAAACGGAACTTAAGTTGGCGCAAAAAGTGCTGTTAGAGGCTATTTCCCATTATCGTCCTTCACTTGTTAATAAATCCGATTTACCGGATTTTCCTTACAGAGACAATTGGTTTAACAAAGAAATTCTATTGGAGTTAACCTACTTAAAAAAGCAGATTCAATCCCTTGACACCGACGATGCTGTTAAAGATTTCTTCAAGGTCTGTCTTTCGTCCATTATCCGTTCTGTCTCTAACGCCGATGATAATTGCACGCGTACGGTGATTCGGAAAAAATTGAACAAATTGGTCCGCCCCTCTGATGCCCTCAACCGATTCTTGAAAACGCTCTCCGTTAAAGTGCCCAAAATAGTAGAGTTTTCCCAAAACTACCTATCAGATATAACTATCAATTTTCCAGATGACATGGATGCAAGGAACATCAAATACGAGGCAAATTACTTTGATTTGGCGGTAACCTCACCGCCTTATGTCAATGCTGTTGACTATCCGAGAACCCACCAATTAGAGATGTATTGGTTAGGTTTCGCGCAGGACTCCCTAACGGCTTTGAAGAAACAGAATGTTGGTACAGAAAGCGTTTCAGCCAGCCATTATAAAGTTCGACACGAAATAGGGGTTCCTGAGGCAGATAGGGTGATGACGAACATCTTTGAAATTGATCCGAGGCGTGCGTTCATTGCCTTTAAGTATTTAGAGGACATGCGCAAGAATCTGAGTGAAGTTTACAAAGTGCTGCGAGAAGGGGGTAGATACGCGATTGTCGTCGGCAATAATCGTATTCGGGGTCACTTGTTTGAGAGTTGGAAGTATCTCATGCCAATCGCCGAAAATATTGGATTTGAAGTTGAAACTTACTTCGGTTCAGAGATTATCAAGCATTTTATTAAAGTGCCCAGAGGGGAACGTATCAATACTGATTGGATTCTGGTTTTGAAAAAATAACAGAACAAAGATGGTATTCTATCATCAAAGTCCGATTACGTGTTTTAGTGCTTTGTCAACTTTCAAATGAAGAGTAAACCCAATTCGTAGTGATGCGATTTATCGCTTCTCCCGTGCTGCAATAATACACGTCGCATTTGGGCGAGTACGCCGCAGAATTGCGCCACTACGAACTACCTCTCAGTTTAGACTTGACATAGCAGTAGGTTTAGGTACGCGATATTTTATTTTGTGAGGTAAATCAATATCAGTTATTCAAAAATATTTGAGTGTAGAACGATTTCATATTGCGAAAGGCGAGGACAGAAATCGCTCTGTTAAAAAATGGGCTATCCCTCTTTTTGTTCTTTAAAACGACGCGCTTTTCGGACAAGACTGAGCAGCTCTTCGTTCCTTAGACCGTGTTCGTGCGTTTTCGCTTCAAGATGCGGTAAGATACCTTCAAGTGTCTGATGGACATCTTTTAAAGATCCCTTTTGTGCCCAGAAGCTGCCGCGTAGGATTTCAGCGAACTCAGCGACAGAAGCGGCAAGTTGGAACGTCGGGGTTGCTTCTTCAAATGTTCCTTTCAAAGCATCTGTAGCGATAGATTCATTCACCTCCGTCACGTGTCCTGTCTCTGGGTCTTCATGCCGGATAGAGACCGTAGCGAGTTTGCCGACTGCATTTTCATGGAGCTTAATTTCATAAAGTGCGGTCACACTATGTCCAGCACCGACTTCACCAGCATCTACAGTATCATCACGGAAATCTTCATGTGCGAGTCGTCGATTTTCGTATCCAAGTAGCCGGAACCGGCTGACAGTTTCTGGATTGAACTCGACCTGTATTTTGGCATCTTTCGCAATGACTTGGAGTGTCCCTGTCAAGTTTTCCACAAAGATCCGTTTCGCCTCTTTCAGCGCATCAACATAGGCATAACTCCCATTCCCATTGTTTGCAAGCTGCTCCATGAGGATATCGTTGTAATTCCCCATGCCAAAACCGACCGTTGTCAGTGTCACACCCTCCTTAACATAGGCGCGAATTTCTTTGAGAATCGCATCGGAACCGGTTTGTCCGACGTTCGCAACGCCATCTGAACACAGGATCACACGGTTGATGTAATCGGAATTTGCGTTCTGGATTGCGAGTTTATATCCCATCTGAAGTCCTGCCTCTGCATTCGTCGCGCCTTCTGGTCTGAGCGCGCGGATTGCGGTTAAGATATGCTCTCGATTCACAATACTGGTGTGCGGCAGGACGACCCGTGCATTGGAGCCGTAAACGACGATACCTACCTTGTCACTGGGGCGGAGTTGTTCAAGCAAAAGTGTCAACGCTTTTTTGACCAATTCTAATCGATTCTCCTCAGCCATTGAACCAGAGACATCAATGACGAAGGTAAGTATAGCGTCTTTCCTGTCAGCGTCTGGAATTAGACGACCTTGAATACCGATGCGCAGCAATTGGAGCCGTTTGCCTTCACCAAATTTTGAAGGCGCGCCTTCAAAATGAATGGCGAATGCCTCGTCTGCTGGGGGTGTATAATTGTAATCAAAGGCGTTGATGAATTCTTCAACACGTACGGCTTCTGCGGGTGGGAGGTGTCCATCTCGGAGGTAACGCCGCATGACAGCATACGAGGCGGTATCTACATCCATACCGAACGTTGAAAACTTATCGTCCTCTGTATCAATGAACGGATTTGTGCCAGTATTTTTAAAAAAGACATCATCATAGACAGCACCGTTTGGTGGGTTTAATGCTACCTGTACAGAGTTCTGTATAGGAACAATCGGTTTGATAACAGGTTTGACAACAGATTTACGTACCTTCGGTTTCGGCGGTTCTTTAGGCTGCAATACCTCTGCTCCAATAAAGTCTTTGAACTGTTGCGTCTGCCTCACCCAATGGAGACCGACAATAACAACTACGATGAAGTGGCACACGACCGAGAGCACAAGTGCACTTGAAAGTCTTTTGATACGCATTTCTTATACCTCCAAAAAGTTCTTAGTGATATGAAAGTTTCAGCATATTCTATGGGTCTTGTATGGTATATAAGCAATTTGTGTGCCATCCTTGGAACTCCATAATACAGGCGAATTTTGAAGCGGTGTATCGGTAAACTGCCCGAAATTGTGCAAACGGGTTTGTATCTTGCACAAAATAGTACAGGCGGAGAAAAGATAGGTAGATGTCGCGTGCGCAACGGATAGGGTTATGTAGGTGGATATCGGCGGGTTGTGCGGATTTTAAAAATGGGCGGACGCTATGGTCCGCCCGTGTGAGTGGTCAATAGATTAGGCTCTGCCGTAAACTGGGATGGCAGCACCGTTAATGATGGTTGCATCGTCGGAAGTGAGGAAGCCGATTACCTTGGCGACATCGGCAGGGGCAACCCATCGGTCGTGCTCTTCGTCTGGCATGGCCTCTCGATTGGCGGGAGTATCCATAATGCTCGGCATAATGGCATTAACGTTCACACCGGCATCCATCACCTCTGCGGCTAACGACTCGGTCAAGGTGCGGACACCGCCTTTTGAGACACAGTATGCACTCAACCCTGCTTCGCCTTTTAATCCGGCGCGTGCGGAGACGTTGATGATCTTTCCATAACTTTGTGCTGTCATGTGTGGAATTGCTGTCTTGCAGCAGAGGAAAACGGATTTAAGATTAAGGTTCATCATGAAATCCCATCTATCCTCTTCAAGTTCCGCTGTTGGGATTCCACCGACAAATCCACCGACGATGTTGACCAAGATGTCCAACGAACCAAATTCGGATATGAATTCCGCGATAGTCTTTTGGACTTCGGCTTCTAGGGTCACATTTGCAAAGAGGAAGGTAACGTCTTCACTAAGTTCGGGGTTGTACTGTTTGAAACGTTCGACCTCTTCCTCAAAGAGATAAGTAACAGCGACAGTGTCGCCTTGAGCGAGGTAGGCTTTGGTGACGGCACTGCCTAATATGCCGGTGCCGCCGGTGATGAGGACATTTCGGTTCTGTTTTGTCATTTTAAATTTCTCCATTCTGTTTAGTGGTTATGTATATAGTCCTGGAAGTAGTTTTTCACAATGATCAGTTTTAAGATTTTTATTCAACAGAAGATATTTAGGCAAGAGATCTGGCTATCTCATTAATTCTGTGTGTAAATTCAGTTATAGGAAGTAATTCAGAAGGCTTTTTGGTGAGTTTAAAAGTAGCCGATGACCCCTTATCCATAGTGACTAAACGTCCTGCTTTACCCTCCACTACATCGCCTTTTCGCCAGGCATTAAACAGAATTTTGTCTGGTGCAATTCCTAAAACAAGCAGGGCTTGATAATCACGATGATGACGTATATGATTGAACTGAAACTTGTCGTTCACATCTTCTGTGGCGGTTTTGACCTCGAATGATATAGATTCTATCCGAATATCCCAGGGGCTTTGAGTGCTTTTCGGTAATTCCCAATTCAAATTCTCTACATCACACCACTGCTGAATAAAATCTTGTCCGACGTTACCAATGTGTGTATTACTAAGTATCTTAATATCGCCTAACGGTGCGTCTACCCACTTCGGATTGTTGGCATATGTTGCTATTACATCCTTCATTAATCCAATGGCATTAGGCATCAACAAACCCTCCGTCTACTATGGCTTGGCGGATATGATACATGGATATGTGTCTACAATTATGCACAGCAAGATTGGAATAACGGTTCCAATTTGTGTTGTTCAATAAATGTTCAATCTTGTTGCGCTCCTTTTTTATAATTATTCCATATCCACAAGCATAACGGACCTCCGAAAAATTTCGGACAAGTTGGGGCGGTTCATTGTAGAATGTTCTTTGGAGGAAATAATCTGCTTCTTCCATACGCTCTTGTCCACAGAGACGCTCTTTACGAGTATCTACAGTAAACAAATCTATCCAATTATTACAGGTTTTGACTGCTTGCATACGATTTACACCACGTCTCCATATTTGCCAGAGCGTATTAAGTTTAACCGTATTTCCATTGATATCTACGAAAGCATTAGAGGGTAACTGTTTAGACGAAATTAGTTCCGCGCCTCTTACCCTATATTTGGGACTGCCTTTCCCGTCGCTTTGGAATGCCATAGGTAATATAAAGCCTATGTAGTCGGCAAAGATTGCTGACTGATTTAAGAAAGCAAGAGCGAGCCATGCACGGTAACCGAACGGAGGGTTCCCCATAACAGCATATTGAT
>PYJC01000011.1:31464-52890 GCA_003635255.1 Candidatus Poribacteria bacterium | reverse complement strand
AAACATAAAAATGTAGTAAAATAGTGGAATAAAAGGCGATCCTTTATGTCCCTTTATTTCCACTTTTGATAGTCACTTACTTTATGAGAGGTGCTCTTATGACGGTCTCCGAGTCCGAAAAGTCTCCGAGATACAACGGTATTCCGAAGCAGGTTTCGCGTAAGGATTTTAATCGTTATATCTTGCCACATCTGAAGAAACGTGTTAAAGGTCCAAAGCCGAAACTCTCTTTCTACAAGATATTCAACTACATTCTCTATGTTTTGCATACGGGTATTCAATGGGAGCAACTCCGAACACGGCGGAATGAACTCCATTGGTCTAATGTCTATAAATGGCATCATCGCTGGTCAAAAGATGGCTCGTATCAGAACCTCTTTGAAGCGTCGGTTATACACTTGCTTGATACGGATCAACTTGATACGACACACCTTCACGGTGATGGTTCAAACACCGTCGTGAAAAAAGGGGCGACGGTATCAGCTACTCAGGACACAAACATCAGAAAGGCGAAAAAGAGTTGACGCTCACCGATAATCATGGGTTCATCATAGGACCGATAACGCTGAAACCCGTCAACGCACATGATACAACGATTTTGCCCGAAGCCCTGAGTGATATAATCGCTTTTAGCAAACGTATTGGCATGGATCTTTGCGGTTCGGCTCTGACACTTGATTCTGCCTTTGATTCTAAGGTGAATCATAAACTTATTAGAGGACACGGGTTGAGACCCGTGATTTATCCTAACCGTCGCAATGCTAAAGAACCTATTGTCATTGCGCGTAAGTTCCGTTGGTTTGACAAAAGGATATACAAAGACCGATATAAAGTTGAGCGAACTTTCGGGTGGCAAGACACTTACCGAAGACTTGCCCTGAGCTATGATAAACTCAAAGAGACCCGTCTGGGGTTTCGTCATCTCGCATATTCAATGATTAACTTTCGTATAACTTTCAACCATTCATAGCGCGTACTCGCTATGAGTTCTTTTATAATTCACTATAGTTGTCTAAACTGTGATTAACGGGTTGTTAAATTGGAGATAGATTAGTTTGTAGTAGTGCGATTCATCGCACGTCCATCGGTCAAAACGGGCAATAAATTGCCCTACTACGAACAGGATTACCATCAAACAGACAGTTTGCGCTACAAAACCTCATCAAGATACGCCTCAAATTTCTCCAACGTTTTTTTACCGATGCCTTTGAAACCCTTGAGTTTCCCTTCATCAATTGCTGAACGTAGGGAAGCAAGGCTGTCCACACCTACTTCTTCGTAGAGTCGTTTAATTGTTTTGGCACCCATCCCAGGGATAGGCACAAGTTCTACAACGGTTCGTGGCGTATCGCCTGCGAACTCCTCCAGTTTCTCGGTAGTGCCAGTCTCCAGTAGGTCCTCAATGATTTCCGCCATGACTTTGCCAGCCCCCGGCAGTTCCTCTATCAATCGACCTTGGGCGATTAAATCCGACATCGGTTCGGGAAACCGAGAAATATAATGTGCCAACCACGGATATCGCGTTGCGTGGTCCTCTGGATAGTCGGCAATAATCAGAAACGTATGGAGCTCCAAGAGTTTTAGTGAGAGGTCATCGTTCTCATGCCAGCGTGTGCGTCCTTTTGCGTCAATATAAGATCCTTCTTCCAAATTTTTCTCATCACTCATTATTCCCCCTCCAGTATAATATCTGAATTGTGGCATTCCAAAGTGCCACTGCCAAATAGTCACCGCTCGGCGAGAAGGCTAAGGCTTGAATGCCGGTCGGATAGGTCTCCCAAATTACCGATTCGCCTTTGGTGATGTCCCACACCCGAAGATTACTCGCTTCGTCACCTGATACAAGATATTTGCCACTTGGCGAAAAGGCGAGTGCGCGTGTCCAGTACGCTTCAAACCCAGATTTGGTGAGAAGTTTTCTACCGGTTTCAATCTCCCAGACGCGAATTCCAGATTGCGCGTTTTTTTGTGTATCAACAGCCAACATCGTTGCATCGGGTGAAAACAGCACATTCCAGACACCTAAAATCTCGCCAGTATTGAGAACTTGGATGGGATTTTCATCGGTTATGTCCCAAATCTCAATGACGGTCCGATGCCCCTCTCCGTCTCTGTAACTTCCTTCTGCTGCGGCTATAAGTTGACCGTCATTAGAAAGCGTAAGCCCGTTCCTTACGGGAAGATCTGTCAGAAATGTTTTCATAACTTTTGGGCTTTGCTTGTCAAGTCGCCAGACCTCAACTTCATTATCACCTTTTGACAGCACAGCAAGTGTACCATCCACAGACAGGCTACCGCTTTCATATTGTCCATTCGCTAGCAGTGTTTCATGGTCATTTTCCAGCGAAAGGAGAGTGATACTGTCATCCGCTTTTCGGACTAACAACTGGTCGGTTCCAGTGGCATAAGCAAACCATCGCTTAGCATGGATGTCGCCTATCTCGCGTTTTTGTCGGGTTTGGATATCCCATTCCACGACGGTGCCACCCATGCCTTTTGCTATCAACTTCGTACCATCCCTGTTAAAAACCATCTGCCGCGCGACATCAGGGAGCAGTTTGTCAAGTCGCGGCTGCTGCCTCTCACCAAGTTGAAACGCGAACTCCAACGTCGCTCCTTGCACCGATAAGCATAACAAACTAAATAGAAGAAAAACAAGTAAACTTTTCATCTACAAGTAAACTCCGTTTTACGTTCAAAGGAAAGTAAGCATCAAAAATAATGTGAATAGTCAGAAACTGCACGAGTTTTAGTTTTGAGACAACCGGGATATTGCCACTGAAAGAAGAACCTTGCCTCAATATCTTGTGTGCGATTGGTCGATTTGTGTGATCCATTACAAATCACCCTCAAAAACAACATCATATCCATTAGGGGACTTCACTGTAATCGTGTAGATATCTCCAAAATCATAAGTGTACTTTTTCAGATCTTGCACGACCTCCAGGTTTTTCTCACGGCAAATATCTAAAATGGTTTGGACGCTGTTTACGGCAATCTGCCACGTAAAGTGTCGAGAGACTTCTTCGATGTTGACATCGGCTTTGCGACTAAGACCAAACTCAATGCTATCTCCATACTGTATCGCCTTAAATCCTTCATCATCGTAGGAGAGTTCAAATCCTAACGATAGATAAAACGCCACTTCAGCATCTAAGTCTTTTACTTTCAGAATCGGCATTAGCATCGTGTAAAGTTTGCTTTTCATCAATGTTTTCAGGCTAAAAATCCCTAAATTTGTTTATAGGAACAAAGCCTTCTCCTTAAATTTAGGGGCCTTCAGCTTTAAGAAAATATTGTGTTTCGCGCCTTTTTTGAGGAACCGGTGCGGTTAGGTGAAGTTTAAGAAAATATTTCGGTAATTTCTTGGCGAAGTCCGGTGCGGTTGCAAACCGCACCTACTGGGCCTGGAGAAAATCGGAATTACCGATTTAAATAACTAAACTTCATGGAGCCGCACCTACCGAGTCTGATCTTCTAAAAGCGGATTAAAAAAAATCGAAAACTAAATGCCCCTACAGTAAACTGGCTATTCATAGAGCTCTGTCGCGGTTTCACCGCGTGCGAAACGGTGCGCAGTTTGCACGGCAGAATCGTTTCCAGCGTTTCTGCGGATATCCGTTGCCCAGCGCGCCAACCCAACTATCAACTGATTTCTGGCGGGGTGCGCTTCACACGTCTTCCATTCCTCAGACACTATGTGAATCGAACTGAGGAGGTCATCGCCGTTATCATCCTTGAGGATACACAGCCCCATTTCAGCCATTAATCGCTCTGCTGAATACCCCGCGTTCAAATACTCACGGGTACGCCGCCCAATCTCTTGGATACGGACAGACTCAATCCCCTCTAAAATTCCGGCGAGTGCCGCGTCTTCATCAAGTGCTATAGACGTTGTAGAAGTTCTTGACTCTGTGATCGGTTGAGGTCGAATGTTGAGCCATCGGTTGTTGAAAAATCGCCACGCCGCATGATAGAGTGCCTTCGCAGCGACCTTAGTGCCACCGTATCGAAGCACCTTTCTTATCGTCGATCCCAACTCCATCTCATCTTTTAAATCCCACCAACCCGGACTCATGTTCACAGGTGTCCGTGCCATTCTATCCCCTGCCGTCATGACCATAGTCGTCGCGAGTGTGTTAATGGGAACCCCTGCGGTAAGATTCTCCGTTACCGCATCAAAAACTTCATCGAGATCACCACTCACGAGTGCTGCTGAAAATTTGTCTTCGTCGTAACCAGCGGCACTCTCGGCTGGTGTGCCTTGCGGCAGTTCATGAAAAATAGGGTCAATCTCTTCCATTTTTTGGATGGCTTCACGGTGAAGTTCACCCGGTCTACCACGCCCCTGTCCAAGGGTTTTTGCACCGAGGCTGCAGACTAATTCGCCAGTTAACTCCCACCCGAATTGTTCCTGTAATTCAGCTAAATGTGATAGATTGATGAGGTTGTCTGAATGGTTGAGGAAGAAAGATTCAACCGCACATTCAAAGAAAAGTGGGATAATTTTCTCATCATGTCCACCTAAGCCTCTTGCAGTGATAAGACACTTTTCGATACCTTCCCACTCTTTATCGGCGGTGAACACTCTAATCCAGTCTTCGAGTTTTTCCCAGTCAACAGGTGGTGGAAGGGGTTGACGATCAGGTCGATCACCGAGATTACCCGCTGCACCGGAGGCAGACATCATCAGCGGAATAAGCCGGTCTTCGGGCTGATACTTATGCGCGACCTTAAGCCCATTCATCATCATTGCTAATTTTCTACCACCATTGAAGGCATCCTGATCCGTAGAGATATGGCGTCCCATGTGCCTCACCATAATTTCTAACGTCTCTTCTTCCGAAACGCCTCTCGCTAACATAATAGCAATAGCTTTAGAAAGCGTCCAGTTGTCGTGCGATAGTAAGCCCTCTTTCAATAAAAGAAAATGAGCATCGTCGCGTTTCTTTCCGCCGCTGGCGACATCTACATAGATATCACCATCCCGCACCTCAACAGGAAACGTGGCAAGGTCATCACAACCACCAGTGAAACATCCGCCACCTTCCATGTCGTAACTCCAGCCGTGCCAATCACACGATAAAACACCCTTCCTAACACGTCCTCTCACCAACGGATACCCCATGTGTGGGCACTGGTTATCGGTGGCATAAACATTGCCTTCATGCTGAAAGAGCGCGATGCTGTGTCCTTCAACTCTAACTGCCCTCGGTTTTCCCTCTGCGACTTCACTCAGAGCAGCGACTTTGACGAAATTTCCATTTTCTGATGACATTATATCTTTCTCCTATAATATGAAGGTAAGAAGCCTCTGCTCTTACCGAAAACTAATGTGCATATCGCAAATTCAATTGTTAGGTTTCATTCCATCCTATCCAACCTACTTTGCCATCAAACACATTGACAGCGTCAGTAGATTCTATGCTTCTGCAGCACCAATCCCGCGTAAATATACAATCGCACCTCTGTTCCCACTTATTAAAGCAGTCCGAAGTGGGGTTTGGTTCTGATAATGACGACGATCGTTCATATCGGCACCTGCGTCAATCAGGATTTGCAATGTTTCTGCATATTCTTGTTCTCTGCCTTCACCGCAAGAGGAACCACCAAACGCAGCGGCATGTAGCGCATCAAGGGATGTCGGATCCGCGCCGTTTTCAAGAAGTAGCCGGATCGTCGAAATCCTCGCATTATTTGCCGCCCAAGAAAGCACAGATCGGTACCAGTTTGCACCACTTGCATTAATATCCGATCCATGTTCAAGAAGTTTAAGAACAAGTTGATCTTTTCCGTCATTGGCAGCGTAATGCAGCGCGGTACTCTCCTTGACAAATGGCTGCCCTTGTTTATCAGGACCTGGCCACGTCAGTTTTGCGATTTCTGGATGCGCTTCGACAATAGCAATGCCGAGAGCTTCCTCTTCTTTTTTATATTTCGTAGCCAGCAATTTATAGAATGGTGAATTCTCATCGTACTGCATGCCCAAATCCTCCTAACACTGGATTAACCCAAAAAGCCCTGGATATAGCAATTTAGCAAGTATCGGTTACTTACTGCTTTCCGCTCCTAATTTTGTCAGAAAATCTGCGACCGATTTCCGTTTTGCTTTCTTGGCGTAATCCAAGGGTGTCTGTCCTACCTCATCACATGCGTTTAGATCCGCACCGTGTTCAATCAACAACTCCGCTTGATTTTTACCGACACCTTTCTGCGCAATAAAGTGCAGCGGTGTTTGCCCTTTATCATCGGTTACATTCGGGTCAGCACCGTTTGCCAATAGACACACAACACCGTTCGTTAAACCGCGTTGTGCAACCCAATGTAACGGTGTCCACATGCCACGTCGATGTTTCTGACGGGCATTGATGTCCCAACCTTTGGCGAGAAATCCTTTCACCAACGTATCAAACCGTTTAGGTCCCTGCCCAACCAGCACATACCAATCCCGCAAGTTGATCTCATAACCTGCGTCAATCAGCAAATCAACGATTGCTGGTTGCCCGGATTGAAGTGCTATTTCAAGGAGCGGCATGGTAGGTCCGACCTGATACGCATAGACATGCCCACCGGGAACTTCGGACGCTTGCTGGCTGTCAAGATTGGGGATCACGTAGCCTTTTGGGGATTTCACATTAATCCGGAGATTGAGGAGCTCTGGATTTTTTTCAAATTCCGCCTTTGCCCGTTCAACGTCGCCCATCGCACAATAGAGAATAACATCCGCTTCGGCACCCTGTTCCAAGAGATAACGGCACACTTCGGGTCGCCTTCTCATTGTCCATTGTGCTGGAGTCCCGTAATGGTCGCGATCCCGTAGATTGATATCTGCTCCGTGTGCAAGCAATAATTCCGCAATACGAGGGGTCGCTGCGAAATGCAATGGCGACATCCCATCACATCCGGATGCATTGACAACGTCCGGATTTTCACGAATTAAGGCTTCAAGTGCCCCAACCATATCCAGTCCAGCTGCAGCATGTGCGTCAATCGTTGCGCCGCGTTCAATGAGATACTCAGCGAACTCCCTGTCGTATCCGAGCATTGAACCCGCCGCGTGCTGGAGTGCTGAAGTCCCACCTGCCCACCAAGAACTCTTAGCGTCAATGTCTGCCCCCGCATCAAGCAGCACTTCTACGAGTGGACGATTCGCGATTGAAGCGGCAAACACAACAGCAGGCGCATCAAAGGCGAACCAAGGCGCATCAATGAACGCCAGCAGTGCCTCGTTAGCTGCTAACAAGGATTTGACGCGGTTCGCGTCTCCTTTATTCACAGCCTCAATATATTCCGTACGGGGGAAGTGCCCAGCGTTTTGGCTCATTAGATACTACTCCTCAAAAACCTCAATGGTTGTTCTGCCTTCAGCGAAACGCATTGCGGTCGTCGCCGCGGATTTGTTATCCGTGTTCGATCGGATATCTGTAACATAGCGTGCCAATCCGACCAACAATTGGGACTGTGCAGGATGTCCATCGGCGCGCTTCCACTCTTCAAATACAGTCCGCAAGGTCGGCAGTACCTCACTGCCGGTATCATCCCACAGCACCGTATGACCGATCTCCTCGATCAACCGCTCAGCAGAATAACCCGCATTTAAGTAACCCAGCACTTTGGGTCCAACACCTTGAACATCGAGCGTCTCTATTGTATCAATAATATCCTTGAGTCCCTCTGTCTCATTCGCGACATCTAACTTTTCTTCGCTCAAGGGTTCGCTGAGAACTCGCGAGGGAATGTTTATCCAGCGATCCGCAAAGATTTGCCACGCAACGTGGAAAACACCTTTCGCCGCAACAAGCGTTCCACCGACCTGTTGGGCACTCCGTAACGATGCTGCGAGGTTGAGCTCCAGCGTTAAGTTTTCCCAACCGGCATCTACGTTTACAGGTGTGTTCGCCATGCGGTCAGCTGCAAGTAAGACGAGCGTTGTAATAATCCTGTCTAACTTGACACCACCAACCAAGGCTGCCTGCACTGCCGCAAACGATCGTTGGAGATTAACACTCGTGAGCGCCGCAACGAACGCGGCTTCGTCAAATTCCCCATCTCCGTCTAAAGTAGCACCTTCAACGGTAGGCAGCATCTCTCTCATCAGTTGAATCGCATCTCTACGGTACCGTTCCGGATCATCTGGACGATGTCCTACGAGTTGTGCACCGAGATAAAAAAACAACTCCGAGGCGTATTCCCACCCGAATTCATCAACCACTTCAGCGAGATAACTCACATAGAGCGGAATATCCGGTGCGTCAATAAAATGCGGTTCAACTGCACACTCAAAGAGCAATGGACACAACTTATCTCCATCACCTTTGTGGTACGCAGTGAACAGGCATCGCTCAATGCGTCCCGACTGTCCTTCATAAGAGAAGTTTTGAACCCATCGACTGATCTTCTCCCACGCAACGGGTTCAGGCAATGGCACAACCTCAAGCCGTTCTGAAGCGGGACCTGCAGCAGAACACGCTGCAGTCGTAACAGCGATCAGTCTATCAGCACCATTGTATTTACGTCCGACTTTGAGTCCATTGATAAGCTTAGAGACATCGCTGCCACCTTCCGCACCGTGAGAGGTTGCAATATGCCGACTAACATGCTCCAGAATCGAACCCATCACCTCTGCTTCTGGCACACCTCCCTTTAGCAACAGCGCAATCGCTTTGGACATCGTCCAACGGTCTTCACTTAATAGACCTTCCCGGAGCAGCTGCTTATGCTCTTCCGCGCGGCGGTAGGTCATATCTCCCGGATCAATCCAAATCTCATCATCGCGTATCTCTACCGGAAAGACGCGCAGGTCGTCGCATTCAACATGGAAACAGCCACCGCCTTCCAAATCGAAACTGCGACGGTGCCAGTCACATGTTAAAATGCCGTTTCGGACGGTTCCGCGTGTGAGTGGATACCCCATGTGTGGACACTGGTTATCCGTCGCGTAAATCTTTCCATCAACATTGAAAAGCGCAATGCTACGCCCCTCTCCCATCTGAACCGCTTTCGGTTCTCCTTCCGGAACTTCACTTAACTCGGCAACTTTCACCCAGTTTTGTGTTTGATGCTCCATAATTTTAAGTGCCTCCAAATTGTGTTTTGTATACCATAGCTTTAAATAAAAACTACCCACCCAAACTTAACGACTATAAAGTATTATACCACAAAAAACTTAAAATGTCAATAGGAAATAAAAAATAGGCAAGAATAAATTAATATTGAAACGCAAACGAATCTATCGTGCCGTGCCGCTGTTTTTTATATTGCCCCGGAACTAAATCTTTTTTTACACCGGACATCCTGTCTGTAGCAGGTGCTTTAATGACTTGACTATCATTGTACGCTATTAGGTTATTAAATGTCAAGTGAAAATAGACAGACACGATTAATGCAACCTTTCGTCCTGACATACGCGTTATGTACTATGAAGCCTCTATTTTTTTCAGGCATCACGAAAAACAGCCTATTAAGATTAACAGTATTGTGAAACGGTTAAATCAGTATAAGGTCTAATTTATGACATTTTTTTCATTTTATGCACGAAAAGGGCTAAAAAAATTGGTCTTTAAGAGATAGTTAAGTGATGGTTTGCACTTAACCGGACACCGAACTCACATTTAAACCTTATAGCACCCTAAAACAACGCGGTGATTTTTTTATTTTATATAGGACTTATGTACTTCGACTCAATGAGGGAGTTAGGGGAGTTGGGTCCCTCAAGAATAGCGGGGATCCTATCAAAGTTAAGTTCCCTAATCTGCGCAAGTCCTGATGACGGAATTGGGAAGACAGAATTATTTTTTTGTAACCTTTTTACCTAATTTTTACACTTAATTAGAAAGGATAAGTTCACGCTAAATGCTAACCGATTATGAAACATATAGTGACTTACAACTTCTGCAACGCTATCAGAAAGGCGACGAAGTCGCAGGAAATATTCTTTTTCAGCAATACAAGGTTTCTCTTCATAGGTTTTTTGAAAGGAGAATCAGCGGAAATCGTGAAGATGTAGAAGATCTCGTCCAAGAAACGTTCTTTGAGGCACTGAAAAGCCTGGAAAAAGGGCAATCCGTAGCGAGTTTTCAGGCGTGGCTATACAAGATCGCATCACGTGTCCTGGTGAGATGGATTGATGAGAGACAGAAGCAAGGTGTGCAGGTCATATTGGATACCGTTCCAGAAGATGAATGGGAGCAAATGCCGCTCACAGAATCGCTTCCGGCACCCGTGACGTTTCAACCCGAACACGGCGTTCTTGACAACGAACTTGGGGACATCCGCCGCCGTTTTGAGCGCACGCTGCGTCCAAAGGAATTAGCGGTCTTTCGATTAAGGCACAACAGCCATAAGACATTTGAAGAGATTGGAGAAGAACTGGGTATCAAGCCAGGGACGGCTAAGGTTCGGTATCATCGAGCGGTAACAGCATTTAAGGCGCGGTTAAAAAAGCACTATCCTGATATCTACTATTCACTCAGCGAAGGCAGTGGATAATGGAATAGATGGTTATTGGTTATTTTCGTCTTTATTTAATATGATGCGACGAAATAGTTTTTGTAGTGGCAGGCTCCTATTTTTTTACTGGTGCGTCGATAGTGATGCCAGCGTCACCGGTTAGGATATATTACACTTTTAGGTTAGTATATCATCACATAGACAGATTGCTACGAATACAAAACGTGAAAGGAAGCTCGCTTGTCACTTTTTTTAAAAGTAATCCCAAAAATAGGAATTTTTAAGGTAACTGAGTTGAAGAAAGTGTTTTTTATTCTACCAGTTTTTGCTATAATAGGATATTTCTTACTGTTGGCCCCAAGTTCGCAATCAATGCGTCCAGCGGCAACAGAATCTCCTCCTGACTTTACCCTGGTGGTCAGCGGTCAGGAACTGGGCTACCTTGAACCGTGCGGATGTGCTGAAGGACAGATCGGGGGGTTCCCGCGCCGGGATAGCATGCTCCTCCAACTCACCAGCGGTGGTAAAAACTTACTCCGGGTTGCTAACGGCAATCTGATTTCTGACGCGAGACGGCAATCAGAATTGAAGGCAGAAATCGGATTTACTGCCCTTAAAGAGATGGAGTATGCTGCCTTTAATGTTGGACCGCGCGATTTACTTTTAGGAATAGAGCAGTTAAAATATTTCTCAAATACCTCTGGCATTCCTTTTTTGTCGGCAAACCTATTTCAAGGTGAAGAGGGTGTGTTTCAGCCTTTCGTTCTTCACCGCGTGCATCTCGAAGATTTACAAGAGCAAGTGGCAATTGTTGGAGTTATCTCTCAACAATTTGAAATATATGCTGAAAACGCAAGTGCGGATTTAATGTTGAAAGCCCCAGAGGATGTGTTGAGAGAACTCATTCCGCAACTTTCTTCTGAGTGTGAATTCATCGTCTTGCTGGCACACGCCGCTATTGACGAAGCAAAGGCATTGGCGAAAGCGTTTCCGCAAATTGATATCATAATCGTTGGGGATGAACAGTCGGAAGCGCTTAGAGAACCTATTTCTGTTGGGGATACCGTCTTACTCAATCCAGGGATAAAGGGCAAAGCGTTAGGAATGCTTGACATTCGGTCGGATAAGGGTAAAAAGAACGCAGATTCTCACTTTCAGTTGCTAACACTTTCGGAGCGAATCCCTGACTCGCCTCGGATGATGGATCTGCTCCTTATGTATCAACAGATGCTTGCTGCTGAAAACTTGACAGCAGATATCCAACAGGAGCCTCTTTCAACTGGGGGAATGTATGCCGGGAATGCAAGTTGTAAAACGTGTCATCCCTCTGAATACGCCAGTTGGAAAAAAACAAAGCATTCTCACGCCTATCACACGCTTGTTGAAAAAGGGCATGAAAACGACCCTGATTGTCTGACGTGTCATACGGTAGGGTTTGGGTTTCAGACAGGTTTTATCAGCGAGCCTCAAACCCCGACATTAGCGGATGTCGGTTGTGAAAATTGCCACGGTGTTGGTGGGAATCACGTCAAAAATCCGAAGCCTGGATATGGAAAGGTGACGAAGGCGAATTGTCTGACGTGTCACACATCGGAAAATAGTCCGAATTTTGATTATGATGCCTATTTTCCGAAGATTCTGCATGAGGTGATGAGGACAGTCGCCACAGAATAACTAAAAATAGTACGAGGTTTTACACTTCAAGAGAAAGGAGCATTTATCATGTTTTTGAGATCAAGGCTATTTTGGGGCGGCGTGTTGTTCTGTGTCTGTATGGCGGTGTTCCTGGGTCTTCTACTTTATAGGGCAAATCAGCCTCAAGAACCGATAATTATCTACAAGACTGTCGTACCGGAGCGGCGCGCCACATCTTCAGGGAAACTTTCGGTTCAGACAACCGATGCTATTGATGAAACAGAGGTTATTTCTCCGTCTGCGGATTCCGATATGTCCATTGATCCAGTGGATTTCACCCTGACTGATACGCAATTTTTGGATAAAGATGTGCAGAGCGAGGAAAGCGTTGTATTTGATGCCATTGAAGGACCAAGCGGTTCCGTGCCAGAAGAAGAACGGTTTTTTGGTTTAACACTTGCTGAAATCGAAGAAAGAATTCCCGTGCTTGAGGAGGAAATCCGGACCAATTTGACGAAAGCTGTTGAGCTCTACACCGAGTTAATGGATGCTGGTGCAGAGCATCAAAGCGTTCACGGGAGGAAACCATATCCGCCAGAATTTGCCAAATGGCATGTTGAAACCTGGCAAGAAGTAAAGCGACTGTTCCATGAAGTCGCTGATGGGAACAAAATCTTGCCGTACGTTTCTTATTTACGGGTGACGGGTCGTGAAAATCCACTGCGGCCTGGTGGATGGCTCTATGAACTCCTTGAGCCGCTGCCAATGAATGTGAGTGTCACCTTTAATTAATTTTTGAACGATAAAGGAGGTGGTGTCTGGAAATAAATTATTTTCACTTGTAGTCTTGCTTCGCGTTAGTAACGCTAGTAGTCTGTCACCCTTGAAATGAGAGGTAAACCCAGTTCGTAGTTGTGCGATTCATCGCACGAAAACCCAAGGCGCAATTCATTGCTCCACTACGAACCATCTATCAGTTTAGAGGTGACAAATCACTAGTAGTATAAGTGCCGAAAGGCGCATTATAGTTTACCACTCAAACTTAAAAGTAAGGAGTTTTCACGATGAAAACGAAATTTTGGATCGGCTACTTGTTTTCCGTGCTCGTCATGCTCGGTGGAGTTTACTTTGTAATCGCGTCGATGTCGGATGCGCCATTGGTTTTATCCGACTCACAGATGAAACAATTGTTGGGATCAGATGATACTTATACACATTGGACGTGTACTCAAATGGAAGCTTGCTTCAGTGCCGCCTGTTTGCAGGATACTCTTCGAGAAAGAACTGGTGTGAAGGGCTGCTACAGTTGTGAAAGTACGCCAAATAACAACAACAGTACCTGCACTTACTTAGACGATTACTGTAACACTTGTATCACCGTTCAGTTTGTTGACAAATGTGGTGGAGAGGTTGACGAAAAGGCTTCTGAAGAGACATCTTATAGGAAGTGTAAGTAAATCACGAAACCTTTTGCTACATTGAATAGAAGCGAACAAGGAAAGGTGTATAGAACACGAAGATAACTTCACACGTCGAAAGTCTTTGTGTTAATTTTTCTTTGATTGATTCTATCGAATAAAATTAGTGAGTGGGCGAATTGTTTTATATTCGCCCACAGTAACAACAAGAATAAAGTTAGGAGTAAAAGGATGTCGTTTTTTTCTCTGAAGTTCCTTTACCTCGTGCTAGGGTTTTTGGCTGCTATCTTTTCTGTGTTTCACGCCGATGCATCTGCCCAAGACCAAGCAGAAGAGGATCTTAGTTTTGAGATGCTTTTAGCGGGTATCAAGCACTATGATAATGCAATTAGATCCGGCGAAGGGAAATGCACTTATACTTATGAAAGTTTCGGGATGCATGGCAATTCTACTAAAATGTATACCTGGAAAGCACTTCTCACGTTCGACCAGCACCGGACCCGTATGGCATTAGAGGAAAGTCGTTCAAGCAATAAGATACATTGGCCAGAAACGGTCCTTATCGTCACCGAAATGGGAACATGGGAGGTAATATACCACGAACCTGAGAAACCGAGTTACTATTTTCAAACAAAAACGGAATTGGATTCGCTACGGGATAGAGTAGACCCGAGGAGGTGGCTCGCTATCGTCAAAGGGCAGGATTTACCAACTTATCTAACAGAGGAAAAATTCTATATCGTAAAACGTGGAGTCCTCAATAACATTCCGTGTTATGTGCTAGCAGCAAAAAACATCCCGAATCCCGATTCAAGCCAACAGATGATGAAAACTGACAAATTTTG
The DNA here is from genome assembly GCA_003635255.1 of Candidatus Poribacteria bacterium. Classification (GTDB taxonomy): domain Bacteria; phylum Poribacteria; class WGA-4E; order WGA-4E; family WGA-3G; genus WGA-3G. The sequence continues at coordinate 38,543 of PYJC01000011.1, read as the reverse complement.
GATTTCGCCCGAGCATGGGTTTCGTTACCTGAAACATGAAATCCAACTTCCTCGTAAGGTCGATTCTCTTGACGGTAGCCGTAAGAAAGGCACTCCTACCGTTGTTCGCGTCTCTATCTCCTATCAGCAATTTGGAGATTTATGGTTCCCTAAGGTAGTAAAGCAGGAAAACGCACGGATTGCCCCAAATGGAGAGGAACATATCTACCTCCGAATAACTTTGGAAGTGAAGGACTTCAAGGTGAATCATATTATCTCACCCGACACATTCACTGTTGACATTCCTGATGATATTACGATTTATGTCGAAGATCTCCGTCGGAAATTAACTAAGAAGGAATTCCTTAAACGATACGGACAAAAGTAGGAATTCTGAAGAGTATCTTAACCAGTATGGAAGGAATACCTCATGAAATGGTGTAAATCTTTATTTTTTTTTATGATTTTAATCGGATGCCCTCTGCTCATGGGTTACGCGGAATTGCTATCCTGGATGTGCGGTCCCTACGCCTTGTGCCAAGTCGCTGAAAGATACGGGAAAGTAGTGGATCCAGAGGTTGTCGCAGAACTTTCTCGGACAACAGAAGCGGGTACAACGATGAAAGGATTGGCAGATGCCGCTTATCAACTCGGCATGAAAACAGTTGGGCAAAAAACAAATTATCAGAATCTTTTACAACTGACACCACCGCTCATCGCGCTTGTTAGGACACAAGACAGTGCAACTGGTAATCATTTCATTGTTATTGATAAAATTGCACAGGATCAAATAGAAATCTGGGATGTCAATAGAGGTTATGCTATTTATCCAAAAGAGGTGTTTGAGTCTATGTGGGATGGGTATGTCTTGGTAATTTCTCCCCCGATCCAACAGCAAATATCGGTGGATGCTCCGGATATCGAAATTGCCGCGCCGATCCACGATTTTGGTGCAATTCCACAATTGGAAGCCGTTGAGCATACCTTCACAATAAAGAACGTAGGACAGCAACCGTTAGACATTTTAGAGGTGAATCCTTCTTGCACCTGCGAAAAGGTTGATCTGAAGGAGAAAATGATTCCACCCGGAGGACAGACTTCATTAGATGTGCGCTACCGCGGTTCAACAAATGGCGGAAAAACCCGGGTTGCCGTGTATTTGAAAACCAATGATCCTGACGAACCAGAGGTGGTTGTTTCATTGGTCGGTGTTATCAACGGCATCGCGGGTGTCTATCCGGGCCATTTTAACTTAGGAAACATTGGACAAGAGGAATCCATTCGCAAATCTTTTGTTATTTATCCGCGTACTTACGGACATAAACTTACGGTGAAGTCTGTCACAGCTAGTTCTCCTTTGATTAAGACAAAACTCCAAAAAGTAAAAGATACAGAGATTTTGGCTCGGGTGAATTTTGAGATTCAGGAACTGCCTCTTGGTCCTATTCATGAAACCATTACTGTCACTACCAATGCGGAAAAGTATCCCGAAATCCATGTAGGCATTGAAGGCGTGGTGGTCGGTGAACTACTACTGGAGCCGAATCAATTTTTCATGGGCTTCCTTAAGATTGACAAGCCGGTTCACCGGACAGTCACAATTGAAAAACGTGGAAAAGCAAATTTGAAAATTTTGAAGGTTGAGAACAGACTGCCGTTCATTGAGGTAAAAACCATTGCAGTAGAACCGGGCAAAAAATTCCAGATTGAAGCGACATGCACGCCGACAGCCTTTTCTCCAAAATCCATTCGAGATGTTGTTCAGATTCATACCAATAGCAAAAAACAACCGCTGTTGGAAGTATCAGTGTATGGCGTTCTTCAAAAACCTTCCTCGGATACAAATCAGGACGAGTAACTTATGACTGTACAAAAGGGTATATTGCTGGCACTCGTTCTCATTATCGCGAGTTTTGGAGTCTACCTACGGGTTCAAAATCTGAAACTTCTTGAGGAGAGGTATCTCGTTGGTAGTGATCCTTATCGATATTTTCGCCAAGCCCGACTGATTATAGAAGAAGGCAAATTGCCAGATGTTGAGATGGCGCGCAACTTTCCAGAAGGATTAAATCTCGCGGAGCGAAGTACTCTCTTTCCCAAATTACTCGCTGCGTCTTATAAGGGTATTCATAGCATTTTTCCTGCTCACTCTTTGCATCACGTTCTCAGTCTTTACCCACCAATCTCGGTGGGTATTGCGCTTATTTTTCTTTTTTTAATTGCCCATCACCTATTTGGACGTTTTACGGCACTCTTAACTCTTCTCATGCTCGCGGCACTTCCTATCTTCATGCAACGTACCCTTGCTGGATACATTGATACTGATCCCCTCATTGTTCTGCTCCTTTTTGCTGGTATATACTTCTATTTGCTCTCTTTTCAGGAGAGTTTCGGGATTCTTGAACTTGTGTGTGCTGGAATCGCTGGGGGGATTTTAGGCATGCTGAGTTCGATATGGCCAGGCGGCGGAATGGTTTTGCTAATCTTCTGTGCATTTCAACTTTTGATTTCATGGGAAAAGGATTATACAAGGGCAGACCTCTATCGTTTCGCTTGCTGGCTTTTGCCGATTGTGCTGCTCATTTTAGGTTTTGGAACAAACTATTGGAAAAACTCACAATCGGTTTTTACGGTTTTAGCACTCTACGTGCCGCTGGCAACGTTTTGTGCAGTTGTAACGATTTTTTTCCTTCAACAAAGCAAGCGATGTGTTAGGTTCTCACAAAGATTCGGTTTGCCGGTTGGTCTCTTTGTGAGTCTACTCCTTATCTGTGCAAGCGTTTTGGTTCTTACCCTCTATTCACGGGATTTCTCGTGGATTGAAGGGCTAATTCAACGCTTACGTTACCCATACGGTAAAAATGGTGTCATGGAATTCGTAGGTGAACTGCAACCCACAACTTGGAAGAATTGGCAGAAAGTATATGGCACCATTGGATTAACAACAATTGCTGGGTTCTCTTTAGTCGCCTACAGTTACTCCTCCCAGAACCTTTGGCGTTCTTTGATTCAGGCAGGCCTCGGCGGTGCAGGACTTCTGATGATCGGACTTATAGGCACCGTTCCTGAGGTCGAAATTTTGGATCTTTTTTCGATTCAGTCAACTTTGATATTACTCGGGAATTTTTGTCTCTTTGTGAGTCTTGCTTCTGCTGCCCATTTTCGCTATCACAAAAGATTAGGAATAGATCCATCTATTTCCCTTTCTGCGACACCAATCAACGGTGGAAAACTTCACTTGATTCTCATCGTGTGGTTCGTGATTACGTGGAATCTTGGGAGTGCAGCGGTCCGTTTTCATCTGTTTCTCGCACCTGTCGCTGCGATTTTAACCTGTCATTTTTTCAGTTGGCTCTTACAAAAAACATTGCCGAGGTTCTCACGTTTCCAGACGCAATTTCTGTTAGGATTCATTTTCCTTGCTTGGTTGATGCTGATTAACGCGTCAGATATTTTCTCACTTGGACTTCAAGTTCTAACTTTTGGAAGAATTGATATCTCTTTGTCTGGACGCATTCAATTTCTACTTACCTTACTCATAACGGCTGTCCTCTTTGGCCCCATTTTACAAGAAATGCTATCTGGAAAAGGAGGGTCTATCCTTATTCATCGCGCCGTCGGTGCTATTTGTGTCGTTCTGCTAATATGGCTCAATCTAACAGGACTTTACGCGTTTGGATCTGTGGAACGCGCCGTAATATGGGGTGCGCGTCAAGGTGGCCCGTACCCGAACAAAGTCGTTCGGACAGCCTGTGAATGGCTCAAAGAGAATGTACCTCAAAACGCTGTCATTGCAGCAGATTGGGGAATCGGTAGTGCAATCAACGAAGTCGGTAGAAGAACCACAATTGTTGATGAAGAACAAAACATTCCCAGGATCTTAGAAATGGCACAAGAATTTTTCTGCGGTACCGAAGATGCAGCACGTCAGTTTCTTGAGAAATATGGTGTTACCCATTTGCTGTTAAGTTCAGATGAACTTGGAAAACTAAATATCCATTCAGCAGCTTTGCAACCCTCAGCTGAAACCTCTACCGTGTGGTTTCAGCCAGGGCCAGAATATACTCCAGAAACATGGCATTATATTCCTATAAATGAATCTGCCCTCCCTGAGTTTCAGTCAGATGACATACGTTGTCAGCGAAGTGAGTGTTCTATTGAATCTGTTTCAATACCATTGACATGGGAAAATCACCTGATTGTTAAAACCCCACCTGAAGTCCTCATTCAGAGACAGAATAAGACACGACAAAAATTGACGGTTAAGGAAGTCATCATTGGAGAGCAATCTTGGTATTTTCCTGAAGGCCAACTGAATGCGTCCATCTGGTGCGTTGGCAATATGAATAAACAAAGTTATCACAACTATCAGACAATCTATCTTTCTGAAGCCGCACGGGAATGGTTCTTGGTGAAATTATTTCTTGGTGAGCATAGCAACCGCTTTAAATTAGTGTATGAATCGGAGGCATCAGATAAATTGCAGGTAAAAGTTTGGGAGGTCCTAAGGTAATGGAAACTCAAGAAAATACGATGGAAATTGAGGTTTCTATCGTAATGCCCTGTCTCAACGAAGCAGAAACACTTAGCACCTGTATTCAGAAGGCACAGAACACTTTGGAAGTACTTGGCATTCAGGGCGAGGTAGTTGTCGCAGATAATGGATCCACTGATGCCTCTGTCGCGATTGCCGAGCGTCTCGGTGCGCGCGTTGTCCATCAACCCTTGCGTGGCTATGGTGCTGCGTATCTTGCTGGAATTGCTGCCGCAGAAGGACAATACATTGTTATGGGTGATTCTGATGATACCTACGATTTCACAGACTTAGAGAGATTCATTACGCCTTTACGCGATGGCTGTGATTTCGTCATAGGAAACAGGTTAAAAGGCAAGATTCTTCCTGGGGCAATGCCGAAACTCCATCGGTACATCGGCAACCCCGTTCTGACAGGAATCTTGAATGTGTTGTTTCGATCGGGTGTTTCGGATGCACACTGTGGGATGCGGTCCTTTACGCGTGAAGCTTATCAGCGGATGAAACTCCAGACAACAGGAATGGAATTCGCCTCAGAGATGGTTATCAAGGCAATAAAAACTGATCTGAAAATCAAAGAGATACCGATAACCTATTATCCTCGTAAAGGGGAATCCAAACTCAATTCCTTTCGTGATGGCTGGCGGCATTTGCGTTTCATGCTGATGCTATCACCGACTTATCTGTTTCTGATTCCCGGTATTCTACTTTTTCTGCTGGGATTAATTGGAACAGTTGCACTTCTCCCGGGACCTTTACAAATAGGCAGTCGCGCCTATGATGTCCATGTGATGGTTTTGGCATGTCTTTTGTGCCTGCTCGGTTATCAAGTGCTCTTGTTAGGGCTCTCTGCTCGAACTTTGAGCGTCACTCGCGGTTTTTCCAGTAGCGAACCCCTTACCCAATTCGTATATCGCCATTTTACCCTTGAAAAGGGATTACTTCTCGGATGTGTGATATTTGCCATAGGATTCCTAATTGACAGTTGGATTGCGTACGGTTGGGTGAAAAGTGGTTTTGGTGAATTGCAGAAGGTGCGCCCAGCCCTTTTCGCACTGCTCTTGATGGTATTAGGAACGCAGACGATCTTCTCTGCTTTCTTTGTTAGTATGCTTGGAATTCCTACCGAAAAGAACACTGGTTATGAAAACTCTAAGGGGCCGTAGTACGTCAGCTCAATTCGTTTGTGGTTTGGCTGCAACAATAGCCCTGATTAATTTCTGTTTCTTCTTGACAGCCAATCTCCTGTGACCTCTTCAAACGACGCAACAGGTTCAAACGCCTCATCATAATCCCCACCATTATGACTCACCTTACATGAGTGGAGCCATCGATGCAGGGACTCGCGGGTTTGCCCTAATCGCTCGCGTTGTTCGTCTGCCAAGTTGACGGTTTCTGCGCCGTCTTCAATCATATCAAAACATAAATCTTCGCTGCCATCATCTGATAGATTGGTCAAGCATTTATATCGATTATCCATCATAGCGAGGGTCGGTGCGTGAAACATCGCCTCTTTTCCACTATTGAACCGATACGGAATAGGGGTCGGACGTTCTGTCACGTTTCCTTCAATAGTCGGTAGCAGACTGATACCGTCAATCGGGCGATGATCGGGCATTTCAAATTGCACGGTTTCGGCGATTGTCGGGAAGTGATAGCACCCACTGCCTAAAGGCAGGGGCTTCGGCTTCGTAGACAGTGCAGTTTTCTCAAAGAGACAACCGTCTTAATCCGTCTCCACCAGCGGGCGTTTCCCTCGTGTTCCCAAATTGATTCAATGAACACAAGGCATATCGTTAAGGAACGGCTATCCCTGCCCGCAAAATGTTTATCGCAGCGTTGATGTCTCGGTCATGGTGTGAACCACATTCAGGACATGTCCACTGTCTATCTGAAAGAGAAAGATATTCGTTATGGTAGCCACAATTGCTGCAAGGTTTTGTGGTAGGAGTCCATTGATCAATCTCTTTCAAAAGACGCTTATGTTTACCGCACTTATACCTTAATATCTTAACAAACTGGTAGAATCCAAGGTCAGATACCTTACGTCCCCACAGGCGTTTCATGCCATCAAGGTTCAACGTCTCAAGGAAAATCGTATCAAACTTTTTACACAGTTTAGAGGCGAGTTGCCACTGAAAGTCTTTACGTTGATTACTGATTTTCTCATACAGGCGTGCGAGTTGCTGAACACACCGCCACCAACCGTTAGAACCTTTAATCTTGCGACTCAGTGCTTTGTTGAGAGACCGAAGTTTGTTCAAGGAGTGTTTCAAGGGTTGTGGGTGTTGTATCTTCTCACCCGTGCTCAGCGTCAAATATGCGTCTTTCATTCCGAAGTCTGCCCCAACGCTTTTACCTGTTGTCGGCAGCGGTCTAAAATCTGTGTAGGTCGTTGTTATACAAACCCAATATCGCCCGCAAGTATCACGCTTAATTGTGAGAGTGCTAATCCTTCCGTGCCATTGACGGTGTTTATGAAAAGTATAAGGCACCCTATCAAACTGCCATTTACGTGTCTTGGGGTTCCACTTGCGAAAAGTCAATGTGATACGATTATTAAACA
>PYJC01000011.1:31005-31444 GCA_003635255.1 Candidatus Poribacteria bacterium | reverse complement strand
CGCAACTATCACGCTTTATCGTAACTTCGGTGATAGTTCCGTGCCACTGGCGGTGCTTGTGAAAAGTATATGCGACTTTATCAAACTGCCATTTACGTGTCTTCGGATTCCACTTGCGAAAAGTCAATGTCATACGATTATTATACAAAGACCATCCAGCAGAACTTGGATACGTCATAGACTTAAACTTACGTCTCGGCTTAATATGCGGTCTACCGCCAAGTTTCTTAAAAAAACGGTCATACGCTTTATGAATACGCTTGAGTTCCTGTTGCATCGCTTGGCTTGGCAATGCGTTCCAATGCGGGTGTGTCGTCTCTTTCAAAAGTTTAAGGTGATCACACATGCCCTCATAGTCCACATACGGCAACCCGTCTTTATACCTTTGACGCTGCCACTCGTGGAAATACACATGCACCCGCCATATATCATCAAGCAA
>PYJC01000011.1:0-30936 GCA_003635255.1 Candidatus Poribacteria bacterium | reverse complement strand
TAACCTTGCGATTACACTTGAACTGTCTGCCACTGTGATACTATAATCATACAACATTTTTAGGTTAATGTCAAATCTTTTTTTACAACAAAACCTAACGCCCGCCTACATCCCACAAGCTAAAGCATGGGGCTTTGGCGGAAAGATTGGTAATGTGTCCGTTGCACTAAATGGTTTGTGTTTGTAAGAATGAAAAGTCCCCTTTATTATGAATATACTCTGTGCCAACGTAGGTAGCACCTCATTCAAATACCAAATTATTGATATGGAAACCACGATCTCTCTCGTCAAGGGAGGCGTGGAACGTATCGGTAACTCACCCTCTGCCTTTACACACGCTGTGCCGGGCAAACCTACCCGCGAAGGCGAAATCGATGCACTGACGCATACTGCTGCGATTGCGCACGCCATGGACCTGATTACCGATGCCGAAGTCGGTTGCTTTGAAGATTTGGGACAACTGGACGGTATCGGATTCAAAACCATTCTTGCCAGAGGCTACTGGCGTTCTGCACGGATTACCGAAGATGTGATCGCTGCACTGGAGGCATCCACCCCACTCGCGCCGATGCACAACCCCGCCTATATCGCCTCCATCCGTGCCTTTCAGGAGCTGCTCCCGACAACCCCGCTCGTCGCAGTCTTTGAGACGTGGTTCCATCAGACGATTCCAGATTACGCAGCCGAGTTCGGTGTGCCTCGTTTCTGGGTAGAACAACACGACATCCGTCGCTACGGCTACCACGGTGCGTCCCACCGCTATATCTCTGAACGTGTGCCGCAGTTGCTTGGACGGGAATCAGGAGAAGGACTCCGTATTATCTCGTGTCATCTCGGTGGCAGTTCGTCTCTCTGTGCTATCAAAGATGGGGTGTCTATTGATACATCAATGGGAACGTCTACGCAATACGGGATGATCCAGTCCACGCGGTGTGGTGAATTAGACGCTTTTGCGGTGCTGTATATGCTCGACAAAGAGGGGTTTTCTACGGATGAGATTCGTCGTCAACTCATTGAGGATTCCGGACTAAAGGGGATCTCCGGCACGAGTGGCGATATGCGCGACATAGAAGCAGCAATCGCAGCAGGCAATGATAACGCGCGTTTAGCACTGGAGACTTTCGTTTACGGTGTGAAAAAGTATATCGGTGCATATATCGCCGCGCTGGGAGGTGTGGACGTGATCGCTTTTGCTGGCGGTATCGGGGAGAAGAGTGGGACGACACGGGCAAAGATTTGCGAGGGACTTGAATGGTGCGGTATCCACTTGGATACGGTGAAAAATGAGCGAGCCACTGGCGAAACCGACCTCTCAGCGGATGACAGCCGCACTAAAATTCTCATCGTTTCTACAAACGAGGAACTCATCGTTTCGCGTGAGACTGCACGGGTTCTCAAAACGTGTGGTTGATGGGAATCGAGAGCATAACTCGTTCCTACGAGAAGGAAGACTGAATCGCGAGCGACAAGAAATCCCCAAGCAAAAACACTCGCTCCTACAAGTCACATCAAGTACTCTCGTTCCTTGAAGATTCGGATCGCGAGCCACAGCAACCCTACCGTCAACAGTAAAATTACGAGGAGTGCCACCCATACGGATGGGGGCGATTCCCCCAAGAACCCATCGATTTGGTACCGAGGCAGTTTATAATCGGGAAACAGCGCGAAGAGGTAGTGTGATATAGAGAGCCTCTTGATCCCCATCGGCATGAATTCAGCCGCCGTAATACCTTCCCATCCCATTACGAAGAGCAGCCCCCACAAGACCGGGTGTTTGAATTTCGCTGCTAAAACGGTGGCGAGTGCGCCATAAGTTAACAGGGTCAATGCAAGTGATGCGGTATAACGGAGACTCATACCTATGTGATACAGCACACTTTTATCGAGTTTTGCATGTGTCGCGACGATGCCGGTTAAGATCAGGTGAGATCCGGCTATGATCGCAAGGGTACCCGCGAGGTAAGCTGCGAATTTACTAAGGAGCATCATCGACTTGCGGAGGGGTCGCATCTGAAGATAGGTCAAGCCTTTACCATCAATCTCGTCGGAGATGATTGCTGTCCCGTAAAAAATCGCGCATAGGTTTGCCAAGAGTCCATACAGAATCAGTGTTATCTGGGGTATGAACCCATTGACGCTTACGCTGCCGCGTGCCGTGAACCGAAATATGAGGGTGATAACAAGCGATAACGCACACCCAATAAGAATCAACACAGTTCGCCGACTCCAGAACATTTGGCGCAGTGTCACTTTAAAGAGTGCAAAATAGGCGGGAAACGCATTTGCCTTGGTAGCCATTCGTAACCTTTCAAAGAATGTAAGTCTAAGATAATATTAACATTAATTTGTAGGTTTAGCAAGTTTTTTGGGCAGGACTTACGCGAATTTAGCAGGCATCACCAGATTTCATGATTTTTAACCCCCTAAATCCCCTTTATCAGGGACTTTAAGAGGAAGTGCGTAAGTCCTATTGGGATTACAACGACATCGCTGATCTTTTTTTTTCTTTACGGTTCCGATTGCAAAATTAAATAAAAATATGTTATGATAGCATATCAATAATGAGATTTTCTGACGTTAAGAGAACCAGATGTAAGTTTCCGTTGTATTACATTGGAGGATGTGGAAATGAATCAGCACGATTTCACTATGACCGATTCGGAGATTAGTTTTTTTGAGACGTTCGGTTATCTCAGTTTTCCGCAACTGATGGCGGACCGGATTACGGCGATCCAAGACGCTTTTGAGGCTGTTTGGGAGGAGAGAGGCGGCGGACATGACGGTAAACCGCACGAAGGCACCGCGCGCTCCTGTATCGTTCCATTCATCGATCAGAGTGAAGAATTGTCATCGCTGCTGGATGATCCGAGGATTTTGGCGATCGCAAAGGCACTCCTCGGCGATGATTTCAACTATATGGGAAGCGACGGCAATTTCTACGTCGGCGATACAGGATGGCATTCGGATGGCGGACATAAGTTAGAAGACCCCAGGCATATTAAGATTGCGTTCTATCTCGATCCGCTGACTCGCGACACCGGCGCACTCCGCGTCATCCCAGGAAGCCACCTCTTCGGTGACAATTATGCCGATGCCCTCTCTCAGCGAGTGGGTAAGAGCCAAGAGTTGTGGAAAATGCACGGGAAAGATGTCCCAGCAACGGTCTTTGAGACGACTCCCGGCGATCTGGTACTGTTTAACCATAACACGAAGCACGCCGCTTTTGGAGGCGGCACACATCGGCGGATGTTTACGATGAATCTCTGTCAACGGTATCCAGATGACAAAATAGAGGCACTACAAGCATATATCGCTGGATCCGCACGCTTCTGGATCGACCGAAAATACGGCGAGAAGATGATTCGGACAGCGACATCGGAGCGATGGATTCATCTTGAACAGGTGCGGGCAAACGATGGACATCTCGCTGAACTCTCACGCCAAGCGCGAGAGCGGATGAGTGAACCCTCACGTGGCTGATGCCTGTTGCCACGTTTGCCGAACAAGTGCTATGGATTCCGTGAAGCCTTCTTGTCCTGAACGGCTCGCTTCCTCAATGCTGAGCCAACCGTCATAACCTGCTTGTTTCATGCGTGAAAAGACTTGCGGAATGGGTGAAGCACCTGTCCCGACGCGGACCGGCTCAAAAACCCTGACTTCGCGTAGGTCAAAAATATGGACAACAACGACGCGCTGGACAACTTGCTCCAGCAGAGCAAGTACGTCTTCACCCAAGACAAGTGGATTCGCAGTGTCGAAACAGACACCGAGCGGTGTGTCGGAGAGGGCATCTAAAATCTCTAAGAAGATTTCTGTCGGTTGTGAGAAGTCCCAGTAATCCCACGGCGCGCCTTTGGTGTGGTTCTCATAAGCGAGTGTGATACCGTGTTTTCCCGCTTCATCAAGTGCACGTCGAAATCCGTCTGTTACCCATCGCACGCCTGCTGTCCGTTCAGTGCCGGGGTGGTTTTGTCCTGCTGTCACACGGATGAATTTCGCGCCCAACGCTTTCGCCAATGCAATATCCGCCTTCAGATCTATTAATTCTTGCGCACGTTGTGCTGGATCGGGATGCGTAAAATCAGAATAGCAGGCAAGCATACACGGAATTATGTTATGCCTTTCAAGGGCATCGCGCGTCCGCTTTATCGTTTCAGCGTCGCGTTTTGGGAAGAATTTGATACTGAAATCGACCGCATCTAACCCTAATTCTGCTCCGAATTGAATCCAATCGGCGACAGTACGATTTCCTGTGAAGATGTCGTTATAAAGAGATACAGGTAAGCAGCTAAGTTTCATTTTTATTTCCCTTCAGTGGCGTAAGGTACACTATCTTAACAGCATATCTCGAATTTTTCAACACTTTAGGTCTACGCATCCGGAGTATTATTTTGGTTGACATTACGTTATTCGCGCGCGTATAATAGTATATTATCAAACCCGAGAATAGAGGTCCGTTAGGAAAATCTCAATTTTTGACTTCTTAAAACATGTCAACTACCCAAGTCTAAAGACTTGGGCTTGTGCGAAGCGCATGCCAAGCGTCCACTCCACAAGGTAAACGGTTTTCTACAGTCTTTGCGAATGCCACACGCGCATTCGCTATATCGCAATCTCTTGGCGTGGCAGCCAGTACAATGTTTCGGATGCTCCCCAAGTCTGATTCTACTTGGATACTGCGATCTGGATGGGGCAATATAAACTCCATAGGAGATTTACAAACTATGTTTGTTCCTGTTGTTGATAAGGATCAGAATCCGCTGATGCCTACAAAGCCTTCACGGGCAAGAAAGTGGATACGCGATAAGAAGGCAACACCGTTTTGGAAGAATGGCATTTTTTGTGTGCGTCTCAATGTTGATCCTTCTGATAGGTATTTCCAAGATATAGGCATCGGTGTAGATCCCGGTAGTAAGAAAGAGGGGTTTACTGTCAAATCAGAGAATCACACCTACTTGAATGTTCAGGCAGATGCTCATAATAAAGTGGGTAAGAAAGTGGCGAAGCGTCGTGAGCTGCGCAGAAGTAGACGCGCTCGTAAGTGTCCAAATCGAAAAAACAGAACCCATCGTCTTGCCAATAGCGCGCGTATCCCCGCAGGCACGCGTGCGAGGTGGGATTGGAAACTTCGGATACTTCATTGGCTTTCAAAACTCTTTCCTATCACACACGTCTGTGTAGAGGATATTAAGGCACGGACTATAGAACGTGCTAAGAAATGGAATCAATCATTTAGCCCGCTTGAAGTCGGTAAGCAGTGGTTCTATACTGAAATAGAGAAAAAGTGGCAGTTGCTAACACTTCAAGGGTGGGAAACCCAAGAGATTAGAGACCGACTCGGATTAAAGAAGTCGTCAAAGAAACTCTCAGAAACCTTTGATGCCCATTGTGTAGACTCCTGGTGCTTAGCATATCATGCTATGGGGGGTGCTTCTATACCAGAGAATACAGATATATTTTGTATAGCACCTATACGAATAAAACGCAGAGAGTTACACAGACAGAAAGAATCAAAGGGACGGATACGTTCCCGGCAAGGTGGCACTGTATTAGGGAATGGTTTGGTTAAAAATACATTGGTCAAACATGATAAATATGGACTTACCAGACTGTCAGGCGTTAACGCAAGAGGCTTGTTTTCCATATACAACTTGGAAGGAAACAAACGACTCACAACAGGCGCAAAACGATCTGATTTTAGATTGTTAACACGCCTTAACTTTAACTATAGGAACGGGCATTCCTCCAAAGTCTAAAGACTTTGGCTTCCTGCCCGAAGATTAGGTGAGGAACAATCGAATTGGCTCAACAGAAAGCTACTAATATTACGTGGCACGAAGCAGCTGTCACGGCAGAAGATAGAGAAAAATTACTGAATCAGAAAGGCTGTGTGATTTGGTTCACTGGACTCTCTGGCTCAGGTAAATCGACATTAGCGAACGCAGTTGGACAAGTATTGCACCAACAGCAACACCACACTTACGTCTTAGACGGCGATAATGTCCGGCACGGACTGAACAAGAATTTGGGCTTCTCACCGGAGGATCGTGAGGAAAACATCCGCCGTATCGGTGAAGTCGCCAAACTCTTCGCAGATGCGGGCACAATCGTTTTGACAGCCTTCATCTCACCGTACCGCATCGATAGAGATCAGGCAAGAGGACTCATCGCTGAAGGTAGATTCGTTGAAGTTTTCGTCGACTGTCCACTTGAGGTCTGCGAGGAACGGGATACGAAAGGCTTATACAAGAAAGCACGCGCCGGAGAGATTAAAGAATTTACAGGGATCAGCGCGCCTTATGAACCGCCTCTGAATCCGGAGGTCGCAGTGAACACCGCAGCACTCTCTATTGAAGAATGCGCGCAAGCAGTCGTCTCGGTTCTTATCAAAGCAGGATTAGTCCCTGCTGGAAATTAAGGTATCAGAAGGCATCTCTCTCAATATCACAAAAGGGCACAGCAATGGAATCGGTTCTTAGAGATTTCAATGAAAACGGATTCTCTGTTCTACCAAGCATTTTGGAATCGGAGACGCTCGAAGCCGTCAAACGCGAATGTGAGGCGTTAGTCAATGAACTCGCGTTACGACGGCAAGAAGAAGGAAAGTTGGCGGACACATATCCCAACGCCCTTTTTGAAACCCGACTGATTCGGATTTATGAAAATTACCCCGATGAAAACCCGACGATCTTCCGTCCAGAACTCCATAGGGAAGGATTTTTCGGTGTGTTCGCACATCCAATCCTACTTGAACTTGCGGGTGTTATCTTAGGTCCAGAGATCCGATTGTATCCAAACTATTCCGTCCGTCCAAAACTCCCTGAAAACAAAAGAACAGAGGTGTTGTGGCATCAAGACGCTGGCTATACTTCAAAAGAAGCGGACATCTTACGGATGATGAACGTTTGGGCACCTTTGGTACCGGTCAACATTGAAAATGGATGCATGGAATTCATTCCCGGAAGCCACAAGTGGGGTGTCGTTCCACACGAAAAAGATGAATACTATCTACGTATCCACGACGACTATATTAAACCCGTTGAAGCGGATGCTGTATCTATTGAGATCGTGCCGGGAGATGTCGTTATCTTTAGCAACCTACTGTTTCACCGTGGGTTACCGAACCGCGCTGGACACGTCCGATGGAGTCTCGATTTCCGTTATCAAGATGCCACACAACCGACACTCCGGACAACACATGGACATCTACTTAGATCGCAAGTAACACCAGAAGCAGTTGTAAAAGATGCTAAAGTGTGGGCAGAACTCGAATTTTCCTAAATTAAAAACGAGTGCGCGAAGCTTGGAACGCAGTGGAATCGTTTTTGCTTGGGGTGTTTTTGATAGGGTATTTCTGTGTATTGATAGGGGTGTTTCTGCGGATTTCTGCGGATTTCTTCAGGTATACGGAGAAAAATGACCTCGCCCAAAGCCGCCATACCGAACCGCAAGGAAAATTAATAGGACTTGAGTTTTTCTAAGTTGAAAACAAGCGCGAAGCTTGGAACGTAGTGGAATAGGTGTTTTTGATAGGGGTATTTGCTTGGGTATTTCTGCGTATTTCTGCGTATTGCTTGGGTGTTTCTTCTAGATATACGGAGAAGGGCGATCTTGCTCAAACCCACTACACCGAACCGCAAGGAAAGTTAAAAGAATGAAATTAATTCAGTTTCATCTACCCAATTTAGGCAAGCGGGTCGGAATTGTCACCCGCGACGAGGAAGTGATTGACGTAACGAGCGAGGAATCTTCCGGTGTATTAGAAGTATTAGCACTCGCACATCAGGAACAGGTCAGCCTTGGTGTCATACTTGCTGACATTCAAGAGAAAGTTGCCACACCCGCGCCGATGCAATTCAATGCGTTTTCGGATGAAGCAGCTACATCAACCGAACCTGAAGGTCTTACACTGAAAAAATTGGATGTCGCACCTGATGAAAATGTGCCACATCTCTTACCACCAATCGATCCGCCTGAAGTCTGGGGGTGCGGTGTAACCTACAAACGCAGCGCAGATATGCGAGACGACGACTCCGAACAAGACATCTACAGCCGCGTCTATCACGCTGACCGTCCTGAAATATTCTTCAAAGCGACACCTTCACGTTGCGTCGGTCCGAACGGTTTTATCGGCATCCGTAGCGATTCGGTGCTAACCGCAACAGAACCTGAACTTGCCTATATCCTTGATAACGATGGCGAAATTGTCGGGTATACCCTCTGCAATGATGTATCCGCATGGGATATTGAGCGGGATAATCCACTCTACCTCCCACAATCTAAAGTCTTTTATGGATGTTGTGCACTCGGTCCGATGTTTCTCACACCGTCTGAAGTGGATGATCCGTATAATTTGGAAATGCAATGCACCGTTCTTCGTGATGCAGATGTCATCTACCAAGGTGAAGTGAATACCTCCCAAATCAATTGGAAATTTGAACAACTCACTGAATTCCTGATGCGGGATAACCCAATTCCACTCGGCACCGTTGTCTCAACAGGCACCGGTATCATCGTCCCGAACGATCTACCGCTTGCTGCAGGCGACATTGTTCAGATTGATATTGAAGGGTTCGGTACGTTGTCAAACCCTGTTAAGCAGCTTTAGGAGGCATAGTAAATGAATCGCAATAGCGACCCCTTCATCGGCATGCACAAAACGGAACTGGATACACCAGCACTGCTGATTGATCTCGACAAAATGGAAGCCAACATAGACACAATGGCGAATTACTTCAGCACAGTCAACGCTGATCTGAGACCACATGTTAAAACGCACAAAACACCTATCATCTCGCATAAACAGATTGCAGCGGGGGCCATCGGTGTTACCTGCGCGAAACTCGGTGAGGCAGAAGCCGTGATTCACGCAGGCATCCGAGATGTGTTGATCGCCAACCAGATCGTCGGTCCGCATAAGATTGCAAGGCTCATCAATCTCGCGAAACATTCGGAG
The DNA here is from genome assembly GCA_003635255.1 of Candidatus Poribacteria bacterium. Lineage (GTDB taxonomy): Bacteria > Poribacteria > WGA-4E > WGA-4E > WGA-3G > WGA-3G. The sequence goes on along the minus strand of PYJC01000011.1, from coordinate 21,980 downwards.
ATTATGGTCGCAGTAGACAATTCACACAACGTGCAAGCCATCTCCGACGCAGCGGCTGCCAAAGGGGCAACCGTCAGAATGCTAATAGAAGTAAACATCGGCATGGACAGGTGCGGCGTTGAACCCGGAAAACCCGCCCTTGAATTGGCGGAACAGATACGACGCAATCCGAACTTGATTTTTGAAGGGTTAATGGGCTATGAGGGACATACCGTAGCGAAGCCAGATCGAGCAGAACGCGATACCGCCACACGTGAAGCTATGCAACGGTTGGTGGACGCGAAACACTATCTCGAAAAGCAAGGCGTAGAGGTCGCCATTATGAGCGGAGGTGGCACCGGTACCTTTAATATTACTGGAAGCATCCCAGAGATGACAGAGGTACAGGCAGGTTCTTATGTGTTCATGGATTCCACCTACCGAAATGTAGAAGGTGTCGGAGACCAATTTGACTGTTCGTTGTCGGTTTTGGCAACTGTCGTGAGTCGTCCCAGCGCAGATCGAATGATTGTGGATACTGGTTTGAAAGTTCTCGCAAAAGAGTTCGGTGTCCCACAACCCGTTAGTTTAGACGGTGTAGAGATGACCGGACTTTCCGAGGAACACGGAAAGCTGTTGGTGTCCGATGAAAATTTCTCCCTCAAACCCGGGGATAAACTCGAAATTTTACCATCACACTGTTGTACGACGGTGAACCTACACGACAAATACTACGGTATCCGCAACGGGATTGTCGAATCCGTATGGGATATCGCAGCAAGAGGAAGATCACAATAATGATTACAACAACCACACATACAATTGAAGGTAAACAAATTCGCGAATATCTCGGGCTCGTTACGGGTGAAGCAATCATGGGAGCGAATGTTTTCCGCGATTTTATGGCGGGAATTACCGATTTCCTCGGCGGCAGATCCGATGCTTATGAAGACGAACTCGCGAATGCCCGCGAGACAGCCCTCCAAGAAATGCAAGACCTCGCACGACAACAAGGGGCAGATGCTATCGTTGGGATTGATATCGACTATGAGGTACTCGGTGCTAATAACGGTATGTTGATGGTAACAGCCACCGGAACCGCAGTCAAAATTGAGTAAATATATCCCATCAAAAAACAGTATTAAAATAGGAGACACACACAATGAGGACTTACAAATTACAGCGTATTTGGAAACCGTTTTATCTTCTGAGTCTACTTACTGTTGGTCTTCTACTGCTAAATCAACAGATCTCAGAAGGTTATATCGCAAAACGTTACAGTGTGCCGCAAATCGTCAGCGAAAGCAGCAATATTCTTTTTGGGACGGTTTCACAGGTCAACACCAAACGCCGGACTGCGAAGGTTAAGGTCGAAAGATATTTGAAAGGCAACCCAGAGTTTAACGAGGTTAAGATCCGACTTGATACCTACAAAGGAGAAGCGGATCACCGAGAAGAGGCAATGCGTCTTATGAAGCAGGACGCGCCGATTATCGTCTTTTATCTCAGAGAAGGCAGACGCATTGATAGCCTCGCACACGTAAGTGGAAAGTGGTTTCAAACACAAACCACAAAACGCGGAGACGAATGGGGTTGGTGGCTATTCACACACACTGAAAAATACCTGAACAGAGACAAAGTCTCAAGACGAGATTCGACTGTCGATTTTCAGAAAGAATTGGATGCCATGTTGGGAGAAGATGCCATCCAGCTCCATTTTCTCAGAACAGACAGTTATAGGGAAGAGTACCCAGCTATCTCCAGCATCAATTCGATAGGAGATCGCTGGATCGCCTATAATGGAACAAAGGATCGCGACCTACCAAGGCTCAACAAGGCGGACATCTTATGGCTCGGCTTCCGCACGCTCGCGCGAGATGGGAGATACCGTCTTAACAACAAACAAGAAAATCGGATTAAAGAATTTGTGAAAAACGGCGGTGTTGTCATCGTCTCCGGGCAGGATAGCGATGAGGATCGTCCGTGCCGGACTGGATGGTTACCCGAACCACTCAATGGCGTAGAGAGCGCACAACGCAACGATTTTCAACCGACTTCCGATGCCGGTGAACTCTTTAAAGCACCCCACCGTATCCGATCAGGCGAGCTCGCGCTTGACGACTCATGGATCGGATGGAATCAAAAATATCAAGTACTGGCAACCACCAACGGTGGCAAAGAGATTGTCGTCGCTAAATTGAAATACGGCAAAGGTATGTATCTCATCACCAATCTCCGCAACAGCCAGAGAAAAGAAGTCTCTAAAAACCGTGAGATGCTTGAAAACTTGGTGCATTTCGCTGTCGAGTTCCTCAAAGACTCTTGATAAGATACGAGGTAATAACAATGAAAAAAGTGAGCTCAAAACAGACAATGAAGAGGCAGAGGCGTAATATTTGGCGGTTCGGCTTCTCTGTCAAACTGTCGCTAACCCTGTGTTTTACGCTTCTTTTTTTCGGTACAGCAAGTCCAGCATACGCAGTTATTCCGCAGCTCCTGGGACCGCTCACTGCATTGCTGAGTATCATCCCACAGATTCTCGCCTTCGTTGGGGTCGCCCTGATAACAGCACTTGTATTCGCACGTGATACCACAAAAATGCTTTTCTACAGGTTCCGCGACTTCGCGAGTGCCCACAAGATTATCGTTTCTATTATCGGTGTGATTGTCCTCCTTGGGACCACCTTGGGGATCTACCAAATGACCCAGACACCTACCTCCGTCGTAATCGCCGGTGCCAATAATGTGAAAGGGATTAGGGCATGGCCAACTTTCCGAGGCGGGAAGTATCGGACGGGACATTTAGATGCGATTCCAGGACCAACAACTGGAACCCCCGCATGGATCTTCAAAGAAGAAAACGGGATGGCGGTGGACTTCTCTTCATCGCCAGCGGTTGTTGGAAATCGGCTTTATATAGGTGCCTCGCACGGTTCAATCTTTTCACTCGGTGGGGCAACCTACTGCATCGATACGGATTCACGAGAGGTGATCTGGCGACACGCTTCACCTACGCCAATTTTCTCGTCACCCGCAGTGGCTGGTGGCAGGGTCTACATCGGCGAAGGCTATCATGAGGATAGCAACTGCCATCTCCGGTGCCTTGACGCAAAAACGGGTGAACAGATATGGTCCTTTGAAACAGCAAGTCATGTTGAATCGACACCTTTCATTAGCCAAGGGAAACTCTATTTCACAGCAGGGGCTGACGGTATCTACTGTATCGATGCCTTGGAAGGTGAAGAGATCTGGCACTATAAAGGGGTTCACGCCGATATGTCGCCTGTTATGCACAACGGTAAATTATACTTCGGTACGGGGTACGGCAATTATCGGATTTACGCCGTCGATGCCCAAACAGGTACTGAAATCTGGGCGAAGGAGATGCCGTATCCTGTATGGGGGACACCGAGTACCGATGACAACCTCGTCTTCTTCGGACTCGGACGTGGCAACTTTTCGGACAGCGATCCGATACCTGCCGGTAAAGTCGTCGCACTCAATCCAGAAACCGGGGACACCGTGTGGGAACATGAAGCGAAGGACGCTGTCTTCACAGCGATCGCCGTTCAGAACGGCTACGTGACTTTCGGTTCCCGTGATGGATCGGTCTATTGCCTTAGCGCGACAGACGGAAAACGGAACTGGCAAACAGGACTCGGCGCACCAGTTGTGTCTTCGCCCGCTGTAACACCCGACACCGTCTACGCCGCGACGAAAAACGGAAATATCTACGCTTTGTCTACTGAGGATGGAACAGTAAAATGGGAATTTAATACAAGAACTGTCACCCGAAATGTAGAACTCTATTCCTCACCCGCGGTCGCAAACGGGTTTGTGTACATCGGTTCAAGCAAACGGTATATTTTTTGTTTGGGTGGCGATAAAAAAAATAAAATTATCGGCGACCGCTAACTTGGAGGCAGAAAATGAAAAATTATCTTTTGATCACAACAGCCCTATTCGTTTTACTCGCAACCACTATAGCAGACGCACAATGGCGCAGTAAAACCCATGACGAATATAAGGCACTAACCGGGATTGATGTTAAAATCGACGGTGATCTTGGTGAATGGGATGGAATCCTTGACGCAGTCACAGGCACCGACGGAAAACCTTTCTGCGGCGTTGAATATGAAGGCAACGTCTTTCAAGTACACGGCGGTGGGAAATGGACAGGTGATGATGACCATGAAACCTGTTTCATGATCGTATGGGATTCAAAAGCCGTCTATATCGGGCTTATTGTCACCGACGATGAGCATGAACACGCAGCCGCAGCGGCATGGAACGGTGATGGCGCGCAGCTCGCCTTTGAAATGAGCGGCAAACGTTCTGCCGGGATACCGATGTTTCTCTACAATATTGGTTTAGACGATAAAGCAAAAGATATACTCCCTGGGGCTTTAAATGAAAACCCTGGCGGCGCAGGTATCGTCCCTGGTGATGACATCGCCGTTGTCCGAAACGAAGGTCAAAAGAAAACCTACTACGAACTCAGATTCACGGCTGAAGAATTGCAAGTGAAAAGCAAAAAATTCAGTGACGGAGATAAGTTCGGACTCGGTATCTGTGTCAATGATGGTGATAAAGCCGCTGGGCAGGGGGGTCAAAAGGGATGGAGTGGTTGGTATACCCACTCTATCGTTTTCGGAAAGAACTCTGAAAAAACGGGGCTCGTCACCCTTACCGATGAAGTCCTTGCTATTGAAGCAGCAAATAAGTTAGCCACGACATGGGGCGAACTGAAATCTGCCCAATGACAGGTACCTGTCAAATATAAGAAAAGCCGCCAAGACTATTGGCGGCTTTTTTATTTTTCCGATACATCTAATGATCATGATCATGGTCATGATGGTTCGATTTGTTGTAGTGCAACCGAAGTAGATCGACACCAAAATCGTCTGCGATATGTCGCCACACAGAATGGATATGGTTCGCATTGTTCTGTGTGTTATCATACTCGACAAAGAAAAACGGACCGTGCAGCCTATAGTAGTGCGGGGTCTTCGGTGTTTCAGTACCTGCCCATGCAAAATGGATGTCGTTGACGCTCCCCTCACGTAATTTACGGAGTTCTATTTCGGCAACCTCATCAGGGAGTCGATCAATGTATTCATGGACAAGTTCCATCAAGATTTCGCGCTGGTGCGTCTCCATGGATTCGGCGGCTAACCCTTCAACACTCTCAAATTCAACTTTAGGGACATCGCGGGTCAAAATATCGGACGGAGCCTCCGCATTGATGATTGTCTGCCCTTTCTGCGCGGTATTCAAACTTGTAAGGAGTCTACGCGCGATATCTTCTTCGGCAGAGAGGACTCTCAATCCTTTTTTATCGCCCTGCGGCACCTCTGCCGGATTTGAGCCGAAGAATGACGGGTTCGGCGAGATGAGTTCGCGATTGACGACAGTAAAATTGAGTGAGACATGATGCCCTTCAGCGCGCCAACCCCACGCGCCATTGCCTGTCGGATCGCCAAACACAGTGAAAAAGTAGAACCCCGGATCGCGTACAAGCCGTGCTTCCCCGGCAGCCTTCTCAATCTCACCGAGTGTTGTCTCCAAATTAATAATTGCACGGGCTTTCTGATAGCCTTTCGCACTCAACCCGCTCTCCATAAGCGCGAACGCCGCCTCTTGCTGTTTCGTGTTGAGTTCTTTGAGAGAGACACCTTCGCGTTCCCACATTTCGATGGGGATGTAGTGCCACCGGAACCGTTCGTTCCCGTCAAATGCGAGTGCCGCCTTTTCGCGTAAAGGTGGTGTCAGTGTATCCAGAAAGTTGCCCGCCGCCTGTGCCATCCGCTCGGCTGTTGCTGAAGCGGGGATGAACAAGGGCTTCAGTTCGGAATCAGTATGTATGTGTGCCACAAATAAACCTCCATTACCGTAGAACCGCAGTCCGGGACCGCGTCCTACAATCCTATTAATTCAGGTCTCCTTATGAAACTTATTTTAAATCAACTGCTCACGAAAATCAAGTATTTTATAGTAAAATCCAAAAATAAGTTTACAGTTCATCATGGAACAAACCCCCTCCCACTGCTGGCGAGGGTGTTTTGCTGGGAGTATTTGATAGGGGTATTTGATAGGGTATTTCTGCGGATTTCTGCGGATTTCTGCGGATTTCTTATAGTATCCTCGTAGTATCCTCGCCATTTTGTGAGTGTATAGGCAATTACGGGTCTTACTATAATTCGGTAGTTCTGATCTCTTTTCCGTCTGAATCGCGGAGAACGCGGAAAAGGCACCTCTAACTTCTACACTGCCTTTCGTCCGAGATGGGTGCTGTCCGAAAAAAAATCTCTTCATTCCGCGTCCTCTGTGTCTTCCGTGCCTTCCGCGATTTGCGGCGTACGCGAAGAAACACCCCAGCAAATACCCCAAATGCGACGTGCATTCAGACGGTCCTAAGAGGAAAATAGACACACATATAAAGCGAATTTGTAAAACTAAATGACCCTGGATAAACTAACGAAAATTCTTGACAATCGCTCATAAATTCTGTAAACTTATTCTAATGGCTTCCGTTTAAGAGAGTGTTAGCTGGCAATTATCCTCCTCTACCTTAGGTGAGGCACAACTTCAACCGATAATCAAAGTCGGGACTCATGGACAAATTGATTGATGATGAAATGTTAGTCGCTCAGTTTCAAGCCGGTCGCCAAAATGCCTTTGATGAGTTGATGAAACGTTACAAATCCAAGATTTTCTCGTACCTTCTGCGTTCCGTCAGAAATTACGAGGATGCTGAGGACATCACCATCGAAGTCTTCTTCAAAGCGTACCGTGCCTTAGAAGGTTGGCAACCGAAAGCCAAATTTTCGACATGGCTTTACAAGATTGCGTCCAATCTTGCTATCGATTACCACCGCGCGAAAGCGCGTCACCCTGTCTACGCGTTGGACGATGCAGAAATCCCCGAAGTACACCTCGTTGCTACTGATCTCCATAGCGATCCGGAGAGGCAACTTGAAGAAAAAGAACGGGGTCTTATTATCCGTGAAGCCGTTGATCAACTCTCCCCGAAACAGAAAGCGGTCTTCATGCTAAGCCGGTATGAAGGTATGCAACTTAAAGAGGTTGCTGAAACATTGGACATGGCGGAAGGCACCGTGAAAATTCACCTCCACCGTGCAGTAAAACGGCTACAAACACTCCTACGTCCATTGTGGGAAAATAACGAAATTTGAAAGGAGACGTGTTTACTATGCCTAAATGTAAGAAATCCGAAGGGCAAGCAATTGATTACGCTTCCAAACTTCTGCCACCAGAAGAAGAAGAGCCCTTTGAACAACACCTCAAGAATTGCCAAGACTGTTCTGAAGCCGTAGCATCTTATACAGCAGTCTTTGACTTGACAGATAAGGCGCAAGCAGAACTAGCTGTCCCTGAAGTCGCCCTCAAGAACATCGAGATGAACGTGTACAAACGGCTCGCGGCTACACAAGAACAGACGCTGTTCTCACGTATCCGCACCTACTTTGCGAGTGTCGGATCCCCCTTTGGCTGGTACAAAACCGCGGCCGTAAGCAGTATCGCTATCGCTTTAATCGCCGCTGCCGTCCTCATCGGAAAACCCTTCCAATCGGAAGACACCTTGCGACTCACCGAAACACAATCCGCTGACGCACGTATCGAACAGTATCGCCAGCAAGGCATCCAACGGAATTTAGAAGAGGCACTGATTACACAGCACCTCCGAAATGATGCCTGGGAGACAGAAAGCCAACTCAACCGAATGAAAGAGCAGGCACAAGGCACAAATTGGACGCAAATTGCGGATAAACATCTCGAGAGCCTTCAATCCGGGAATTCAACTTTACAATAGCACACCTACGGATATCAGCCATGGAAACGTCAAGCAGGCTTACCTTTCTCTTACACGCGCTGCTGATAATTCTCATCAGCCCGCTTGCGCATGCGCACTTCGAAGAAGTACACGTCTTAGTTGAGGCGGGACGCTATGCGGAAGCCAACGATAAACTTGAAGCAATTGCCGAATCTACCAAAGACGTTGAGGTGAAAAGTTGGTGCTACTATCAGATCGGTGAAATCCATTATAACTATACCCACCAGTACACCAAAGCTGCCGCGGCTTTCGATAAAATCCTGAAACTTGAAAAAAAAGGACTGCCCCCAGAAGAACTTTTCCTCGCTATCATCAAAAAAGGGGATGTCTACAGCCGTATGGGGAATTATCAAGACGCTATCCAAACTTACGATAGACTCATAAAACTCGCACCTGCCTCCCATTTCGTGCATAAGACGGGATTACAAAAGATCCGAGACATCAATACCGCACTCAACGATCTCAGAGAACAGCAACGCATCGCAATTCAGTATCAGGGGACCCCTCTGGGTGCTATCGCCCAATTCCAGATCGCCGAACTCTATAGGAATCCGTCACAACTTAACCAACCCGAAAAGGCAATCGCGAAGTATGAGGAACTCCTAAAAACACACCCAGCAGCAACTGTGGCACCCGAAGCGAGATGGCGTATCGCAAACCTAAGACATACCCTGCTCAACCAATCCGCCTTAGCGATGGCAACGTATAGAAAAGTCGTTGACGATTATCCTACGAGCAACTTCGCTGCCGAGGCACTTTTCCAAATGGCGAACATCCATCGTACAACCGAAAAATACTCGTTAGCGATCCCTGTGTTTGAAAGACTGAAACAGAAATACCCCAACTTCTGGAACATGCACGCCGTTCTCTATTGGACGGGAGTCTGTCACGAGAAAAACTTGAACTATCCGAAAGCGATTGAGGCTTTTGAAACATTCCTTCACGCCTATCTGCCACAACTGGATCCAGGGTATTTAGGGCAGATTTCGATGCACGATAAAAGTATAACTGAAGTGAAGGCGGAAATTGATAAGAAAATTGGACAACTCTCCAAACAGATGGCAGAAATGGAGTTAGAACGACTGAACACAGCACGCGCAAATAGAGACTTCTCTAAGGCATTAGATATCGCGCGAAACCTTATTGCCACATCACCGCATACACCGCAGGCAGAACAAGCAGCGGAACAACTTCCGATACTTCAACACCTCACAGCAATTGAAAACCTACGTGAGCAACTTCAAAACAGTCCTTTAGCACCCGCAGACGCGGCACGCGCACGGTTGCAAATCGGCACCATCTATGAACGGCAGCTGCAGAACTATCCAAAGGCGATTGAGGTATATCAAGAGGTATCAAAACACCATCCGGATTCAATCTATGCCGCTGAAGCACGCTATCGCAGTGGACTCGTTCACGCTGAACAACTTTCCGCACCGAATGAAGCTCTCCAGGCTTATAAAAGTGTTATCACATCGCATCCCAACACTTTGCAGGCAATGATGGCAAGCTTCCAACTCGGTGAACTCTATAGAAAGCTGAATCGTTCCAACGAGGCATTGCAAGCCTATAAGACAACTATCGGCTACCCAGAACGCGATCGGTATCTCGCTGGCGGCTATAGGGATAGTTTCGCCGATAGAGCGCGATTTCGCATCGGTCGTGTCCACTACGATGACAACCGCTACGACGCAGCACGCGCCGCTTTTGAGGAGTTCATCCAGAACCGCACGCAGTCCCCACGTCTCGCCGCCGCGCACGTCTATCTCGCCGCTATAAGCGAAAAGCGTGCCGAAAACAGACTCGCTATTGAATACTACAAAAATGCAGAGACCTTACTCAAGAACGACCCAGTGCAAATGACGATGCTCATAGAAGAGGCAGGCATGCTCGGTAAACTCCAAGCCACTGATGCTAATGCAGTGATGCAGTTCCTCGAAGCACACATAAAACGTCTCTCAACAGAAACAACAAAATCCGACTGATTTTTTTCCCTTCGCAATAGAACTAAACAACTGAGTTGTTTTGAACTGCTCAATACCGTAAGAAACTGAATCTGTGAACACTACACTGCTCGCAGGGAAGATTTTGTCTATTGATAATCTATTAGGGAATTCCATCCATACGTGCTAAGAGTGAAGGATGCATTTCTACAGCATAAGGTATCACATTCGTTAGACACTTATGCGAATCGGATAACTTTTCAAGTTCTGTGGTCGTACGCGCTTGAATGTCATGCAGGCTTGGAAAATCGGATACCAATTCCCCGTCTTGGATGATTGGAATAAGAAGCGGTTGCCCCTCGGAGACATCTTCATCCCATAGTGCCAACCGATCTTTAGCGTAATTTCCAGCGGCATCGGTTAGGCGATAGACCTGCTTCTTGCCGGGGATCGTGGCTTTGGACGGCTCATCAAGCGACCGTTTCCCGACAGGCCTGCCATCGCTTTCGACTAACTTATAGACACCCCCGAGTGCAGAGGTGCCACCTTCACCCGTGATTGAATCGAAGTTAGCACCCGTAGCGAGCCGCGTGCCGACACCGAAACTGTCCAGCGGCGCACCCTTACTCAGCAATCTGTCTATCTGGAACTCATCAAGCTCATGGCTTGCGATAATTTGGACGTAATCGAGCCCTTCAGCATCAAGGATACGACGTACCTGTTTGCTGAGTTTTAAGAGGTCGCCGCTGTCGAGTCGGACTGCGCGTAACTGTGCGCCGCGCGCCGCCAGCTCCTTTGCGACGATGCACGCGTTTCGCGCGCCTTCAAGCGTATCGTACGTATCAATCAAGAGGGTCGTATTGTTCGGAAAGGCTGCAGCATAATCGCGGAACGCCGCTAACTCGTTAGGACGTTCGGAGACGAACTTATGTGCCATCGTGCCGACGTAGGGAATATCGAAATAACGTCCGGCAAGCACCAGAGATGTACCACTGGCACCACCGATAAAAGAGGCACGCGCAGCTAAGATACCAGCATCCCTACCGTGTGCGCGTCGCGCCCCGAAGTCAAAAACAGGTCTCCCTTGTGCGGCTTGCACGATCCGTGAGGCTTTCGTGGCAATCAGCGTCTGGAAATTCATGACACAGAGCAGATAGGTCTCAAAGAGTTGGACATCTCGCGATCTGCCTGTGACATTGATAATCGGTTCGTTGGGAAAAACAGGGGTGCCTTCCGGGACTGCGAAAACGGTACCGTCGAAACGGAAATCCTTGAGCGAAGCGAGGTAATCAGCATGCAGATCACCACGTTCCGCCAGCCAGTCAAGCGTCGCATCGGTGAAACGCAAATTTAAGACGTAGTGGACGACCTGTTCCAACCCAGCGGCAATGAGATATTGTCCCTGTGGGATCTCGCGGACATAGTAATTCGCCGTGATAACAGGGTTATTTTGCGCATCAAAATCCGCTTGCCCCATCGTCAATTGATAGTAATCGACGAAGAGTGACATCTCATCTACTGAAAGTAAAGCAGACAAAGGGGTCTTCGGGGGTAAAACCCCCTCCCGCGTGTCCTTCATAAACTTTTTTCCTTGTCTTCTTTTTTCAAAAACGTAGCACGAAATGAAATGGAGTGCGGATTTAAGAAAGGCTCTCTAAACACACAACCGTCTGAGTCTTCCGCAAGGTAATTTTAAAAACCCTCAGTGACAACGAGTCTCCGGTTAACAGATAGATTCCGATGTGTATCTACTTGACCGGAGGGCCATACGATTTCGAGAACATCAACCTTCGTCCGTGTTCCGAGACCGATTTCAAGGGCCAGGCTATTCGTTGAGCCGAAACCACATCCACCGCTAACCTCTCTGTAGATCACGCTATCACCAACGCGCAAAGTTACCTTAGCCCCAATACCATCTCGATTGCTCTTGACCCCGACCAGTTTCAAAGTAATCCAGTTGTTCCCCGCACCGGTATTCTGATAGAAGAGGTTGTGCCACTGATCACCAATAAACGCGCCACCCACAGGCACGTAGATATCAATATCGCCATCGGTATCAATATCGCCGAAGGTTACGCCGTGCCCCTTTCCGAGATTGCCTAACCCCAAAGCGAAAGTCGCATCGGTAAAGGTGCCGTCCCCATTGTTACGGAAGAGCGCGTCGCGTTCGAGTCTGCCCATCTGCGGTGCCCCTGTAGCAAGATAGATATCCAGATAACCGTCGCTATCAATATCACCGAAGTTCGCGCCCATCGCGCCAAAAGCGTGATAGAGTCCAGATTCACGGGTAACATCGGTAAAGGTACCGTCACCGTTGTTGCGGTAAAGCACCTGTCGGTCAGCATCGTGTGGCGCAGCCCCAGTGATTTGTCCTGCGATAAAGGCTTGGAACGAACCTGAGTTTGAGATGAAGATGTCTAAATCCGCATCATTGTCTACATCTAAAAAGAAGGTGACAAAAGCATCGCTAACAGGAATATTCATGCCGGTTGTTGGCGTGACATCGGTGAACGTGCCATCACCGTTGTTGCGATACAGGACATTGGATTGTCCGAAGTTGACGACATGCAGATCAATATACCCGTCTTTATCGTAATCTCCCCAAGCGGTTCCGAGCGAATTGCCGGTATTCGCAACACCCGCTATTTCAGCGGTGTTGGTGAACGTACCATCGCCGTTATTACGGTATAAGACATTGGCAGCACCATCGCCAATAACGCCGTCTGCGATGTAGAGGTCAATGTAACCGTCGTTGTCGTAATCCGCCCAAGCCGCGCAGAAACTACTCTGCGGATCAGAGACACCTGCGGCGTGTGTGACATCGGTGAAAGTGCCATCACCGTTGTTATGGTAGAGCGTGTTCTCTGCTGCACCCGACCAACCGCCACGGGTGATATAGAGATCGAGGTAACCGTCGTTGTCGTAATCCGCAAACAGTGAACCCCAACCGCCTCTCGGATCAGCGATGCCCGCTTGGTCTGCTACATCGGTAAAGGTGCCATCACCGTTATTACGATACAAGACATGGGGCTGATAAGTCCCAACTGCAACGATGTCCAGATCGCCATCGTTATCGTAATCCCCCCATGCGCTACCGCGTCCACCGTCAATCTTGTCCATCTTTAAATTCGCTGCGACGTTGATAAATTGGCTTTCGGCTTTCGGCTTTCGGCTTTCAGCAAGGAGGTCTTCTTGCTGATGGCTTTCGGCTTTCGGCTCACGGCTATGCCCACTGACGACTATCTTAAACTCCTCTGGCAAGTCTTCGGGATAGCCACCGAGTTTGCTATATGCTGTCCACAAGTTCCATAAGGTTTCGGGGTCACGAGGTTTGAGGCGGAGCGATTCTTTGAAATTCGTCACAGCCTTTTCAAGATTACCGTGCCGGAGATGGTAGACACCGAGATAGTAGTACGCCCCAGAGTGACGACGGTAATTTTGGATGATGTTTTCAAATCGTTCCGCGGCTTTGTCGGCTTCACCTAACCGAAATTCGGCTAAACCGAGTTGGAGCATCGCTTCCAGATTATTCGGTTCAAGTTCCAGGACCTTCTCAAACTGTCGTTTAGATGCCGAAAGATCCGGGACAAGCATCTGTTGCGGCGCACCTAAGAAATAACCCAACCGGATGCGGGCATCGGTATCGTCTGGATTCACCTCCAGCGCACGGGTAAGCGCAACAGTAGAGTCGGAAAACCGTTGCTGGTAACTGAAAACCTGTGCTAACATCAGATATGCTCTCGATAACTGATTCTTCGCTCTAGCATCGGTTTTTAACCGATGCTGCTTCAGGAGTCCTATTAACATCTGTAATTCCACCTCAGCGGCGGTAAACTTCAGCTGTCTAATGTAGGTCCGCGCTAACTGCATCCGCGCATCGTGTGCGTTAGTATCCATCTGCAAGCATGTTTGAAACGCTTGCTCCGCTTCGGCGAAATCGCGTTTATCTAAAGCATCAATACCGCGCTGATATTGCGCAGCCAACTGCGGATCCATCTTATCTTGTGGTGTATCCGCATCACAACCGGCAATGATGAGAAGAATAAGAATAGTAAAATAAAGTTTTCGCATAAGGGTTATTAGTTATCAGTTTTCAGTACGGTTTTTCTGCGAAAAACCTTTCAGTTTTCAGTACTGATTTTGTGCTATCCAATTTTCTTGTGGATGTTACAACAAAGCTGACGACCACAAAAGGCTTAACTGTTAATCGTTAACTGTTAACTGAAAACTATTCTTCTATCAATCTTGCCTTCAATTCTTCTTTTTCAACGGGTCGCGTTAAATCCATGAGATAGATTCGCATGTGATCCGAACGATCTGAACTAAACACGAGTTTCTTTCCGTCTCGCGAGAGACTCGGTTCAAAATGTGCACCGATGTGGTTTGTCAGTTGGGTCTTGTTTGTACCATCAGCGTCCATCATCCAAAGCGTATAATGGCTATGCGCGTTTGAGACATAGATAATCCGTTTACCGTCCGGTGTGAAAATAGGGTGATAATGGCTGGCATCCGAAAAGGTTAACTGCTTTGCTGTACCGCCTGCTGCATGAATAATAAAAATGTGATAGATGTCCTCTACCATTGAAGAAAAGGCGATCTGTTTCCCATTCGGCGACCACGTAGGATGTCCATCGTCCACGTCATTATGCGTCAGCTGCGCCTTATTGCTGCCATCAACATCAATGACATAGATTTCCAACGTGTCGTTATTTTCGGTACTCCCAGGCATGCTTAGGGCTTCTTGTGTTGGGGCTTTGGATTCAAAGGCGATCTTTTGTCCGTCGGGTGAAAAAACGGGTGCGCGGTCCGCGCCATCCACATCTACCAATGGACGCTGATTTCTCCCATCAATATCCATGAGATAGATAGATGCACGGCTCGGATCAGAACCACTCGCTTGAACAGGCGGCAGCATCATACCGCCGCGAGTCCGTTCTGTAGCGAAGGCAATTGACTTCCCGTCCGGTGAAAAAACAGGCATGTATTCGTCAAGCTCATCGGTATGCGTAAGTTGGCGAAGTGAACCATCCGTGAGATCTATGAGATACAATTCAGCGTTTTGGAGGCGATTCGATGCGAAGGCGACCCACTTGCCATCAGGTGAGATGGCAGGACTATAATCGTCGTTGTACTTCGCTGTAAACGTCATGATATTCCCTTTTTCGGTAAAGGTCTGCTCGTAATCGTCGCTGCCCTCAGTCCGGAGACGTCGGACGTGGTAGGCATCGCCGGTGAGTCCTGCCAGTTTTAAAACGATTTCACGACTCGGCGATGTCTCTAACAACTGATTAAATTGACGAAGCGCGAAGTCTTTTTCATTGTCAAGCCAATAGAGGGTTCCGAGTGTAAGACTGATTTCCGCCCGCCGTGGTGCCCGGCGCGGTGCCATATCCAATGCCCAAGAGAGTGCCTCTTTCGCATCATCTCTATATTCTGTACCGCTCGGATTTTTATCTACCATTTCGACATAAATTAAGCCGATCTGATAGAAGGCTTCAGCCCTTGAACCGTCGTGATTAATCGCTTCCCCAAACGTCTCTAATGCGGCATCGGTGTCGCCATTTGCAGCCAACTGTTTGCCGCGCTTGATAAGAGGACTATCACCGCAACTGTAAAAAGAGAGGACGAATATCCCGATGAACAATATGTAGAGGGTTTGCCTGATACTTTTAAGACTTTCTTTTTTCTGATTGGTTTCCATTTTCAATCCCCTTACGTTCAACGGGTGTGGATACAGAAATTGACCGCGTTCACAGCACCCTCTTATTTTCGAGGTGCCTGCTTAACGCGTACCCGCTGATTCACCGGTATACTGTGTAACTTCTGCACGTCACCGTTCAGCCACGTAACTTGCAAGGTTTCAATCTGTATGGCATCACCCACACCGAATTCAGCGATGAAACTATTAGCGGACATGTAACTTTCACCAGCGTAAACCTCTCGTATCTGCGTCCGATCCGCCGTCTTGAGTTGAATCTTCGCGCCGATAGCATTCCGGTTTCCGTCTGCTCCAACCAATTCGACATGCAACCAATTGTTGCGATTTCCGCCATCATTGCGCAATAAAGTCGGCGGTGCGTGATTGTTGACGATAAAAATATCAACATCGCCATCGTTGTCATAGTCGCCAAACGCTGCGCCACGACCAACACGTGTGGGGAGTGCTGCGATACCCGCACTTTCACTGACATCGGTGAACGTGCCATCACCGTTGTTGCTGAACAGTGCATCAACTTGGGGAATAAGCACTTCCGGCTGTTCGAGTTCTTGGAAGGTACTACCGTTTGTAACGAAGATATCCAAATCGCCATCGTTATCGTAATCAAAGAGTGCTGTGCCCCATCCAATCTGTTTGATACCTACCTCAGCCAGCATCGCAGAATAGGATTCATCAACAAATCTGATATGCGCACTAGTAGGAGGGTTTTGTAAACCCGATTCCTTCAAAAGATTCCTGTAAAGCGCGTTTTCTTCGTCAACCCAATGACTCATAAAGAGATCGATGTCCCCATCGCCATCATAATCCCCAGCAGAGACTCCCATAGAACCCCGAAAATCAGCCGCCCACGACTCATCACTGACATCGGTGAACGTGCTATTACCGTCATTACGATACGTATAATTCACAGAGGTGTCATTGGCAACATACAGATCCAGATCGTTATCGTTATCAAAATCGCTGAAGATGCACTGCATGCTTCTGCCACCGAGTGCTGCTATACCTACTTCGGCGGTTACATCCGTAAAGGTGCCATCCCCATTATTACGGTAGAAGACATTATCTTGCGGTTCAAAGACGTGCGGATTCAGGGCACTTGGGACAGGTTTACCGGATTGTAAGGACTCCTCCTGCATCTGCTCAAGCTTATCCAAATCGTAGGTGACATAGTTGCAAACATAGAGATCCAAATCGGTGTCGCCATCAACATCTGCGAAGGCAGCACCCGTGCTCCACAATTCACAACCGACCCCAGCAGTTTCCGTCACATCCCGAAAAGTGCCGTCGCCGTTGTTGCGATAGAGGACGTTCGCGCCATAATTCGTTACATAAAGGTCAATATTGCTATCGCCATCAACATCTGCGAAAACACACCCCATGCCGTATCCTTGATGCCCAACACCCGCGGTATGCGTTATGTCCGTAAACGTGCCATCGCCATTGTTACGGTAGAGCACATTTGTTTTGCTACCAGGATGAACATCTTGTATAAGTGAATGGGGGATATTGACGATGTAGAGATCAATGTCGCCATCGTTGTCTATATCAGCAAAACCGGCACCGGAACCCATATCTTCTGGAAGTAGACTGGAACGGGTTCCGCTTGAATGCTGAAAATGGATACCGGCTTCGTTTGTGACATCGGTAAAGGTAACCGCCTGCAGCGTCAGGGGTGTTAGGACAACTATCACAAGTGTGATTAAGAACAAACGCATATCAGTTTTAGTAGTTATGAGTTGTTAGTTTTTAGTTGTTAGTTAAAGAGGGTTTCTGTGGTGGATACAGTCAACCTGACTGCGACAGGTCTTCGACTCTTAACTTATAACTTATAACTTATAACCCTTTTTCCAAGAAATTCGTAAAAATCGCGCCGCTGCGAAAACGTTCATCATTAATAATCTCTTTATAGAGCGGGATTGTCGTCTTTATGCCCTCAATTTTGAACTCAGACAGGGCGCGCCGCAACCGAGCAATCGCTTCCTCTCGATCTTTGCCAGTTGCAATGAGTTTCGCCACGAGCGAGTCGTAGTGCGGTGGCACGGTATAACCGGTATAGATATAACCATCAACCCGAATGCCGATACCACCGGGCGGATCATAGGTCGTGACGAGCCCTGGTGAAGGCATGAATTGATTCGCGGGATCTTCGGCATTAATTCTGCATTCAATAGCGTGTCCCTGAATCTCGATATCAGATTGGCTGTATCCGAGCTCCTGTCCCATTGTGATCCGGATTTGCTCTTTAACGAGATCAATGCCAGTGATGCTTTCAGTGATAGTGTGCTCAACCTGAATCCGCGTATTCATCTCAAGAAAATAAAAATTCTCATCCTTATCAACAACAAACTCAATGGTTCCAGCATTCACATAATCGACCGCTTTTGCGGCTTTTGCGGCGGCTTTACAGATTTCGGAACGAAGTTTAGGAGGAATTGAAGCGGCGGGTGCTTCTTCGAGGAGTTTCTGCTGCTTACGCTGAATAGAGCATTCACGTTCACCTAAGTGAACAACATCACCGTGCATATCGCCTAAAATCTGTACTTCAATATGTCGTGCCTCTTCAATCCATTTTTCGATATAGACATCACCGTTGCCAAAAGCCGCTTCACCCTCCGCTTTCGCTGTGTGAAAAAGGTTAAAAAGGCTCGGACGGTTTTCCGCGATTCGGATGCCACGCCCACCGCCACCCGCAACGGCTTTGATGCCAACAGGGTAACCGATTTTCTCAGCGAGTTGTACAGCATCCTCGGCAGTCTCAACCGTCCCTTTTTTGCTGTTTTTGCGTCTCCCGCCTTGGCTACCGGGTATAAGTTTCAAGCCGGCTTTTGCGACAGTCTCGCGTGCCTTTACCTTGTCCCCCATCGTCCGAATATTCTCAATAGAGGGTCCGATGAACTTTATTTCGTGTGCCTCGCACATCTCCGCAAACTGCGCATCTTCAGCAAGGAAGCCTGCGCCAGGGTGGATCGCATTGACATTTGCATAATCCGCAACAGTGATGATGCTTGAGTATTTAAGATAACTCGCTGCTGAGGGTGCCGGACCAATACAATACGCCTCGTCAGCGTGTTCAACGTGCAGGGCATCTTTATCAGCGGTTGAATAAATCGCCACCGTCTTAATCCCCATGTCTTTACAGGCACGGATGATGCGGACAGCGATTTCACCACGATTTGCTATCAGTATCTTTTTTATCATGTTTTGTATTTCAGAAGGGACACAATCTTTGAACCGTACGTACAAGATTTAGGGTGAAAACCAGCGTTCCCATAGCTTATGTCTGCTTCACTCGGAACAGCGGCTGCGCATACTCAACCGCATCGCCATCTTCAACGAGTACCTCGAGTATCTCGCAGTTAAATGGGGCTTCCACCGGATTGTAAGTCTTCATAACTTCAAGGACAGCAACGGGTTCACCCGTGGCAACGCTATCGCCGACTTCTACAAAAGGGGCTTCTTCAGGTGTAGGCGAACGGTAGAAGCGTGAAGGCATCGGGGCATTGATGAATTCATTCTCCGCTTGTGCACTCACCTCAACATCCTTGTCTTCTACAGGCATCTGCGGTGTTCCGGTCGCGACACTTGTCGCTATACGTTG
The DNA here is from genome assembly GCA_003635255.1 of Candidatus Poribacteria bacterium. Taxonomy (GTDB): domain Bacteria; phylum Poribacteria; class WGA-4E; order WGA-4E; family WGA-3G; genus WGA-3G. Next base: position 2,886 of record PYJC01000011.1, on the reverse strand, counting down.
TAGTGGCGGCTGTTCATATCCGACCAAACTCCGTCGCTCTCTGGAAACTTGCACCTCAAATTCGTTGTCCCGAATGCGTACCTCTGTGAGGTCAGTGCGGTCGAGGACCGCCGCCAACTGCTCAACGAGTTCGAGGACATCACTGTAGTCTTGTTCCGCGGATTCAGATTTATCCTTGGATCTATTTTGACGCATATCAGTTACCAGTTATCAGTTACCAATTAACAGTGTTTCAGTTTTCCAGTCTTTAACTGGTAACTGGTTACTAGCCACTGGTAACTGATAACTATTATATCCTTTCTACATATTTTCCCGTACGCGTGTCAACTTTGATACGCGTTTCGTTTTGAACAAATAGCGGAACGTTAACAACCCCGCCTGTCTCAAGTGTGGCACGTTTGGAACCACCACTGACGGTATCACCTCGTAATCCGGGATCGGTCTCTACGATTTGAAGTTCAACGAAGTTCGGGAGTTCAACGGCGAGTGGTACTTGCCCATCCATTTTGACGGTGACAGTTTCCCCCTCTTTGAGGAACTTTAAACTATCCTCAATAAGACTTAGCGGAAGCGTATGTTGTTCAAATGATTCGTTGTCCATAAACCACAGGACATCGCCATCCCTGTACATATACTGCATCTGGTGATCCATGACCCGGACGGTTTCGATAGTCTCATTGGATCGGAATGTGCGATCCAGAACTGCCCCATCGGTGATACGTTTGATCTTTGTCCGTGCGAAGGCACTGCCCTTCCCCGGTTTCACGTGTTGACAATCGACGATAGTGTAAATAGTATCGTTGAGTCGGATAACCAACCCGTTGCGTAAATCGTTAAGTGCTGCCATCTTATCCTTTTTTAGGTTACAAGCTATAATTTATAAGTTAAAAGCGTGTGGCGGTCCCTCATTCTCTATTCAGCCCAAAGACCCTCTTAACCTACAACTTATAACTTTGCATAACTAATAAAGCAAGGCGAGGGCTTGTTGCAACGCCTTGGCTCTATGACTGATTTGATTTTTTATCGCTTCTCCTAATTCTGCAAAGGTCTGCTCATAACCATCTGGCACAAACACCGGATCATAGCCAAAACCGCTTTCTCCTTTAGGCGCGTGCGTGATGTGTCCTTCACAAACACCGAGTACGCCTTTAGGAACAGAATCAGGGTGTACAACTGCGATTGCGGCGACAAAACGGGCGCGCCGATCCGGGATCCCTTCAAGTACCTGGAGGAGTTTCGCGATTCGGATAGCATCCGTAGCGTCTTCACCTGCCCAACGTTTAGAATTAATACCAGGGACACCGTTGAGCGCATCTACCTCCAATCCAGCATCATCGGCAAGCGCAAGGTGTCCCGTATATTTAGCAATGACAGACGCTTTTTTAGCGGCGTTCTCCATATACGTTTTTCCGTCTTCGATGACCTCTGGTGCATCAGGATAGGCGTTCAAGGAGATCACCTCATACTGGTTTTGACCAAGAACTCGCGCCTTAACAAAACTATCGGTAGACGAGTTCTTGGTCAAAGTTGTCGGTTCTCGGTTACCAGTTAAAGAGGTGTCTGGTGAATCGCACACCTCTTGTGACTGACAACTGACGACTGACAACTGATGACTCCTCAGCATTTTCGTCAGCTCCCGCACCTTGCCCTGGTTATGCGTCGCCAATACAAGCTTCATCCAAATTCTCCAACATCATCCGATTCTGCAGTCGGACCAGTTGTTGTATCCCCCCAACAGCGAGGTCTAACATTTGATCGTAATCGTCCCGCGAAAAAGGTTTTTCCTCGGCGGTGCCTTGTATTTCTATAAACTTCCCGCTCCCCGTCATAACAATATTCATATCAACATCGGCTGTTGAATCCTCGGTGTAACAGAGATCCAACAGTGCTTCACCGTCGACAAGTCCGACACTCGTTGCGGCAATGTTATCGATGATAGGAAAATTTTTGATTCTCTTACTTTTCACGAGTTCTTGACAAGCATCCCAGAGTGCGATAAATGCGCCTGTAATTGAGGCAGTGCGCGTACCGCCATCGGCTTGGATGACATCGCAATCAACCCAGACGGTCTGTTCTTCTAAAGCGTACAAATCAACAGCAGCACGCAAGGAACGACCGATAAGGCGTTGAATCTCTTGTGTTCTGCCGCTGACGCCGCCACGGGTTATTTCGCGTTGCATCCGCTCAGAGGTAGAACGCGGTAACATAGAATACTCGGCTGTTACCCAGCCCTTATCCTTAATCCGCTGATCGCGCATGAAACGCGGCTGCCCGCTAATAACAGAAGCAGTACATATAATACGGGTATCGCCTGTCGCAACAAGAACTGAACCTTCTGCATGCTTGATATAGTGTCTTTTGATCGTAACCGGTCGCATCTCATCTGGCCGGCGTCCATCCGCTCTCGTCATCTTTTTCCTCATCTATAGGGTTTCAAGTAGTGCTAACGCTTTTGTGTAACTTTTCCGCTCAAGATAGTGTCGCAGCATTGCCGGGGCTGTCGCTGGGAGTTCCCGATACAACGCGTTAATCCGCTCCAATTGTTCCAATATATCCTCCCCTGTCTCAATTCGAGAGAACATTGTTTCCAACGCTTGCCTGAGTTCCGATAAACTATCAATCTGCATCCGATGCCTCCTCTATTTGCTGAACGGCTTTGCATGTCCGCAGAGAAACGCTCTTCGGCGGTTTATCATAACCTTTCCAAGCATAAGGATCAACCCCAGAAACCGGCACAATGCATCGCCGGTCGGCACTCGCTGGACGTTCACCATCCCGAATTGACCAAGGCAACAGGGACCAAGCGTTACAGTAGTGATTCACCAAAACCCTACGAAATGTATTCCCACGGTTCTTACGGGACCGATGGAGCAAATATCCGTTGAA
>PYJC01000010.1 GCA_003635255.1 Candidatus Poribacteria bacterium | reverse complement strand
CGGGAAAGGTAGAATGCCCCCCGATTAGGGCCACTAAAAGAGACACCGATGCATTCATCAGGCAAATTCGTGGAATATCTCAACGGTTCTCCAATGTTTGTATCTGCGGGTGTATTTTCAGCGATTTCACGAGTGGTTGTGTCGCCTTCCTCGAATTCTACTCTTCTGTGCGCATAGCTCACTGTGGGTATACTATATATGAAGAATAATGCCGTGAAAATGAGCATGCTGAGTTTTTGCGTCAAAATTTGCTGTTTCATGATAAACTCCATTTTTTGCTAAATGAATATTTAATAAAAATTAGTGTATACAGTAATTCGACAATTTCATTTTTCCAGAATCAGAAAACGATAATCATACCAAAGAGGTTTACTTTAATCGAAATATTATAATAAAATTAGAGTTTATATTATAAATCTGCCTTTGTTGGGGTGGTTCTGTGGAAAGATTTCACTAAACTGACGACCATTTTATTGTTCAGATCCACCGTAAATAAATTACCAACCTTGACTTTTTTCTTAGAAGTGGTATGATTACATCAGTCCCTTAATAAGAAATAAGATTAGATAATCAGCGATAGGAGAAAAAATGTCAAATATCGTCAGCAGACAAATTCATCTTAAGAATCGAATTGTCGGTATGCCCAAAGAGAGCGATTTTGAAATTGTAGAGGTGCCTCTCCGTGAACCTGTGGATGGAGAGGTATTAGTCCAAAATCTTTACACGTCGGTAGACCCATATATGCGTGGTGGTATGCGGTCCGCTGAACTCGGTAAGTCGCTGGAGGGTAGGTGCGCCGGTCAAATTGTGCAGTCAAATAGCGATCGGTTTAAGGTTGGAGATCATGTGACGGGTATGCTTGGATGGCGGGACCATTACATCGCGCCAGCAGAGAGTGTCACCGCAGTTGATTTGACAATTGCCCCACTGCAGTCGTTTTTAGGGGCGGTTGGTATGCCGGGACGCACTGCTTACTTTGGATTTCTGGAAGTCGGTCAACCGGAAGCCGGGGAAACGGTTTTTGTCTCCGCCGCGGCGGGCGCGGTTGGTTCAATAGTGTGCCAGATTGCGAAAATAAAAGAGTGCCGAGTTGTTGCGAGTGCTGGTTCAGACCAGAAGATCGCTTGGCTACTGGAGAAGGCAGGTGTTGATGCAGCTTTTAACTATAAAAATGTAGATGACTTGGAAGCTGAACTCAGGAAACATTGCCCTGATGGACTTGACATCTACTTTGAGAACGTCGGAGGCAGACATCTGCAAGCAGCACTTACAGTCATGAATATGCATGGACGTATCCCCCTGTGTGGTATGATTTCTCAATATAACGATGTTGAACCGACACCTGGTCCGACAAACCTCAGTTCTGCTATCGGCAAACGGATTAGATTACAAGGATTTATCGTTACTGATTTCATGGCGCGGAACGCTGAATTTTATCGTGATATGCGTCAGTGGATATCCGAAGGCAGAATACAGTGGGAAGAGACAATCATAGAGGGTTTAGAGAACGCACCAAAAGCATTTATCGCGCTTTTCACGGGCGAGAAACTCGGAAAGGTCATCGTTAAAGTCGAGTCTGAATAATAGGACACATAGGGAGTCGCGACCAAAGTTCGCTCCTACCGGAAAAGACATAAGGCGTCGCGACCAAAGTTCGCTCCTACCGGAAAAGACATAAGGCGTCGCGACCAAAGTTCGCTCCTACCGGAAAAGACATAAGGAGTCGCGACCAGAGATCGCTCCTACAGGGAAAGACATAAGGCGTCGCGACCAAAGTTCGCTCCTACCGGAAAAGACATAAGGCGTCGCGACCAGAGATCGCTCCTACAGTAGGCGTCGCGACCAGAGATCGCTCCTACAGTAGGAAAGGAGTTTTACAATGGGAAGCAGAACGGCACGCGCCACTGTGATGCGTGGCAAAAATTTTGAAGTCCGCGAGTATCCGATCGTTGACCCTGCGCCGGGGACGGTACTTGTGCGTCAGGAGTTGGGTGGTATTTGTGGCACCGACCTCCACAACTGGGAATTTCAGCATATCAAACACGATATTATTCTTGGACACGAGAACGTCGGTGTGATTGATACTTTAGGCGCGGGTGTCGAAACCGACTATCTCGGGAATCCGATCAAAGTTGGGGATAGGGTTGCGCTCTCTCCGAGCGGTGGTCTCGGCTTTTCGCCGTCGGAAGAGGAGCCGTATCTGCGTGGCGGCTTCAGTGAGTACATCTACCTATCAAACCCGTCGACAAATATGTTCCTTAAAACCGAACTGCCGCCTGAAATTGCGGTTCTCGCGGAGCCTGCTTCGTGTGCTGCGCATTGCATATCGCGCGGAAAAATTGAATTCGGGGATACGGTTGTGATTCAGGGCACTGGTCCGATTGGACTGCTTGCGCTTAATTGGGCGAGAGTCTCTGGGGCAGGTAGGCTTATCGTTGTCGGTGGACCTCCCGGTAGGCTTGAGATGGCGAAGCGGTTGGGAGCAGATCTCACGATTGACATCGCGGAAGTGCCGGATCCTGAAGAACGGAAGCGGATTGTCCGAGAAAATACGTCGCAAGGTGAGGGGGCAGATGTCGTCTATGAATGCACCGGTTTCCTTGCCGCTATTCCTGAGGGGTTAGATTACATCCGATATGGCGGTACTTACGTTGTATATGGGCATTTTGTGGATGTTGGCAGCTTTGACTGCAATCCGAACCAGATGCTCATGCGTAAAAACCTTCGATTGGAAGCCGGATGGGGTTTTGAAAGGAAGCATTTCCTACGTGCTATCCCGATGTTAGAGAAGCATGCCTCCCTCTTTGATGGGTTTGTCAGTCATATTCTCCCGTTAGAAGATGTGTCCAAAGGCTTTGACGCGCTTCATGGGAGTTATCATTTAGATGGGAAAGATGCGATTAAGATCGCAGTTAAAGGCGGAGCAGCCTAAAACGAGATGCTTTAACTTAAATCGTAGGCGCGCTTTGATGAAGATGAAATAAATATTTCGATAATTGTGTATGGCAGTAATCGGTGGGGATCGCGAGCACAGCTCGCTCCTACCATAAGAGGTTTCTAATGCATTACCGAATTAAATTCTTAAACTTCATGGAAGCGCGCCCATAAACTTCTTTAGGCAAATGCGTCTTTTTCTACATCTGCCAAAAATACGCGTGCATTGTTCTGCAAAGCAGACCTGTGTACTGCTGCTTCAAACACCAGTTCATTCCACGCGGCTTCACCGTCTGCGGGGAAAGGTGTATCAGCATGCATCGCCTTAATGACACCATCCGCCATCCGTTTGAAAGACTCCGGCATCTCAGGTTTGCCTTCCTCCGCTTCCCAGACTTCTTCTATTTCAGAGTTATTCGCTTTTCTGCGGGAGTAAACCCCTTCCAATCCTTTTGCCTCCGCGTAAAATTCATCGCCAAGGATTTTGACGCGGAGCGGATGATCGTCATAGCCCCACAAGTTCGTGCCACTCAGGGAACCGATCACGCCGTTTTCCCAACCGATATGAATCAAACGTCCCCATCCGCCGGCTGCGTTCGGATCACCGACAACACTCACCCACTCTGGCCTGCCGACCGTCCAGAGAATTTGGTCAATGATATGGGACCAACAGTTGAAATGTGCCCGCGCGTGGACCATCCGGATTTCACCCAGTCGCCCCTCAGCAACATCGTCATGTAGTTTACGAAAATGGTGCATAAACCGATAGTTGAAGTCGATTCCGAATTTGAGGTTAGAATCACGCCATGTTCCGATAGCAGGTGCCGCAATTCCAAGATCTTCTTCGCGAACCCGATCCTGTCCCTCTAATCCACAGAGGGGTTTCTCTGTGAATACATTCTGTCCGGCTTCGAGCAACTCCCGCAGCGGTGGGATACGTCGGGTTTCGTTGACAATAAGAAGTACGAGATCTGGATCACAGTTTGCTAAGAGTTCCTCAATTGTTGGATACCCTGGTACTCCGAAGTGTTCCTTTGCTTTTGCGAGGAGTTCAGGGTCCATATCACAGACAGCCACTACCTCTGCATCCGGATGGGCGTGGAAATTCCCGCCGTGCATCATGCCCATACCTCTACCGCTGATCAGTGCACATTTTGTCATAGTAAAATTCCTTTCTGTTTACCGATTGTTCGATTTCAAGTAGCCCCAAGTGGTCGCGAGTTTTCCTTCAGATTGAACAGCAAGCCTTGTTGGATCAAAGTTATCAGCGAAGATCTCCGCCTCATGTTCAGGCGTAGCAACGACCACATTATCAACACCATAGATACCGAATTTCCAACAGTCAAAACTGATGTTTCCTGACTTATAGGTATTGTCCTTGATTTCCCATTCAGCGATCTGTATTTTTTTATCAGTGACATCCCAGATATGAACGGTGACGCGCTTTTCTTGTGTCATTAACGCTGCTTTCAATATAAAATGGTCAGACACTGCTGGGTAGTTCCCCCTCGCTTGTCCGCCCTTCACTGGAAAAGGTTGCCAAGCATTAACAGGTCCGTCTTTATTCGTCGTGACTTTGACGTTGCTGCGTCCCCACCATCGCATCCAATAAGATCCGTTAGGTGTTTGCCTTAACGCGCCGCCGCCATCTCCTTGTCCGCTCCATTCTATAATGAACCATTCATAATAGATGATGATATCGTTGAAGTGCTGTAGAGACCGCAGGCTTACATAATCCCCACCGGATTTTCCTTGGTCTAAATAGAGGATACCGTCCTTTGGGTAGACAAATTTAGGGGTGTTTGTCTGCCATTTAGTGGTTAACTCCAGATCACCCTCAAAATCTTCCTGCAACAAGATTTCCGATGGTGCGTCAAACACTACGCAAGCGAATATCGTTAGAATCAAGACATATCTGATTACATACATCATTTTCCAAATCCTCCATTCGTATTCAATGGATTAGGTAAAGTTAGCAGCATGATGAAAGTTTACCCTGACCGAGTAGAACTGTAACCAATTATCGACAGTATAGCAAACGGTATTAAAAACCTCAAGGAAAACTTTTCTATAGATGCACGAAATAGACTTGGCACTTCCGGATTTTACTTGTGGATGCTTTCTGATCGTGCTATACTCTGACACTGTATCCTGTGTTTGAAATGCTTGAGACAACAAAAGGGTGGGGAGAGTATACAACATAATGAATCCAGAAATGACAATTGAAAATTTACAAGAATCTATTGGGAACGCTCGTGAATTGCGAGAGATGCTTTCAGCGGATCCGCACCGTCCACGTTATCACCTACTCCCGCCTGAAGGGTTTTTCAACGATGCAAACTGTACGATTTTTTGGAATGGACGATACCACGTCTTCTATCTTGGACGGATGCCGAACCCAAATGCAGATGAATGGCTGCCAGTTCTTGATCATTCCTCGAGCTGCGATTTGGTGCATTGGATACACCATCCACCTGCAATAAAACCTCTCACTGATGGATCAATGCCGCGTGGGATATACAGTGGTGACGCTATTGAAAACGCGCCAGTTCCGACCCTCATTTATCACGTACCGAATCAAGGGACTTGTATTGCTACCAGCGACGATGCCGATTTGATTCAGTGGACATCTTCGCCCGCTAACCCAGTCATCCCGATACCAGATGAACCGCAAGAGTACTACGTTTTCGATCCGTGTGCTTGGTATGAAAATGGCACCTATTATGCCCTCATAGGGAACAAAAATAACCGACCCGGATACGAAGGTGATGCGACCAGCCTTTTCCGTTCCGACGATTGTATTCATTGGGAATACCGGGGTCCGTTTTATAAATCTTCACGGCGTTGGACGGGTATGGTTGAGGATTGCGCCTGCCCCGATTTCTTTCCACTCGGTGACAAATATATGCTCCTGATGCACGGGCACCGTCCTTACGGTATGGCGCATTACTACTTGGGACGTTATGAAGACGAACAGTTCTATCCTGAAACACACGGACGTATGAACTGGCAAGGTGGACAACTCTCTGGACCTGAAACGCTTCTTGATGATAAAGGACGCCGTATCTTCTTCGGTTGGATCCGTGAAGCGCGTCCTTGGGAGAAATACGGTTGGGCTTCAGCGATGACGCTGCCGCGACTGTTATCGTTAAATGAAGATGGTAGTCTTTGCCTTGAACCCGTACTAGAACTCGAAAAACTTCGCACTGGGCATCATTGCCAAGAAACGATTCAACTTAAGGCTGATACGGAACTCAATATTGAAGCGGTAAGCGGGGACTGCGTTGAGTTGCAGTTGGACATCACCCCGCGGGAGGCTACAGAATTCGGTGTGAAAGTGCGTCGCTCTCCGGATGGTGAAGAAGAAACCGCTATTGCTTTTTCGCCAATCGACGAACGCCTCAAAATTGACCTCACGAAATCAACGTTAGATGATGAAGTAAAATATCCACGCCTCACACCACGAGACGAAGATGGTGGAGAACGTTGGACGAGTTCGCAGGAAGCACCCTTCAAATTGGTTGAAGGAGAATCGCTTAAACTCCGTATCTTCTTAGACCGTTCGGTTATAGAAGTTTTTGCCAACAGTCGGTTATGCCTAACGCAACGCATCTATCCCACGCGAGTTGACAGCCTTGGTGTTTCACTTTTCACACGCGGTGGTGAGGCAGTCTTAAACAGGTTGGACGCGTGGACAATGATGCCAACTGTAGGATAATACAATCAATGGAATCGTAGGAAATTATGCAATCTCAAGAACTTCGCACAATCGGTTTTATTGGGCTTGGAAATATGGGTGGCAGAATGGCGAGGAACCTTCATAACGCCGGGTATCCACTCATCGGATATGATATTGACGCTGCAAAATGTGAGGCACTCGCTGCGACGGGTGCGACAGCGGGTAAAGATACTGCTGAGGTTGTCAGAAATAGCGATGTCATCATGACCAGTTTACGTTCCTCTGATGTTTTTTGTAGCGTCGCAGTGCAACATTTCATCTCTAATGCTCGTGAGGGTCATGTTTTTATTGACTTAGGTACAACGGAAGTCGAGAAGACGCGGGAACTGGCGACGGCATTTGCCGAAAAAGGTGCTACACTGATAGACGCGCCTGTGAGCGGTGGACCGCACGGTTCTGAGACAGGAACGCTCCGTATTTTTGTCGGTGGTGATGCTGTGGTCGTCGAAAAATGTCGTCCAATCCTGGAAGTGCTTGGAGAACCGAAATATGTAGTGTACTGCGGTCCGAGCGGTTCTGGACAGATTGTCAAGGGGGTGAATCAATTGGCTATGGGACTTGGGGATGCAGCGTTTATGGAGGCGATGGCATTTGGTGTTTGTGCAGGCGTGGATCCAAACGCAATTCGTGAAGCGGTCGGTATGGGTGACGGTTGGCGCGGACAGTTCGATAGCATCGCGAAACGTATCATTGATGGAGAAGGTAAGACGCTTGTCGTGAAATATCCAGAATTGCCATATTTCCTCGCAGCGGCAAAAGCATCAGGATTTGAAATCCCGTTGACTGAAGTGCTCTATGAATTTTGTAAGAATGGAAATTATGAGATGCTTGACAACATGAACCGTCCCTCGCGTTCATTTTGGCGGACATTGACAAAAGATTCGGATGATAAATAGCGTTAATCCGCATCGAGGCCCTGAGGTATTTCGACTTGCAATAACGCTAAAAGTTCATTTTTACGTGAATGGGAGAAGCCTCCGTATTTCTATGGACACTCAACTTTTGGCGGCGCGTTGGCGGAAAAATTGGATAAGCGGTTTTACATAGGATTCATCTGTCCTAATATGGATGGAATCAACCTGATTTGCCCGGAAAATCTGCCGGCGTTCTGCCTCGGCGCGCTGATTCAGTTCTGTGTATAACTGTCGCGCCTCCGCGGAACGTGTATCAACGACCATCGTTTCTCCGGTTTCAGCATCTTCGAGTTCTATCAGTCCGACATCCGGCAATTCCATCTCTCGCCTGTCCTGTAGTGTGATAGCGATGAGTGAGTGCCGTTTGCTGCTCAAACGTAACTGTTTTTCATAGCCTGTATTCTTAAAATCAGAGATGAGAAATACAACACTGTGCGGTTTAAGTACCTGATCGACAAACGCCAATGCTGTTTCAATATTTGTTCCGGGCTGCTTGGGTTGAAAATGGAGGATGTCGCGAACGACGCGTAAGACGTGCCTTTTTCCTTTCCGTGGGGCGACGAAGTGTTCAACGGTATCGGTAAAGCAGACAAGTCCGACTTTATCGTTGTTCTTGATGGCGGAAAAAGCGAGGAGTGCTGCAATCTCAGCGGCGATTTCTGCCTTCGTCTCGGCGATACTACCGAAGCTGGTTGAGGCACTCATATCCACAACCAACATCATCACGAGTTCGCGTTCTTCTACGTATTTCTTGATGTAGGCTTGCCCCATGCGTGCGGTGACATTCCAATCGATGGTGCGGATTTCATCGCCTGCCTGATATTCGCGGACTTCATCAAAGGTAATCCCCTGTCCTTTGAAGACGCTTTCATACTCGCCCGCAAAGATAGTGTTAACGAGGCGATTGGTAAATATTTCGATGCGTTGGATTTTTTTCAGAATCTCTTTTTCGTTCACCAGTTGTGTTTCCTACCGTGCTATTTCTACACCGGATTTCTGGTTTCAAGCCACCCCGAAAAGGCTTGATTAACTATCGCAATGCCATTATACTATCACAAAAGAACGGAGGAATCAAAACCTTTTAATAGGTGTCGGTGGTCAGCAGTCAGGGTGTGACAGGCACAGTTTGCGTGACTGCCACACTAAATCTTCTTGCCAATGGCTGGAAACTGACATCCAAATAGGATACCCATGGAACACATTTTTTTAGGCAACACTTCAATTGAGATCCATCGTGAGATTCAAACGGGGAATATCCGGCACGTCGTTTTCGATTTTGATGGCACGATCTCGCTCATCCGAGACGGTTGGCAGAACGTGATGGTGCCGATGATGGTTGAGTGTCTTCAGCAAGAGACGGATACTCCTGAGACACAAGCGCAACTTGAGGCACTCGTCGTTGAATTTGTGGATAGATTGACCGGTAAACAGACGATCTATCAGATGATTCAACTCGGCGAGGAGATTGAGAAACGCGGTGGGACACCGAAGGCACCGCTTGCATACAAAGACGAATATAACCGCCGCTTGCTGCCTGTCGTTGAGGAACGGATCGCTGGACTCGCGGCAGGGACATTGACTGCCGAACCGCTCCGTGTACCGATGTCCCTTGAATTTCTTCAAAGCCTACGTGAAATGGGGATCAGCTGCTATCTTGCCAGTGGGACAGATGTTGAATTTGTCAAAAACGAAGCATCGCTCCTCGGCGTTGCTGAGTATTTTGATGGCGGAATTTTTGGGGCGTTGCGGGAATACAAGAAGTTTTCCAAAGCCATGGTTATCCAGAAAATCATTACAGACTTTGCGCTTAGCGGGAGTGAATTGCTTATCATTGGTGATGGATATGTGGAGATCGAAAACGCGAAAGCAGTTGGGGCAATCGCTGTCGGTGTCGCGTCTGTAGAGGATAATATGTATAATATGAACGCCGACAAACGGGAACGTCTGATCCGTGCTGGCGCAGACATCATCATCCCCGATTTTCGTGAAGGCACGCAATTGCTGAACTATCTGTTCAATCTGTAGAACTTACTTCACGGAATTGGAGAAAGTTTTGTGGAATATGTTGTTATTTTTGAAAAATGTGGAAACAACTATGGTGGATATGTCCCCGATCTTCCAGGATGTGCCGTTGTAGGTAAAACAATGGAAGAAGTACGGAAATTGATCACTGAAGCTATCGATTTTCATATTGAAGGACTACAAGAAGCTGGTTATGATGTTCCATTGCCATCGTTTACGTTGCCCGTTGAAACCGATCAAGGTGTGTCATCCGAATTAATTGAGGCACGGATTTAGTATCGGGAACGGAACGCTTAGCACTGTGGCGGAAAGACTGTATTTAGCTTGTGGTCCTCTATACGCAATGGAGAACACTATGACAAAATACGCAAAAGCGTCCGTTCATCCTTCAGAACTACACGAATTTCAAGACGACCAAACGGGTGCGCAGATCTATCAACTTACAAACGATACCTCTATCAACCATAACCTCTATTTCCTGACTCCTTCGTTCACGCCCGACCAAGCACACCTCATTTTTACCTCCTACCGTTCAGGAAAACCGAATTTTTTTAAGTTGGAATTCCCCAATGGTGACATCGTGCAACTAACGAATGCCGACGACATTCACGGCTACTCCGGTGTGATCTCCAAAGACGGCACTGAACTCTTTTATACGCAAGCAGATGCTATAAAGGCAATCCACCTCGACACTTTTGAGGAACGTGTGCTTGCAGAATTTCCGGGTGGAAGTCTTGGCGAGTGTAGCGTCAGTGCAGATGAACGGTTTATCGTGACAGCGATGAAGCGCGATGACAAATCGCACATTACTGTGACTGCTACAGATGGCAGTGGTGGCGAAGTTATCTATACCTCTCCAGATCAGACGATTATCCACCCACAGTTTCATCCGAAACACCCCGACCTCATCGCGTATTCCGGTGACCCTGCACCTCGGATGTGGACGATTCGACGCGACGGCACAGAAAACCTGAGTCTCTATCAACACGACAATAACGAGTTTCTGGTCCACGAAACTTTCCTCGGCGCGCTGGATGAACTGATTGTGACGCATTGGCCCTACGCGCTTCGACGGATGTCTCTGGAAACGCTACAGATGCGAACGATTGCCGATTTCAACGCGTGGCACATTGCCAGTAATCGCGATGGAACGAAGGTATTATGCGACACCGTTCACCCCGACATCGGTTTGCGGCTTGTTGATGTAGAGACAGGTGAACATACGCCTATTTGTTATCCGCAGAGTTCGTCGAGTGGGAGTCAGTGGAAAACGGATCGGTATGCCCTTGCAGAGGATTGGGCAGCGGCACAGCAAGCAGGCGATCGGGAGAAAGCCTTGAGTTGGATGGAGATGAAGGTGGATACGGTGTATGGACCGCAGTGGACGCATCCGCATCCTTCTTTCAGTCCTGATGAAACGGCTGTTGTGTATACATCGGATGTTTCAGGGCATTCGCAGGTTTATGTTGCTGTGATTCCATGACGAGGTAGGGAATGAAACCAATTTATATCGTATGTTTGGTATTGATTTTGTTTGGTGTTGCAAGCAGTGTTGGAATAGCACAAGAGGGGTGGATGCCGGATGCGAATTTACGGCAGGCAGTAAGGGCATCTCTTGAGTTGCCAGATGATGTATTGCTTACACAATTGGAGATGAAACGATTGACGGGACTGGATGCCGCTGACAGTCAGATAACAGATTTGACTGGATTGGAACATGCCACGAACGTAACATGGCTCGAACTTGGCGTAAACGAGATCCGAGATATTTCTCCGTTAGCAGGGTTAATCCGCTTAGAAGCCTTATATATTTTCGTGAATCCACTGTCAGATATTTCTCCTCTGGCAAATTTGGTGAACTTAAAAACACTTGATTTGGGAGTATGCCAGATTGCCAACATTCGTCCACTTGCCAATTTGAGAAATCTGGAGATCCTTCGCCTTGATAATAATGGTCTGCTCGAAGACATTGCACCTTTATCAAATTTGATGATGCTCACCGAATTAGGGTTGACTGAGAATCGCATTGCAGACATCAGTTCACTTGCGAACTTGAGAAATTTGGAGATTCTTCGCCTTCATTACAATCAGATTGAAGACATTACACCGCTGGCAAATTTAACAAGTCTCCGTGAGTTGTGGCTGACCGGCAATCGGATTGTGGATGTCAGTCCACTTGAAAACCTAATAACACTCAAAGAATTACGGATTCAGGACAACCCGATTACAGACGATAGACCACTTGGTACGCTCTCTTTGACTCATTTTGAATATGACGGATTTTGCGTATTCCCAGGCCATCCATTTCAAGAACGGATCCAAAATCGAAGTTATCCTTCTATTTTCCAGGCCTGGGAGGATATATTAAACAGACCCTCCTTATCGTATGGAGACCGATTAGCGCATCACGATTTGGTTTGGAGTCCAGAGTTTGAGTTACGTTTTCAAAGAACAAGCGACGGTATTCAATTGGTTGGTAATCTTAACGAAGCAAGAGGGCGACGCGACAGATTGCTCGAAATGAATCCGAATATGATTTTCATACTTGAACTTAGCATGAGAGATGCGGCTCCCGAATCACCTTTTCACAAAGCCGTGTATGACTACGATTTTTCTTGGATCAGAGACGAGGCAGGCAATCCTGTAGAGGGATGGCCGGGACACTTTCTCCTTGACTTCACTCACCCGGGGCAGCAAGATATAATTGTTCAACAAGCAGTCGCAGTTGCACAATGTGGATTATATGATGGCATTTTCTTAGATTGGTGGGATGAGGATAATCTGGTGCTTGGCACTGGTCAAAAGGTTGATGGTTATCGGGAAAATGAAGCTGAACAGCGTGCAAGAGACACTATTCTTCAACGTATCCGAGCAGGTGTTGGCGATGATTTTCTAATAATCGTCAACACAAATCGGCGCAAAATTCCGCGCACAGGTTGGGCAATCAACGGCACTTTTATGGAAACTGGACGGGACTATGATAGCGGCTATACATACGATGGACTTGCTGAGATAGAAAGCACGCTGCTTTGGGCAGACGAAAACCTTCGAGAACCTCGTATAAATTGCCTGGAAGGTTGGGGCATACCGACAGAATCCCCAGACAGCTCCAGAAATCTTCGGTGGATGCGTGTCTTTACCACCATGAGCCTCACTCACTCTGATGGCTATGTTCTTTACAATGGTGGCATACAGCATGAACACTATTGGTACGATTTTTGGGATGCGGATTTAGGAAAACCTATCGGTGAAAAGGCGCAACCTTACGAAAACCGAGACGGAATATTTATACGTGAATTTACAAAGGGTTGGGCAGTCTATAACCGAAGTGGAAAAACGCAAGAAATTCGTCTACCAGAACAGGCAACCGGTGTAGAGAGCGGTTTGCGAAGGAGGCTGCACGTTGTTCCAGATTTAGATGGTGAAATCTATCTGAAAAGCACAACCAACAGACACGATGTCAACGGCGATGGTACTGTGAACATTCTGGATTTGGTTGCAGTTGCTAATGGATTCGGCAAAGATACACCGGACATCAATGGTGATGGCGTTGTCAATATTTTAGATTTGGTAGCTGTGGCAAATGCTTTCGGGCAATAACATTTCAAGTCCCTCCTACAAATATCCGTAAACATATCGTCCCGACGGGACTTAAGAGTCGATTTAGAGATTTTCCATGATATTTTTGATGCTGATTTCTATAGATGCCGCCCCTACGGGGCTATTTTTTCTACGATCTGCGTTTCTACAGAGATGCCATCCCTACGGGATTAGGAAACGTTTGTGGCACCCAATATCTTTGCCTGAACTGAAAATCCGGTGCGGTTGGGAATGCAGATCGCATTTGGGTGAGTCCACCGCAAAACCGCACCTACAAGTCTGGGGATTACTGATAGCAATTTTAACTATAAATGGAACTTCTAACTCCATAATCTGTCATGTGAACGTTCGGAATCCCATTGTGTTGTTGGTGCGAAGTATGTTGTTTCATTCGGATGGAGATGCTCTCGGATGACCGCTTCGTTGAGATCAATGCCTAAGCCGGGTGCCTCTGGAACAGTGATATAACCTTCTTGGATAATCGGGTTCGGTAGACCGGTTACCATTTCATCCCACCACGGGTTATCGACAGAGTGATTTTCCAGTACCATGAAGTTCGATGTCGCTGCAGCACAGTGAACGCTCGCCATTGCGGCGATAGGTGTGCCTGCCATGTGGAGTGCCATCGCGATGCCGTAATCCTCTGCGAGATCGCCGATTTTCTTTGTCTCCAAGATTCCACCTGATGTCGCAATATCTGGGTGCGCTATGGCGATGCCTCGACTTTCAAACAGCGGCATGAAATCCTCTTTGCAGTAGATGTCCTCACCTGTACAGATGGGAGTCGCGCATGAATTCGAGAGACGGACATATTGGTCGGTATACTGCCACGGCACCATATCCTCCAACCACGCGAGGTTGTATTTCTCTAATGCGTTTGCGAGACGGATACAGTCCTCAATACCGATATGTCCGAAATGATCGACGGCGAGCGGTATCTCATAGCCGATAATGTCCCGAACGGTTTCTACATATTCACAGAGCATAGCGATACCTGATTCGGTCAGACGGATGCCCGTGAAAGGGTGCATCAGGTTAGAAGTGTCCAAATTTCCCTGCGGTGCAGAGAGTGTACCCGGAGTTCCGCGTAGTAGTCCAACACCGATGTCCATTTTCAGGAAGGTGAACCCTCTATCAATGCGTTCTTGGAGGACCTTACCCATCTGTTCGGGGTCTCTGAGGGATGGCGTATCGCTATAGCATCGGATTTTATCTCGGAATTTGCCGCCCGCGAGTTGATAACACGGCACACCGTACGCCTTACCTGCCAAATCCATCAGTGCCATTTCAATCCCGCAGACACCACCGCCTTGCCGCGCATGGTGCCCGAACTGTTTAATCTGCCGAAAGATTTTATCGACGTTACACGGATTTTCGCCGAGAATTCGGCTTTTAAGCATCAGTGCGTACGTCGGACTCGCTCCATCTCGGACTTCACCAAGTCCATATATACCTTGGTTCGTGTCGAGTTTCAAAATGGGACCACCTGTTTGCGTCCGAACGGTACGCATGTCGGTGATTTTCAGTTCTGAAGGTTGAGAGGCGGTATTGACATTTGATTGTATCTGTTGATCTTCCATTTTTTTAATTATTCCTTGCGGGGTAATGGAGTAGGTTTCATGTTTGATGTCCCTTTCTCTTGATCCGCCCGCGCCGTTGTTGCGGGCTGCTTTCTTGAGTTAATTTTCATTCTGGACAGACAAACTATACGTCTATTTCTGAGATAATGTCAAGTGCGGTATCTAATATTGTCAAATGAAGTGCGATGCGTTGCTCAAGGGACCAGACTGTCGGTGTTTCAGAGATAATAACATGTTCACTATGAAAATGCAATAGGTAAGGTGCCAAACCTTGGGTACCCCATGAATTAGCGACTTTGTAGACACCTTCCGCGAGGTCTGGCGCGTCTTCACCGGGGTCATCAGGGTCTATTGGACCGATGGCTTTGGCAGTGGCGGCGAGTTTGGGACCGATGTACTTCTCGTCTCGATTGCCTTCGTAGAGGTAAAAGCCGGTTGCATCATAGTCTTCGTGGAAGTCTATCGCGAGTGAGAATTGGGTCTGACCGAGTGCCTTTTTGATGATAGCGGCCTCGGCAACATCCTCCGTTTCAAAAGAGCGGTTGATGTCTATACTACCACGGGTCTCACGCGTGTTATGGACATAGCCGTAAGGATTGATACACGGAATTATTAGAAATGAAAAATTTTTTAGGCGTGCGGTGTTGTCACGTTCGAGGAACTGTAAAACAGCCTCAACGCCTGCGGGTTCATCGCCATGCATACCACCAGTGATAAGCACCTGTTGTGGTTTAGGTGCGGACGATGCTAAACGCATCTGATGTATCGGGTAACTGTGAGCAGTACCAATATATTCTATTGGCACTTCCAGATTTTTTAGGCGTTCGGTGACTTCGGTGTAATCTCGCAAGCTCTGGAACTCCT
Organism: Candidatus Poribacteria bacterium; assembly: GCA_003635255.1. Lineage (GTDB taxonomy): Bacteria > Poribacteria > WGA-4E > WGA-4E > WGA-3G > WGA-3G. The sequence continues at coordinate 13,912 of PYJC01000010.1, read as the reverse complement.
TAGTAGGGTTAGCATAAAATGTTATTATAGGATACCTTAAAACGGGATGACATGCAACCTGTATTTCGGAATTATTAGAGACATTCAGCTATCAGCCATCAGCAGTCAGAAAGTTTGCGAGTGTATCTAAAATTGCGAAGTGTACTCAAGTTGCTGACCACTTTATTCTCACTGCGAGGCATTTAGAACTTTCCGATAATTGTTCTCACTGCGAATCATGACCCCTAATACACGTCAGGATTCGGAGATCCCTCCTACAAGAGATATATATGGAATTAAGGGGTGTTCGGACGAAAAAACCGAAGAATTGTGTCCGTTTTCTCTGATTTTTTAAAAATTAGGCAACCGTTTTGTCAATTTCCCGCGTCTTTATATATTGAAACGAGGATCTACGTGAACGCGAACAGAATCCGCTAAAGAAGCAATCGTAAGGAGATAAAAAATGAAAAGAAATTGGTTGATTATCGCAGTTTTGATAGCATCAATTATTGGCTTAAGTTTAAGCCTTCAAAGTTGTACTGCTAATAAAATAAACCTGCGAAAAACATTGGATACAAAGGAAACCCTACAGGTGCAGGCATATTGGGATCCGATTGCGGATGCCTCGCTCGGTTTGCCCGATCATTCACCGAAGCATGCCGCGCTGTTTAAGAATCTCTCACCAGCGCACCCGAGTCAAGAATATAAGGTAGACGCTTTCAAAGCCTTTTTGCCAAAAGGATCCGTTCCTGTCGGACACGTGTGGGACCTGGATATGAACGAAGTCCTTCCGTTTCTCCGCCAATTTCACCCAGGGGCAACCGGGGAGATGCACATAAACCCGGGTGGAGAAAGTTCCATAGAGATATTTGGGCGGCGTGTAACTCTGATAAAGGTAGGTCTGGAGTCAGAGGGTGCCTTCGCATGTCTTCGCGCCCTTTCGCCGACTTATGCCGAAATCGTTTTCAGAATCCATGCCGAATTCCAACTCGATGAAGAGGCGCGTGCTTACTTTACCCCGGCACAATTCACTGGACAGTTGATACTCAATCGGAACAACGGTACTATTCGCGATTTTTGGCTTCATCTCCCATCGCGTAAAACCAATGTTGACATCAACGCCTTTGGCGGTGCGGATATGGTTTACGTTCCGCGCATGGAACTCATCGCACAAAACGCGCATGACCAGCGTGATGTTGTCTGGGAGACTGCTATTACCAAAAATGAGGCGAAAGATCTGTTGGAGGCTTCCTTCTATAAGTTTTCCGAAATTGAGAGGCTTTCTATTGAGGCGGCTGTTGCACAAGCGCAAGCGGAGAATCGCCCCATTCATGTGGTGCTCACATGGGGTGTGTTTGACGACGAATCGTGCTGAGCGAGCGGTAAAACTTTGAGGGCAGGTGTCCTCTCCGATTCAAAAATCATAAAATTGCTCAATAAGCACTATGTCAATGTATTCCTTCTGATTCGGGATCTGCGTGAACTTCAGAAGGCAACGAAAGACGAGACAGTCAATAGATTTGCAAACACGATTTTCACAACGTTTGAAGAAGCTGTCGCGCGGGGCGTAGATGGTTCGGTCAACAGTTTTGTACTATCGCCCCAATTGGAGTTGATAGGTCATTTACCTTATGAGGATTTAACGCAGAATGAGGCGATTAATGAAGCATACCTGACGTTTCTAAAGGATGCTTTGACGAAAAAGAAGTAGGTGCGGTTTGGAACCGAGGATATCCGTACTCGAAAAGAATGAGAATCCCAACTGTTGATGGTTGATTACTAACTGCTATTTCACTGATAACCGACTCCTGAAAATTGAAAGCTGAAAAAATTAGGCAACCGTTTTGTCTATTTCCCGCGTCTTTATATATTGAAACGAGGATCTACGTGAACGCGAACAGAATCCTCTAAAGAATCAATCGCTACGTACGTTAGTATTGTAAGGAGATAAAAGATGAGAAGAAATTGGTTGATTTCTATAGTATTGGCAGTATCAATTTTCGGCTTATGCATAAGCCTTCAAAGTAGCAGTGCTGATCAAATAAACCTCCAAAATACATTGGATAAGCACACAATCCTACAGGTACAGGCATATTGGGATCCGATTGCGGACTCCGCGCTGGATTTGCCCGATTATACGCCGAAGCACGCTGCGCTGTTTAAAAACCTTTCACCAGCGCACCCGAACCGTGAATATGAGGCAGATGCTTTCAAAACCTTTTTCCCGAACAAACCCGTTGCTGTAGGAAATGTATGGGAACTCGATCCGAACAAAATTATCCCCTTTCTGCACCAGTTTCATTCGGGAGCCACCGCGGAGATGCATATAAACCCTGGGGCTTGGAGGTCTTCTGCTCACGGACGTGAGGTTATTAGTGGCATGGAGTCAGACGGTGCCTTCGCTTGTTTACGCGCATTATCGGCGGGTTATGTGGAAATTGCCTTCAGAATCCATGCGGAATTCTTACTGGATAAGGAGGCGCGTGCCTACTTCACACCCGCACAATTTACTGGACGTTTGATACTCAACCGGAAAGATGGAACGATTCGTGAGTTTCGCCTTTATCTTCCACCTCGTAATACTAATGTTGACATCAACGCCTTTGGCGGTGCAGATATGGTTTTCGTGCCGCGCATGGAACTCATCGGACAGAACATAGACGACCAGCATGATATTGTGTGGGAGACTTCTATGACGGAAGCAGGTGCAAAGTCAGCATTAGAGGCTGCGTTCTACAAGTTTTCCGAAATTGAGCGACTCCCTATTGAGGCGGCCGTTGCATACGCCCAAGAGAAGAACCGTCCAATTCATCTGCTGCTCACATGGGGCGTATTTGACGATGAATCGTGCTGAGCGAGTGGAAAAACCTTGAGGGCAGGTGTCCTCGCTCATTCAAAAATCATTAGGCTGCTCAACGAACAATTTGTCAACGTATTCGTGCTTTTAGGGGATTTGCCGGAACTTCAGCAGGGGGCGAAGGGTGAATTGGTAAGCAAATTAGCCACAACAGTTGCTACAACACTTGAAGAGGCTGTAGCAGCGCAGAGGGTAGGTCGCTCCGTAAACTCGTTTGTGCTATCGCCTCAGTTGGAGGTGATGGGTCATTTACCTTATCGAAAACCCGGTGAACCCAATATTACCGAAGAAAGATACGTAACATTTCTCTATGAATCCTTAGATGGAAAACTTCCAGGATCGACAGAGGGTGTTTTGGGACTTGAGTCAATAGATTGGGATGCCCGCTTTGAAACTGCTGTTGAATCTGGTGCTATTGCTGATAAAGGTTTGCGTGCTGTGCTCACTGCTGACGCGCACGAGCAACAGATCATCAGCGTCTTTCGCACATCTGAGACTGACACTCAGAATTACACTATCGTTGAGATTGATGCGATGGCCTTTAAAGATGGCGGTGTGCTCAACATTGAGGTCCGGGTCGGCGAAGCCGAGGTTTCCGGTGCATTCTACTTGTTTGCTGGTGACACACAACCGCCTGCGAAACTTGTGCCTGATAACGCACTTGCTTCTGTCCGGGAGATCCCAACCGACGAAAGAGAAACGATCACGTTTCCTTTCGAGCGCGGTCAAGTCTTTACATTAGCGGCAACAGGTAATCACAGTCAGAACGGAAAAATCAATGGGTTTCTTGCCACTATTTCTGTTCAACCTGCATCAGAAAAATAGGGCTGGCAGGCGCAGTTTGGCGGGGTTAGAACCGTGTCTACTGATTGCTAACTGCCGTTTGACTGAAAACTAACAAAATTAGGCAACCGTTTTGTCTGTTACCCGCGTCACTATATATTGAACGGTCAAATTGTTCTCACCGCTCACTTTTAGCAGCGAGTGAGCTTGCCTCTCTAAAGGATATTCCAACGAATCAGAGAGAAGTTATCAAGTATCCTTTTGATCGGGGTGGTATCTTTAAGTTAGGGGCTATCGCCAGCGCGAAAGGGAAGGGGAAAATCAACGGTTTTCTCGCAAAAATCTCTGTGAAACCTGTGTCCGGGAAAAACGAGGGAAATTAAATGGATATGAAAATGACGAAATTAATAAGTTTTATTCTCAGTTTGACCGTTGCTGTATTTCTCGCAAACGGGTTTGCTGGGGATTTACCCGTAGGTGCCATCGCCCAAATTGATACTGGGCAAAAACCTGTTAATGCTATAGCATACTCTCGAGTCGCGAATCGACTTGCAGTGGCAGCGGCAGAAAACATCCGTATCTATGATGCAAATACCTATAAAGAACTGATGGTGTTTGCTGGACATACCGATTCGGTATTAGCAGTTGCCTTCTCTCCAGATGGTAAACGCCTCGTGAGTGGCGGTTCAGACAAGACGGTGCGTTTATGGGATGCCGAGACCGGCAAACTTTTGAGTACCCGCGAGGAACATACGGGACCTATCAATGCTGTCGCCTTTTCTGCCAATAGTGAAAAGTTTTGGAGTGGTGGCAACACAGACCCAACAATTCGATCTTGGTTTTCGGCTGACGGTGGAAAAGCGAGCAAATCAGCCTTCATGCCCACGGATGCGTTCACTGCAACCGCATTCGCACCAGACGGCGAAATCGCGGCCAGGGCATTTGATGCTGCATCAGCTGATGAATTCCTCATTAATGTTTGGGCAGAAGGCGGTCTTAAACCTAAGGCAAGTATTGTTTTCCTTTTTGGATTTAATAAGTCAGGCGGTTTATCTGCGCATGCAGATTCAGTTAATGTGTTAACCCTGTCTGCGGGGGCGCAAACCCTTGCCACTGGAAGCACAGACAAGACGATCCAGTTATGGAATATGGAAATAGAAGAGCCCGATAAGCCGCTGCATGTGCTTGCAGGACATACCGAAGGTATTACGGCCATGGACTTCTCAATAAATGGTAAACGCCTTGCAAGTGGGAGTTCTGATAAGAAGGTCCGATTATGGGATGTTGTCACTGGACAGCATCTTCGGACGCTTACTGGACATATAGGTGAAATTGGGGCAGTAACATTTTTAGGAGATAAAGCACTTGCCGGCATCGGATTTGCTGAAGCCAAAACCCTTGCAAGCGGGAGTTCAGATGGCACCGTTTTTATTTGGGACCTGAATGAAATCGTCTCAACGGATTAGCGTATTTCTCATAAATACTTCAGCAATGTTTGCAGACAGGAGATTAAAAATGAAAACCTTAGTGATAGGTCTTCTCATACTGATGATAATGAGTGGACCCCTTAACGCCGACGATCACTCGGCAGCTAATAACAAAATTACACTTAACCTTGATAGTACATCAGAAGTTTCAGTGAAAGGCTTCATTGCCCCGGTTGGAGAGACCGTGTCCAATTCCGGTAAGAACTGGGATCCCTTGACAAATATGCGGGTTGCTGAGCCGGAAAAGCAACATCCAGCATCGGTTTTTCATGCTTTCCTTCCAGACAAGCCGGTTTCAGTTGGTGAACACTGGAAGGTCAAGCCGGATGGGGCACTCGAACTGCTGCGGCAGCTCCACCCTAATCCAAGTCTAAATATGCATATTAACACTGGGGATTCGTATGGCCTGTGGGCATGCTTACGTGCTTATAATGATGAATTTGCCGACATCATGTTTCGCATCCATGCAGAATTTATCTTTGAGGACGGCTGGTTCACACCATCTCAGTTTGCGGGACATCTTGTGATCAATAGAGTTAAAGAGAATGTCGCATTTTTCGTGATGCGTGTCCCGGGGGGTCCGGTAAACTTTGATTTCAATCGGATAACGCCCATAGGACGCATAGCAGGTATGGGCTTTTGCTCACAAGTGGAGCTCCGTGCGGGGACACAAGATCTTCTGGAAGATATTGAATTCGTAGAGTCTATTACCCAAGCAGCGGCTGAACGCACGCTGATATTGCGTTTCTACAAATCACAACAAATTAACTGGATACAGCCAGACCAAGTATTGGAAATGGCGCGAGTACAACAGAAGCCAATTCATGCGATCTCTATAGATGGTCCCTTGGTTGATGAGTCGTGCTGAGGGAGCGGCAAAACCCTGAGGGCAGGTGTCCTCTCCAACAACCGAGTCATTGAGTTCTTGAACGAAAATTTTATCAACACTTGGGTATCGAACGTCGAATTAGAGCGCACATCTTCCAAACAGAAATTCATGGCACTGAGGCGACAGCAAGGCTTCAAACCATTTGACAAAACGCGTCCGTTAGCACAGGCAATCATGAAAGGCTGGAAGAAACGTTCACCCGCAGATTCTTTGGTGATTTCGCCGGACCTTGAACTGATGGGCAGACTCCCTGTCAATGAACGTTCTTCACCCTACAACGGCGCAAAAGGGTACCTTTTATTTCTCAAGGAATCCTTAGATGGCAGGCTCCCCGGATTCGGGGAGGAGGGCTCGGGACTTCAATCAACGGATTCGGGGACTCCCTCCAGCTCAGGTGCCGCTGGCATTAACGGTTTAAACGTTGTCCTCACCCATGGGAAGCCCGAGCAGACGGTATTAAGCATTTTTCGGACACCGGAGGCAGGTTATCAAGATTACACCGTCGTTGAAATTGATGCAACAGCACTTAAAGAGGGCGGTATACTCACGATTGATATCTCGGTAGGAAGCACCGAGGCTGCTGGTTCCTTTGACCTGTTCACTGGCGACAGCGAACTCCCGACAGAAGGTGCACCTTTGAACGCCCTTGTCTCCGCATGGGGGATTTCATCTGGTCAATCAAGGAGAATCACATATCTTTTTGACCGAGGGCAGCATTTTAAGTTAGGGGCTACGGGTGATTGGCACAGTGAAAAAGGGAGCGTCAACGCTTTTTGGGCAAAAATCTCTGTCGAACCGGAGCAGAAATCTGAACCAAGAAAAGGGTCATCAGCGCACTTAGGTCAATCTCCGGAAGATGTGATGAACACTTTCGTGGAAGCATTTAAGAATCTTGACTCAGAGACAATACTTTCGATGTTTACGGAGGATGCCAGAGAAACATTTGAAGATGATTTTGAGGATATGCCAGAGGATGCGCGTACTCAGATGAGTGAAATATTGAGTCAGATGGAGGTTTTGAGCAGCCAATATGTAGGTGATGAATTCCACTTTCAATTAAGAGTGCCCCTGGCAGGGGAGGTATCTGTTAAGATGCGAAAAGTGGAAGGCATCTGGCTCATTTATGATGTTGTCGAGTGATTCAAATTGCAGAACGGTAAATTTACTACCCGTTTTCATGATTTTATGGTCTGTGATGAATCGCACGACTGCGAACAGATTTATTCATAGTAGGGTAATTTAACACAAGTTGCTACCCAAGGGGTCCTACACATTTGAACATAAGTTTTTCACCCAAAAAGTTAATGTTCACGTCCCGTAGGGGTGATATTGCTTCGCAGTGAGAATAGAAAATTGTGTCGTCAAGGCACTACACTCCCGCGGCGTGCTATGTGTATAAAAAATGTCAACTTGCGTTATATAGTAAAGTTTAGAATTAATTGGGCACTCTCAAACAGTCTGAATACCTATAACAGGCATTCAGACTGGCACAAACTGGAAGTTTATGCTACGAATGTGTCTATTTTTAGGTTTTGCTATAATAATTATTACAAAGGGATTGAAAATGAAAATCTTAGCAACTGGATTGCTCATTCTGGTAATGATGAGTGGACATCTGAACGCCGATGATCACTCGGCAACTAACGACAGAATTACACTTAACCTTGACAGCACATCAGAGGTGTCTGTGAAAGGCTTCATTGCACCGGTTGAGGAGAGTTTATCTGATGATTTTAAACAGTGGGACGCTTTGGTGAATCTGCGAGTTGCCGAACCGGAAAAGCAGCATTCCGCATCGGTTTTTCAAGCGTTTCTTCCGAAAGAACCGGTCTCAGTTGGCGACCTCTGGATCGTGGATATGCTGGGTGTCTTAGCTTTGTTCAAGCAACTACACCCGAAACCGAATTTCTTTCTTCATATCAATTCGGGGGATTCGTTCGGTTTATGGGCATGCCTGCGTGCTTACAATGATCAATATGCCGACATTGTGTTCCGGATTCACGCGGAGTTTAGACTCAAAGATGGGTGGTTTACACCCTCGCAGTTCACTGGACATCTTGTGATTGACCGAATTGAGGAGAAGGTCGCTTTCTTTGAGATGTACGTCCCTAAAGGTGTCATCAACTTTGATGTTAACTGGAAGCGGGACAATGCATCCTATCATATTACAAGTACCGGTTTTTGCCCGAAAATGGAACTCCGTGCAGGAAATCAAGAGCTTCTGGAAAGCATCAAATTCACAGAATCCATTACACAAGCGGAAGTGGAACGCGCACTGATACTGCGTTTCTACAAATCGCAGCAAATTAATTGGGTGCCGTTAGCGCAGGTACTGGAAAAGGCAATAGCACAACAGAAACCGATTCATGTGATCTCGATAGATGGCCCTTTGATTGATGAATCGTGCTGAGGGAGTGGCAAAAGCCTGAGGGCAGGTGTCCTCTCCGACGATAAAAATATTGGATTCATGAACGAAAAATTTATCAATGCTTGGGTGTTGAACAGCGCATTGGACCCCTCACCTCGTAAGAAAGCCACTATGGCACAGCTGCGCGAGCACGGCTTCAAGCCGTTTGACAGAACGAGTCCCTTAGCACAGGCAATCGTGAAAGGCTGGAAGGAACACTCGCCAGCAGATTCTTTGGTGCTTTCGCCGGACCTTGAACTGATGGGCAGACTCCCCGTCAATGACCGCCAGCCACCATACAACGGTGCAAAGGGTTACCTTTTATTTCTTCAGGAATCCTTGGATGGAAAACTTCCTGGGTTACGTGAGGATGTTCCAACAAATTGGGATCTACTTCTTGAAACTGCTGTTGAATCCGGTGCGATGGTAGATGACGGTTTGCGGGTTGCGCTTACTGATGAACATTCCGAGCAAGAGGTTCTCAGCGTTTTTCGGACATCTGAGCCCGACGCGCGAAATTATACTATCGTTGAGATTGATGCGACAGCCTTTGAAGATGGCGGTGTGCTTGTCATTGATGTTTGGGTCGGAGAATCCGAGGTTTCTGGATCGTTTGATCTGTTTGCTGGGGATGTTATGGAACTCGGGTCTGCCAACGCGCTCATCTCCGCAAGGGATATTCCAACGAATCAAAGAGAAGTGGTCAAGTACCCTTTCGATCAAGGCAGAATCTTTAGGTTAGGTGCTATCGGTAATGCCAGCGAGAACGGAAAAATCAACGGATTCCTCGCGAAAATCTCTGTGGCACCTGCATCGACGAAAAACAGTGGAAATTAATTCTTATCTTCCTGTCAGCGCGTTTAATTTTGTTAAGTAATCTTGATTGAATATTTATAACTTTTTCAACTGAGGAGATTGAATATGAAAACCTTGACTGTTGTCCTTCTCGCTCTAATAGTAGTGAGTGGACAACTTAACGCCGATAACCACTCGGCGGCGAATAATAAAATTACACTTAACCTTGACAGTACATCAGAAATATTAGTGAAAGGTTTCATCGCACCAATTGGGGATGCTGTGTCCGATGACTTTAAGGACTGGGATGCGTTAACAAATCTGCGGGTCGCTGAACCAGAGAAACGGTATCCTGCCTCCGTTTTCCAATCTTTTCTTCCAAACAAACCGATTTCGGTCGGCGAACTCTGGGTACCAGACATGACAGGAATAGTTACCTTGCTCAGGCAACTGCATCCGAACCCTAACCTACTTATGCATATCAATGCGGGAGATTCCCTGGGTTTGTGGGCATGCCTGCGCGCTTACAACGATCAATACGCTGATATCGTGTTTCGGATCCATGCGGAATTTGCCTTTAAGGATGGTTGGTTCACCCCTTCTCAGTTTACCGGGCATCTTGTAATTGACCGTGTAAAAGGAAAGGTCTCGTTTTTCGAGATGTACGTCCCTGAAGGTCCAGTGAACTTCGATGTCAATCGGGTAGTACACGGAAGGCGCATTGCTGGCGCGGGTTATTGCTCGAAGATGGAGCTCCGGGCTGGAACGCAAGATTTGCTGGAAAACGTTGAATTCGCAGCATCCATTACGCAAGCGGAAGCGGAACGCGCACTGATATTGCGTTTCTACAAATCGCAGCAAATTAATTGGGTAGCACCCGACCAAGTATTGGAGATGGCACAAGCACAGCAGAAACCGATTCATGTAATTTCCATAGATGGCCCTTTGGTCGATGAGTCGTGCTGAGGGAGCGGCAAAAGCCTGAGGGCAGGTGTCCTCTCCGACGACGAAAATATTGAATTCATGAACGAAAATTTCATTAACGCTTGGGTGTCGAATGTTGAATTAGAGCGCACGCCTTTTAAGCAAAAATTCATGGGACTCAGACGACAGCAAGGATTTAAACCGTTTGACAAAACGCGCCCGTTAGCACAGGCAATCATGAAAGGCTGGAAGAAAAACTCACCCTCAGATTCTTTGGTGATCTCGCCAAAACTTGAACTCATGGGCAGACTCCCCGTCAATGAACGCGCTTCGCCATACAACGGCGAAAAGGGATATCTCTTATTTCTCCAGGAATCCTTGGACGGAAAACTCCCGGGGTTGCGCGAGATGTCCTCAGAGCCGCAACCAAAAGATTGGGATAGCGTCCTTGAAACCGCTGTCGAATCGGGTGTTATTAAGGATAACAGTTTGAGCGTTGTACTCACCCGCGAACACTCCGAGAAAGAAATTCTCAGTGTTTTTCGGACATCTGAGACCGATTCTCAAAATTATACTGTCATTGAAATTGATGCGACTGCCTTTAAAGAGGGTGGCGTGCTTACGATTGATGTCTGGGTCGGCGAATCCGAAGTTTCGGGGTCGTTTGATCTGTTTGCTGAGGACACTACAGAACTTGCGCCTGACAATGCCCTTGTCTCTGTAAGGGATATTCCAACGAATCAAAGAGAAGTGGTCGAGTATCCTTTTGATCGGGGTCGGATCTTTAGGTTGGGGGCTATTGGCAGTCCCAGTGAGAAAGGAAAAATCAACGGGTTTCTCGCTAAAATTTCTGTAGAACCGACTGCTGATAACTGACAACTGATAGGACTGACGCAGCGTCCTTTGCTGGCGAGGTTTTAAACCTCGCCAGCGGCGTGCGGGCCGTAGGTCCTCATCAGCAAATTGCGTAAGTCCTAAATTGAAAAGGATACGAAAAATGAAGATGATCAAATTAATAGGTCCTATGCTCCTTTTAACCCTTGTTGTGTTTCTCGTAAATGGGTTTGCCGGGGGGTTGCCTAAACATGCCATCACTCGGATTGATACCGGCAAGGGACCTGTTAATGCTATAGCATACGCTCAATCCGCGAATCAACTTGCGATAGCTGCAGCGAACAATATCCATATCCATGATGCGGATACCTACAAAGAACGGATGGTGCTTGCCGGACATACTGATTCGGTGCTGGCGGTTGCCTTTTCTTTCAATGGCAAATTGATCGTAAGTGGCAGCGCGGACAAGACGGTGCGGTTGTGGGAAGCAGAGACGGGGAAACTCAGACGGGCCCGGGAAGAACACACTGCCCCTGTTAATATTGTCGCTTTTTCTCTGGAGGGAGAAAGGTTTTGGAGTGCAAGTCGCGAAAACAACATGCTTCGGTCGTGGTACTCGCGTGATGGCGGCCGTTGGAGTACGAAAACCTCCGTATCAGACGATACAGTGATTACGACGGCATTCTCACAGTATGGTGAAATTTTTGCAGAGGCAGTCGAACTGCCAATGGCTGTTAAAGACAAGTTTAAATTCGCTGTTTTCTCGTCTGAGATAGACCCTTACAAAGAGTTTGAAGCTATCTTGACAAAACATAGAGAAAAAATCGTCGCTTTAACGATTTCTCCCTCCAGTGAGTTTATCGCAACTGGGAGTTCCGACTGGACAATAGAGGTCTGGAAAATTACAGATACGGAGCCACTACGGATGGATATGGATCTCGGAGATCCTCTGTGGATCCTGAAAGGACACGCAGGAACAGTCACTTCGGTGGCGTTTTCTCCAAGCGGCAAGATACTTGCGAGTGGTAGTGCTGACCAAAGGGTCCGATTGTGGGATCTCACAACTGGAAAGCTTCTTCATACCTTCTCGAACCATACAAGCAAAATCAGTGCTCTGGCATTCGCGAGAGACGATGTGCTTGTCAGTGGCAGTTCAGATGGCACCGTTTTCATTTGGAATTTGAATAAAATTGTCCCTACTGATTAGCATATATGTTAGAATTTACATACGCAGACGCGCAAGATAACAGATTTTTCAACTTGCGCTAACTACAAGGAAATTGAAATGAAAAATTTAATCACCACTTTTTTCATTCTAATAGTGATAAGTGGACAGCTCTACGCCGACAACCCCTCGGCTGCGCATAAGAAAATAACGCTTAACCTTACAGATACTTCAGAAATCTTAGTGAAAGGTTACATTGCACCAATTGAGAACACTGGCTCCAATTTCCATGTGGAATGGGACGCGTTGGCAAATCTGCGGGTCGCTGAACCTGAAAAACAGCATCCGACCTCCGTTTTCCAATCTTTTCTTCCGAACACACCGGTGTCGGTTGGTGAACTCTGGGCATTAGATGCAACAGGTGTCCTCACTTTGCTCAAGCAACTGCATCCGAAACCGAATTTATTCTTGCATATCAATGCAGGGGATTCGTATGGTTTCTGGGCATGTCTGCGTGCTTACAACGCTCAATACGCCGACATCGTGTTTCGGATTCACGCGGAGTTCAGACTCGAAGATGGTTGGTTCACACCCTCGCAGTTCACCGGACATCTTATCATTGACCGGAACAGAGAGAAAGTCGCTTTCTTTGAGATGTACGTTCCTGAAGGCGTAATAAACTTCGATGTTAACTGGAAGCAAGATGAAAACGACTCCCATTTTCATACGACTACCGGTTTCTGCTCGAAAATCGAACTCCGCGCTGGAAATCAAGAACTTCTGGAGAGCATCAAATTCACAGAAACCATTACCCAAGAGGTCGCTGAACGGGCACTGATACATAAGTTCTATAAATCGGAGCGAATTAACTGGGTGCCGCCGGAGCAGGTACTGGAGATGGTAGAAGCACAGCAGAAACCGATTCACGCAGTCTCCATAGATGGCCCGTTAGTCGACGAGTCGTGCTGAGCGAGCGGCAAAAGCCTGAGGGCAGGTGTCCTCTCCGACGACCGTATTATCAAATTCTTGAACGAAAATTTCATCAATACTTGGGTATCAAATGTCGAATTAGGACGTACCCCGAATAAGCGTGCCTTTATTGCGGCGAGAATTCAACAAGGTTACAAACCGTTTGACAAAACGCGTCCATTCGCAGAGGCAATCATCACAGGGTGGAAGCTCGGGTCCCCGGCAGACTCTTTAGTGATCTCAAAAAATCTTGATGTGATGGGCAGACTCCCCGTCAATGAACGAACTTCGCCATACAACGGGTCCAAAGGTTACCTTTTATTTTTGCAAGAAGCCTTGGATAAGAAACATCCGGGATTGCCTGAACCTGCCCGGAACCCACCATCAACGGATTGGAATACTTTCCTTGAAACTGCTGTTGAATCTGGTGCGATTGCAAATGATGATTTAAGCGTTGTGCTTACCCGTGAGCATCCTAAGAAAGAGGTTCTCAGCATTTTTCGGGCACCAGGACACGGTCTTCAAGACTATACTGTTGTTGAAATTGATACGACAGCATTTAAAGACGGGGGTCTGTTGGTTATTGATATCTCGGTAGGCAGTGCTGAAACTAAAGGCGCGTTTGATCTTTACGATGGTGAGACTGAACTCCCCACAGAAGGGATACCTCAGGAAGCACTCACTTCGGCATGGGAGGTCCCTCCCGGCGAAAAACAGACAATCAAGTATCCTTTTGCGCAAGGAAAAGTTTTTAAGTTGGGGGCTACTGGCAGTTGGTTCCATAAGAAAGGCGAAATTAACGGTTTCCTCGCTGAAATTTCCG
>PYJC01000009.1 GCA_003635255.1 Candidatus Poribacteria bacterium | reverse complement strand
TCATCATAGACTATAGTTTCCTTGATCCAGAGGGCGTAGTGATCAGCGTACCCTTTATAGACCTCTCTTAAAACCGGAAAGATAACGGCTTCACACCGTGCTGCCTCCGATCCGAAAATATTGATGTGTTGCCTCGTAAATTCAAATTCTTGGAGAAATTGCTCTGAAGGGCTTAAGGGATCCTCAACGGAGAAAAAGTCGTTTTCCGCGTATCTGATTCCGAATCTTTTTTGAACTTCAGGAATCGTCTTGAAATCGCTAAATGCCATCAGTTTTACCTCCCATCAGCGAGTACAGTTTGCTCCTAAAAGGTTATGAAGAGCTATATTTTCACTTGACAAAAGCGGAATGCATACAGTGAAATATATTTGATAGACGCATCGCATCTATAACAGATGAGGAAGCACAGACAAACCTTCATGAAGCAATTCAACTGACGCTCAAGACAAGCCGGGCACTTATAGAAGAATACATTGCAGAATTAAAAGAGATCATTCGCGAACCAATCTTTACCTATAATCAATAATTTCGTCCTACGCATACGACAACCGATCAACCCGTTTCTCTAAAGGCTCCATCGTTTCAAGGATACGGCTCATGAGAGATGCCTTATTGTCGGCGTACGTAGCACTGTCCCACAAATTTTCCCGCTCACCCGGATCCTTCTCCAAATCGTAGAGTTCACCGTACGCGTGCCCACAATACCAAGTCAATTTCCGAGTATCGGTTACAACCGTTTTGAGTCGCAAGCCGCGGGGATCGTCCACACACTCCACTAATACATCATCACGCATAGATGCCGTCTCACCAATAAGCATCGGCATCGCGTCTACACCATCTATATCTGATGGAATCGGCAAACCGATTGCTGACAACACTGTCGGCACAATATCAACATGGCTGAACAGTGCCTGTGTGCGTTGTCCTGCTGGAAGCGCCGCTGGAAACCGCATCAACGTCGGTACACGGACAAGCTGCTCGTAATGGAAAGGTCCCTTCATCCACAATCCGTGATCACCGAGCAGTTCGCCGTGATCGGTCGTAAAAAGCACTAACGTATTTTCCGTCAACCCGCACGTATCCAGACACTCCAGAATCCGGCACATCTGCTGATCAATAATCTTCACCATATTGTAGTAATATGCCCTACCGAGCCGTGCATCCGCTTCCGAAACTTTACGGTAGTCGGCACCGCCACCCTGCCCCGCGATCGCATACGTGCCTCGGATTTCCGACTTTTCAAGTTCCCCGCATCGTGCCTCCAAGAAATGAGGCGGTTTGTCGTTTAACTCACCTTCAACGAAGTCCGGCAACGGGACTTGGGTGGGATCAACGCGCGCCTCGAATTCAGTAGGAACGCAGTGCGGATGGTGTGGGTCTTGGAAACCAACCGCCAATAGGAACGGTTGCGTGGTATCACGATTTGACAAGAAATCTACTGTCCGATCCGCCGTCCAAACGCTGTTGTGGTACTTCAGCGGTATATCCCAATCATAAGCCTCACCGCCGAACCCTCTTTCGCTAAGGCGTGTCGCTTTACTATAACGCTCGAACGCTTCTTCGGAGACCTGTGAACGCACCCATTCGCCGTAATGTCCCGCGATACCGTAAGTTGCATGTCCAAGTGCCAATTCGACCGTTTCAAATCCGTAGTAGGGACCTTGAAAATCCGGGTAGCGTGCCGTATTGCCACGTGCTTCAACGGACTGTTCTCCAGAGGCACCGAAGGGTTGAAAATGTGCTTTGCCGATATAATGCGTACGATACCCGACCGCACCGAGTCGGTGTGATAGCATGGTTTCATCTTCAGGGACGTTCATACCGACATTCCACGCCCCGTGGCGACTCACATACCGTCCTGAAAAGATTGAGGCACGGGCGGGGGTACATACCGGATTCGTGCAATATGCCCGTTCAAAACAGATACCTTCAGACGCGAACTTATCGAGATGCGGTGTATCCGTAAACGTTGACCCGTAGCAGCTGAGGCTATCTGTCCGCTGCTGGTCGGTGGTGATAATTAGTATATTCGGACGTTGTGTGTTCATAGTGTTAAGGAGACTTCCTCTCTATCCACAAAAGGGTTTCAGATACGTATAACTCTGTTCCGCTGCGTCTTCCGGCTCCATAATCTCACGGAACGCCTGATGCACCGTTACATACCCATCGTAACCGATCGCCTCCAAACCTTCAAACACCAGTGGAAAGTCGATACCACCTTCGTCTTGTAGGCGGATCGGATCATGCGGAACTTCGCCCTGAATCCACGTCAGGAGTCGCGTTTTTCCGTCTGGTCGGCGGATGTGGTTCTGAAGATAGACATTGAGGAGATATGGTGAAAACCGCTTAAGCGTCTCAACGCCGTAATCCTGCGCACACAGATCAAGGTTGGCAGGTTCATAGATAATCCCGAAATTCTTCCTACCGACACGTTTCAGGACATCGACCGATCCCTCCACCGTTTCAAACAGGCTCTGCGTATGCGACTGATGCGCGAGCCGGATACCGCGCTCTGCGGCTTCGTCGGAGGCACGTTGTGCCCACGGGATATCCGCCTCGACCTTCATTGCGATACGGATAAGGTCTGCCCCAAGCAGTTCCGTTAAATCGAGATAAGGGGTGATATTGCGGAGTCCGTCCGGTCCCTGCTCGTTGTTGAGCGGCACGGGGAAATCGCCGGTGACCATAGAGACCTTCAAATTAAGCGAGTCTGCCTGTTTGCGAGCGGCGGTAATCTGTTCTAAAGGTGAGTGGATGCCGACTTGGGAGGCACGCATGCAGACCGCCTCATAACCGAGTCCTGCTGCCAGTTCAGTCAGTTGTGTAAAGGTATGCGTAGCATCTCTTTTCGATGCTGTCTCTGCAACGCGCACAGAAAGTGAAAGTTTCATTTTTTAATTTTACCTTGCGGAGAAACAACGGACATTTGAACTTTAACGGGCATTTCTCAAATCCGTCCTCCACTTCGTTACGGACTACGGGTTTTGGGATTATCTTAAGAGACATCCATTCCTCTGAAAACTATAACAGTAAAATATCGGCAATTGAGAGTGCCATCAAGACGAGGCTAATCACGCCGTTTAATGTAAAAAATGCAAGGTTGACGCGGGACAAATCTGTCGGTTTGACGATGGCGTGTTCATAGATAAAGATTAGCACGACGATCCCGACACCGATGTAATAGAAAAGTCCCAATTCGACGAGGTACGGGATACCGAGAAGAAGTAGCACGGCGATGACATGCAACGCAGACGATAGCCATAATGCCCATCGGATGCCGATTTTCGCCGGGATGGAGTGTAGCCCGTGTTTCCTATCAAAGCTCACATCTTGACAGGCATAGATGATGTCGAACCCGGCTGTCCAGAGCAGCACGACGCAGCAGAGAATGATCGGAGGTAACGCAAAGTTGCCCTGAATTGCGATCCACGCACCGACAGGTGAGATAGAGAGTGCAAGCCCTAACCAGAAGTGAGAGAATGCGGTGAAGCGTTTGGTATAGGAATATCCCATAACCACAGCAAGCGCGACGGGGGATAAGGCAAAGGCGAGCGGGTTCAACCGCCACGCCGCAAAAACCAACAATCCTGCGGAAATAATGGTGAAACTCCACACCGCGCCTTTTGTAATTAAGCCCGCAGGAATCGCACGCATGGCAGTACGCGGGTTTATACCATCAATTTCAGCATCAGCGAGCCGGTTGAACGCCATAGCACAGCTCCGCGCCCCTACCATTGCTACGAGGATCCAACCAAGTTTTGGCAGCGGCGGAAATCCGTCCGATGCGATAAAAGCACTCATCACCGCAAACGGAAGCGCGAAGACAGTATGTTCAAATTTGATCATCTCAAGGATAATCTTAAGTTTCCGCATTTTTTTAATGGTGGTCAGCCGTCGGTTTTCAGTCATCAGCATATCTCTTTTCAGTTTTCTGAAACTCTCAAACCAGGCAGAGAACTAACGGAAACCACGAGAAAATTCTCTTTGCTGACGGTTTCCGACGGCTGACAGCTGATGGCTATCTAAAACGGCAACAGATTCCCTGTAGCGTCAAACGCAAACGGCTTCGTTTCACCGATGACTTCTAACCTTGAATGCAATTGCGCATCTTCAAGCAACACCTCAGAGACATCGAGTTCCGTCAATCTCAATGTGCTTTCAATCCGGATAACCCGTGCATCTTCGGGTTCAGTAAGACCGATAGTGTCCAATGCGACTTCAATCGCTTCACGGTCAGTATCGTAGTAGAACGGGATTTTCGATTTCTGCGGTCCGAGGGCAGTGATCCCGTTCATGTAGGTCGAGTGCCGATCAATTTGGTCTACAAGGCGGGTCGTTGTGAAGTCGGCAAGCCCGATACCGGTGGCATTACCGTCGCTCTCTTCAGTGAGGTCCCGGACGAATATACGGAGGATCGCCGGTTTTGCGGGTTCGGGTTCAAAGTTCTGCATCATCCGACCGATAACGTTCGTATCCATCCCCGTGCCACTGATATTTTTCCCTGTCCAATCCACGATAAGTAAGTCAAGCTCATCAAACGGGAGTCGTCCCATCAACGATTTCGCCTCGATGAGCAGCTCACGTTCGGTTTGAAGGAGTTGTGCAGCAGGTACGGCTACCGCTTTCGCTGTCTCTTCGTGTGCGTTCTCAATTAACCCCAAGCCGAAAGCGATCTTGCCGGTATCCAGAATAAAACCACCGACCGCTCTGATGACGTGTTCAAAACTGTACTGAAAGAAAGCCCGGTGATAGAGGTTCGCACCCTGCTGTTTGCCGAGTCCAATCACCAGCATCTTCATCAATCCACTCTCAATGGAACCGTTGAAATCTGTGTGTGCCTTAATACGATTCAGCGGAACGACGTGATCCGCTTCAGCGGCATACCGGTCAAAGAAAACTGGCAACCCGTCCGCTGTCTTTCCGAGCTCCACGACCTCCATTGTCGCTTTCACCGGCGCGCCGACGGTCTCTTCAGTGATACCGTAATGTTCCAGTACACTCCGTTGTCCTTCAGGGGTTGCACCACCGTGGCTCCCCATCGCTGGAACCACAAAAGGTTTCGCACCGAGTGTCTTGAGATAATCGACAGTCGCCTTGACGGCTATATCAACATTCGCAACGCCGCGACTGCCAGCGGTAATTGCAACAGTCTCACCGGGACTGATAATAGAAGCGGCATCAATCCGTGCTAATTCTGCGTGTATCGCTGCGGGGAGGTCAGCGAGAACGGGTGCCTCAAACTGCTGTCGGATCCGTGTCATATTTGGAAGTGCCATGCGTTTCCATCCTTTATGTTTCACCTATAGGTGGACTTTGCAGGCAATTCTATCAGAAGTAGGATAAGAATGCAAGGGAAATATGGAATAGCCGGCAGCCATCGGCTGTCGGCAATCAAGTGTAGTTACGGCACACGGCGGGAGAAAGCGTGTCGCTTTTTTAAAGCCCCTACTCCTTTGAAAATCTGTCCAAGTGAAACGGGGCGATTGTCTCTGAAGTCTCACCCGTCAGAACCAGTTTGGAGATCTCGTAAGCCGTGATGGGGGTGAGTAAGATGCCGTTGCGATAGTGCCCTGTTGCGTATATTAGATTCTCGACCAGTGTTTTACCGAGTATGGGCGCGTTGTCGTTGCTACCAGGGCGTAAACCTGTCCAAGTTTCGATAAGTGGCAGATCGTAAATACCCGGCACCGCTTCACACGCCCCGTGAAGGAGTTCGTATACACCACCAACGGTTAGATCCGTGTCAAACCCCAATTCCTCGGTTGTTGCACCGACGATCAGTCTACCATCGCTTCTCGGTACTAAATATACCGGCATCGGATACCTCGCCTTGACGGTACGGATGACGTTTTTGATAGTAGTCCCCTCTCGCATTCGCAACGCCAACATCTGCCCCTTCACGGGACGCACGGGAGGGATAATCGTATCCGGTAACCCGCTGATCTGCCCAGACCAGCATCCTGCTGCGAGAATCAGCGTATCTGCTGCTTGAAAACCGTCTTGTGTTTGAACACCCGTTGCGGTTCCATTTTCTATGACGACTCTTTCAACAGTGCTATTTTGATGCAACACACCGCCGCGCCCCTGATAAGCACGCTGGAGTGCCTGCGCCATGAGTCGGTTATCGACTTGATGGTCAGTTTCACAACGAACTGCTGCAGTCACGTATGGTGAGAGTGCCCCTTCAATTTCACGTGCTTCTTGTCCGCTCAACCACTCGACATTCAACCCTAAATCTTGTTGTAAGTTATAGGCATGCCGGAGTTGATCTGCATCATCAGGTTCAATGCCTATAATGAGCGTGCCTTCTGCTCGGTAACCGATCGACATTTCTGTTTCTGTCTCTAACTCATCGACCCATTCTGGGTAGCGTGCTAAACTTTGATTGCTGAGTTTGAGGAGGTCGAGTTCGTCGATATGTGCTTCAGCAATTGGGCCGAGCATACCGGCGGCTGCCCAAGAGGCACCGCGTCCGGCTTGTCCGCGCTCATGAATGGTGACAGCGGCACCCACTTTCGCCAGCTGCCACCCGATACCAAGTCCAATCACACCGCCACCAATGATGAGAATCTTCCTATTTTCCATTATTCACCTCTGCTAATAGATAATAGATAGGACTTACGCATTTCCTCTTAAAGTCCCCCTGATAAGGGGGATTTAGGGGGTTAAAAATATCGAAAATACTGCTTTTTGCGTCCAAATATCCAATATTTGTTCAATTTGCGTAAGTCCTGATAGATTGATAACATGCAAATAAAATCTCGTTTTTTTAAAGTAATCTCAGACGATTCTGTCTCTCCTCCCAATCGGGAAGATACGCAGACATATAACCCTTGAATAACTTACCGTGATTCGGGACGAGCAAATGCACCAATTCATGGACAATCACGAATTCCGTCAACGTTTCCGGTAAGTTGAGCAGGTCGGTGTTGAGCGTCAATCTCCCATTTGTTGAAATAGATGCCCATTTCCGCCGCATGTGCCGCAGATGAATCTCCCGCACCTTGACCCCGATACGCTCTGCCCACTGTTGTGCTGCCCCTTTCAAATCCGCTTTACTGGCATTCATATGCGTTCCAGCCTCAACAATTTGTTCGTCGTTTCGATTATATTTTCTCTGCCGACTGTGGGTTCTAATGTCCGATAGAGCATTATCCGCAACCGACTCCCTTGTTGATTATCCCACCGATAATCGGGAAACTGTTCAAAAATTTGGTCAACGGCTCGTGCCTGCTCGGGGTTAACATCTTCTATGACATTTTTAAGAACTGTATAAACCGCATAAGTGTTATCGTCCATATCCATTTGATCTTGTTCTCTTGTAGCGCGTGAAACTTCTTCAACTAACCTCATAAACTCAGCCAAAGTATCTTGGGTTCCTGACTGACGATTTTCATAAGCCTCTGCAACCGCTTCCGCGCGTTCACCAATCGAAATCAGAAATGGATTCGATCTGCCTTGATCCATTACCGTCTGACGCAGTGCCTTCCGTAAATTCAGCACCTTAACTGTATCGGATACGTTGCTCTGATTTATTTCGTTTAGCGTCGTTTCGCTCAGTTCATAAACAGCGTCTGGTAACGCAAATAGATTACTCTCCGTATGATCTTGTAAAAGTTCCCGCGTCTTAGCGGTCAATTCTTTATCAACATAAATATGGTCAGAATGGGCATTACGGATTAATCCATAGAGGGTTGCGAGTGTCTGATAATCTTTTATAAATTCGCGTAAAAAGGTATCAGGCGACAAGATATTGTAGAGATTCTGCCCCTGTTTGAAAAAGGTGAAAAATGTCTCTCGAACCTCTTTATCCTCGAAATACCCAATTGCCTGTTCCTTTGCTTTATCATCCGAACCTTCGGCAAGAGGTAGATACTGCTGTGCGTCTTCGCGCATCAACTTCGCGAAAGCCTCTTTGAGTACATCAATGTTTTGAATGACACTCTCCACCGTGTCGGAATCGAAAGCGAGTGCCTTTTTCATATTCTCAAAAATACCGACAAAGTCTAACACGAACCCTGCAGGTTTTACCAACCCATCCGCATCTTCGTAGGGTCGGTTGACACGCGCAATCGCTTGTAACAGCACATGGTCGCGCATCGGTTTATCGAGATACATACAATAAAGAATCGGCGCATCAAACCCTGTCAACAATTTTTGGGTTACAATCAAAATCTTCGGCTGTTCGTTTTTGTTGACGAATTTCTTACGGATCTCCTTTTCCTGATCCGATGTATGGTAGTACGTTTTCATTAACTCAGAATCTCGATTGTCCTCTGAATAGACCACTTCCGAATACGCTGGTGGTAAATAGTTATCCAATGCTTGTTTGTAAAGCGCGCACGCTTCGCGATCCACACCCACTAAAAACGCTTTGAATCCCATCGGTGCAATTCTTTCTTGGAAGTCTTTGGCAACAAACTCAGCAATTCTGTCTACTCTATCGGGCGATTTCATCATCTCTTTTAGGTTGACAGCACGATCAAGAATTGCGTTCAATTCATCAGGATCACTAACCCCTTCTGTTTCGGCAAGGTTTAAAAACTCCTGCTCTAATAACTCGCGGTCAACTTGCAAGCCGGATGGCGCAAGCGCGTAATTCAATTTTACAGTTGTCCCGTCTTCAATGGATTCAGCGATAGCGTATTTGTCCAAATAACCCTGCGCGTCGTCTTTGCCGAAGACCTTAAAAGTGCCTTCGCCTTTAGAGAGACTATCAATGGGGGTGCCGGTAAATCCGATGTAGGTTGCGTTGGGGAGGGCAGCCATCAAATAATTCCCAAAATCGCCGCCGGTCGTCCGGTGTGCCTCGTCAATCAGCACTGCCACGCTTTCACGGGTGTTAAGGTCCGCGGGTCGCTTGTCAAACTTATGAATCATTGACACGATTAAACCACGGTAATCGGAGGCTAAAACCTTTTCCAAATCATCTTTGCTTTGTGCAACTTCGAGCGTGGTGATACCGTAACCGGTGATGTTTCTAAAGAGTTGGCTCTCCAGTTCATTGCGGTCAACCACCATCAGCACGGTAGGCTTTTCTATCTGTTCACCACCGCGTAGGAGTCGCGCCGCAATGCTTATCATGGTGAGGGTTTTACCGCTGCCCTGTGTATGCCAGACAAGCCCGCGCCGTTTGTTCGGATCTTGAACGCGTTCAATGACTTTCTCCACAGCGCGCGTCTGATGTTGACGTAACACGACTTTGGTGAGTTGATCGTCTCTGCTTTGGAAGATGATCGACCGTTGCAACACTTCCAGAAAACGCCCGCGATCGAAAAACGTCTTTACCTTCTGCTCATAGTTTGTAGGTTCGTCAATTTTCCAGTTGAACAGGTTTTTGCGATTGGTGTTCCACGTCACGCCATAGAAGAAGTCCATCAATTGCGTCACACCAAAGAGTTGGGCAGTTGTGAACATCTCTGGTGTCTCGTCGTGGTAGCGGCGGATTTGATCCACACCGAGTGCCAATCCGTCCGGTTTTCCAACATTTTTGGTCTCCACAATTGCAACGGGGATTCCATTAATCAGAAATACCGCATCCGCCCGATTCAAGTGAACGGTACTTTGTTGTTCCCATTCATCGGTGACGTGAAATAGATTATCGTCAGGGTTTTCAAAGTCAATCAGGGTGACGTTGCGCTCTCGATTCTCACTCGGGACGAAAGTTGACTTTTCACCGCGCATCCACAACAATGCCTCCTGATTCCCCTCAAGGGTTGCCCTAAGCAAACCGAGTTGCCGTATAATCTCATCGCAATTGGAATTGTCTACGATGCCTGTGTTGAGTTTCAAAAGTTGCGCTTTCAAGATATCGGTAAAATAACGCGCGGCGGTATTACCACCACGCATCTGCATGGCTTGTGATCGAGAGACGCGCGTCCAACCAATTTGGTCGCTATAGTGAAGCATCGGTCCTTGAACAGCCGTATACTCACTCATTGTATCACTCCGCTTTCGATTAAAGGCACAGCAGACCGCCTCCCTGTCATCAGTTCGTCAAGCATGGCGTGGAAGAGTTCGTCCAGATGTTCAACCTCTCGTTCAAGGGCTGCTATTTTTTCATCAATCGCTTGAAAAACGGCAGCAATGGCACGTTGTTCGGTAAATGGCGGAAGAGGTATTTTGAGTTGATGGAGAATACTTTGTGTAACCAACGGTTGTCCACCTCTCCTTTGAAATCGATTTAAATTGAAGTACTTTAATTGTCCTGCCAGAAAATCAAGTAAAATCTCACTACTAAACCATTTCTCTGAATATAAAGCATTATCGGTAATCCAATTAGGGGATTCCGCGATATGCACACAACCGCAATACTCTCCAACACGCCCGATTACAAGAAGCCTTTGATCACTAAATTTCTCGCTAGTGTACCCTAAAATGCCGTTTCCGCCATATACTGGAACAGTTAACTTGGCATTGGGTTTACTCTCTATATCTTTGGGTCGGGACACCCCACTTTTCAACTTTAGTAAATCGCCTAACTTTGTTACTTCCCAACTCTCAGGAATCTCGCCGATTTCCGTCCGCTTGCGGGGTTCACCCTTCGTGCCGTGTGAAAAGAGGTAATCCATCAATGCCGCTTTGCGTTCTTGTTCTAACGCAATCTCGCGCTGACGGGTAAACTTTGCTTCTTGGATTGTTTGTAAGACGTGGGCAATGGCGCGTTGTTCGGGGAGCGGGGGTAGGGGGATTGTCGTGTCTTTGTAATTTTGAAACATCAAGTTTCTAATTCCAGTTGTCCTTTGTTGTAGCTGCCGGGTTTGCCCAGAGTCATGAAAATATAGAAGGAAAAAAAATAGATAAGAAGGAAATACTGTGTTCCTATCGATTACCCTTAAACGACTTGTGAAATTACTAAAACAGTATTTCGCATCATTAAGGTTAAAAAATACGACTCTACCAACAGGTTGTTTTGGACCTCCTCCAGACCGCTCAATAACAATATCACCCCATTTCAGGCTTTTCTTTACTAAATGCCGCTGTTCTATAGGTAAAACTGCTACATCGGTTAGGTCAAGGTACCCATCACTGGTGAAATTGGTATTTCTTACAACGGTACACTCTTCAAGTGGTTCTTTTTTTCCTTTCCAAATACCACTTTCAAAATTGAATAAATCTTGATTTGATAGTTTTATCTTTTTCCAATGTTTTGGTAAATTTATATCGTTCATTGCATCCTCTCTGATTCAACATATAGCAGATTGTGAGAATTCGGAAGAAGGCACAAACTTGAGCTCATAGCTAAAGTGGTAGATATTTAATTTCGTCCATATATTCGTCTTCGTCAGATGCACCAGCGATGAGAATCAACTCGTCAATAATTTTTCCCATTGGCACTTGAAGATTAATCGTGAAAATGCCGGGCACATGATGTCCTGCTGCGATATGGTCAGAGAGATGTTGCGGCATGCTTTCCCGATTGTTTGTTATCAAGCTAAATTGGTGCTGTTCACACCACACTAAGATTTCTGGGTCTGACGTGCTTTTCGGAGGTGCACCTTCATCACCAACCGCCAAGACCTTTAAGGATGACTCATGGTTGCGCAATTGCGTACGGTATTCCGGAGAAATATTTTCGTCTATCAGATACCGACGCATCTTTAGCCCTGTTCATTATTGGTTGGAAATTGGGTTGTACTTGCTGTATCGTTTTTTGGATTGGTGGGATCGGGTATATCAGAATTTGCTTCCTTTTCTGCTATAAGTTTACGCAAGCGAACAGCACCGGGAGGCGGATCTTTCTCGTTTTCCTCTCGGGCATTTTGGCAAAATTTTAGATAATCCGCCAGATATGTACCAACTTTTTCTTGATTTTGAAGATAATATAGGATCGTAGCGTAAACCTGTTCCACTGTGAGTGAATAATAGTAGCGATCAGCGATTACTTCTGGTAGTTTGCTATTGTGAATATATTCGTATAGGATAGTTTCAATACCTACCCGTGTTCCCTTGACACGAATATCATTTTCCGCCAAAAATGTAAAGTTATCTTCAAGAGGATAGATCTGTTGAAAATTACGGATTTGTCTGAGAATACTGTTTTCAACGGGCAAAAAAAGTGTATGCTTATTTTGAATTAGATATTCAAGTCGGTTCAATACTGTGTGGGCATTCCTTCCATAAGTGAGTCCCGTTAATAAACCCAACGTCAAGAATTCTTTTTGTCTGATAGAAATTGATTCCTCCCAAAGTTTAAAGAGAAAATCAACGCACACGTCTAATGCTGTATGTCCATTCATTCGTTCTTCACTTAAAGCAAGCACAAAAGTGTTGTAAGGCTCAGAGAGCTTCCAATCTGCCCGTTTTGCAATTTCCAATAGTAGGTCTGCATCAAAAACAGTGTGATAGTAGCGAGAACAAACAAGTTTTATCGTCATCTCATCGTAGTTAACTTTATCAAGGAGATTTTGCTTAACACAATGTTCCAATAAAACTTGTGTCCACACACCCTCAATTTTAAAATTTGTCCCGGCATCGCTATTGAGGCTTGTTTTCGCGTAATATCTGAGTCGTCCATCATCCGAGAAAAGTAGGTGCCCCGGTTGGCTTGCAAGCAGAACAGTATCAAGGAAATGCTGTTGTAGTATGTCATTGAGTTCCCTCCTGCGTAATTGGTTCATCTCTGACCCAACAGTGATTTGACCAACTTCACAGTTCTCTCTAATCCAGTGAATGATGTTTTTTAGATATTCTATTCCCTGCTTCATTTCCTCAGGATTGATAATTTGTTTTACATACCGATTTCCTTCTTTACCAATTATCATGCCCTCGCGTTTAGACCACATTCCCTCTCTTTCACTGATAATACTCTGTAATTCATCAATAGTCGATTGAGCAATGCAGAACTTCCCAAACGTGCTGACCACAATATCCGCAGCATCCAAACTGTGTAAAGTTATTAGGGAAATAATGTCTACAACAAGTTTAGGGTTGGAATGATTAAGTCGGTTAAGGATGCTGCTTCTTTCCTCAATACCCCCAATACTACACCTAATCCCTAATTCAGGGTTACCCATGAGGGAACCCCACGTATCTAAACTATTACTACCGACTAATCCTGTAAAACCACCGATTGTTATGTTTTCTTTTTTGTATAGTTCTTCAATTTTATTTATTCTATCTTGCCTCCGATCGATTATTTCAAACATTTGTTGAAATCTTTCTTTATCGCCGATTTCTTCAGAATCATCTATTTTTATATTATCCATGCCCTGGTCTAAAGGAAACAGATGTTCATATATACGAAAACTCTCTTGATAGGCATAAGAGAATTTACTCTTGATATCAACGATCTTTCCAGTTTTTGGACCGGACATTTTCTTCCCTAAACTCACCTCGTCATTTATATTTTTTCCGGTTAATTGTTGAGCGAAAGGGTCATTCACATCACGTTCGTCGCGTTTGATATCTGCATCGACACGTTCTTCAATGATATACCAATAGTCTTCGTCAGAAATGTTGATTTTGACCGCTGTATCTTTTTCAACTTGAGTAGGTTTTAGCATCTCAGGAATTTCCTTTTCAACTGAAAGGAAAATCTTGATATATAAAAGGTGGGCATCAGGATTATTAAAATGCGTTCTACGCACTTCGTACATAATCTCCAATGCTTTTTCCGGTTGTAGTCTTATTTGATGTAACAGAGCTAATTCAAAGCATCCTTGCAAAGAAAGATCTTTTAGGTATGAAAAGTCTTTGATTTCAGGAAAACTATCTAACACATTATCAACTTCAGTCTCTTTAGAAGATCGAATAAGAATCATTCCAAGACGGATTCGCATATTAATATCATTAGGAAATTTTTTCAAATAGTCCTTACATACCATTTCGGCTTGACTCATATTGCCGATTTCCTCATAAATCACAACCTCCATCTCGGAGATGTTTTCAAGTGGTCCATATTTCTCACCAAGTTTCTGACATATCTCAAGTGCTTTCCCGATTTCTCCCGCGCCATAATAACTTTTGATCAACCACTGTGTTAATTCAGAATTTAAGTTCGTGTCAGCAAGTTTTTCGTAAAGCGTAGCAGCTTCTTTAAATAGTTCATGGATGTAAAATTGGTCAGCTAACATTACAATATCAAGAAATTCTGCACCATCCTGAACATAGTTGTATGCTTCCTTGAGTAGAGAAATTGCTTCATCGAGTTTTTCATTCGCGCTAAAAATGCGAGCAGCGTCAACAAGATTCGCTATGCTCGTTGGCGTTGACTCGCGCATCGCTATTGAAATTTCTAATGCATCATCAAAACGTTTATCAGCAATATAAACTTCAATGAGCAAACGCCTTGCTTTTTCTTGAAGTTCTGGAGACAAATCTGTTTGCAAAAAATCGTTAAGTTTTGTTATTGCTTCATCTAAACGTTCACTCGCGAATAAGATATTCGCAAGTATAATTGGTGCTTCAGGTACTTCCGATGCGGATTGGATTTTTTCCAAAAGTTCAACAGCTTTTGGTATATCTCCACACTCAAAAGCTAATAACGCACGATTTTTTATCAAACTTGGATTTGATTTTTCAATTTC
Organism: Candidatus Poribacteria bacterium; assembly: GCA_003635255.1. Classification (GTDB taxonomy): domain Bacteria; phylum Poribacteria; class WGA-4E; order WGA-4E; family WGA-3G; genus WGA-3G. The sequence continues at coordinate 18,068 of PYJC01000009.1, read as the reverse complement.
TAAGGCAGTATCAAGGTCTTCTGTTGCTTTTGTCAACTCGCCAAGGTGAAAATGGGCAATTCCCCTGTTAATGATCCAATCTGCTCTATAATCCTTTAATTCTGTATTGGAAACGGCATTCCATGCCTCAGTAAGAAATCCTATTGCCCGTCCCAGTTGTTCTTTTTGTGATCCATTAAGTTGACTGGTACCCACTGCAAGATTATCTTCTAATGCTTGCTTAATCAAGATAGTTGCGAAAGCAGCCTTGAAGTCTGGAGCGTTTCCCTGGTCTTGCGACACCATAATTTCACCCCATCTTTTCGCTGCTTCAAAATTCTCACGCTGCTTTGCTAACTCGCTGATAGCGTAAGCAATTTGTGGGGAATCGTGCAAATAGTCAGGAACTTTAGCAATTACTTCATCAAGTGGTTCTTCCTCAGCAGAAATTCCAATGAGAGTAACATAAGCATCCGTATTTGTAGAATTTTTTTCTAGTGTCTGATTTGCGTATTCTTCTGCCTTTTCAACCTCTCTAAGTAATAGATGAGCCAAGGCACGGTTAGAAAGTGCCCTTTCGTCTTCACGATTGAAATCAAATGCCTTAATCAATAACTTTGCTGCTTCTTTTTCGTTATTTAGAGCGAATTGAGCAGCTGCCATATTAGTTAGAATACTAAACTTTAGATCATCCGAAGCATCTTTCCATATTCGTTTTTGCAGAGTTTCTAATAACTCAACAGTTGTAGTAGGTTTGTGATTTTTGAGTAAGTTTTGAGCATTGTCTATTTCTGCATGATGTTCTTTTGCGACTGCTGTTTTTATTAAATCGGATATATTTAGGTCGAATCGAGATTCAAATTGGCTAACTAAATCTAAAGTCGCACCCGTCGTTTGCTTAATTTCCTTATTATCATTTTTAATTTTTTCGGTGTCATCTTTGATGGCTTGGATATCCTCAGAAAGACGTTGTGTCACTTCATTTCGCACATAGTCAATTTTACTTGACAATTCAGTTAACATCGTGTGGGCATCATCTTGATTCTTTATGTTGTTTTGAATATACTCAAGGACAATTTGATTAAATGCTCCTTGATTGAATGGAAGTTGGGCATAAAAATCAATAATCACCCTTTCAATAACGGGGCGAATTCTTCGTTCAAAATCTTTATCAGTTAATTGACGTTTTGGAACGATAATACAATGACGAAAGAGCGTTGTAATTTTTGCTATTTTTTCACTTTGTTTTAATTGTGTGAACTGGACTATATCATGGTCTTTAAGTGAAGCAATAACGTTATCAAGCGTATTCTGATCCACTTCAACTGTTTTTGGATCAGTAAGATCAGCAAAGTCCGATGCATATCGTTTAACTACCTTAACAAACGATTTTTTGAAAAGTTCCTCTGCAGTAGTTTTGTAATATTTTTTAATGGCTGGATCAATACCACCAGCAATAGAAAATCCAGTGCCTACAATGTTATATGCTGTGAAGACTAAACCGAGTATTTCCATGGATTTTCATCTCCTATCAGGTTTTGTTCGGTGTGAGTGTATTTTTAACAATAGTCTTTTGATAAATTGTTGCTGTCATTATAGCATATATATGCTGTTAATTCAAGATTTAGGAAACCGCTCGGACCATTCTAAGTTTTTAACGCTTTTCATTCAATCCAAGCTGTGCCAACACATCTTCCAATCCCTTATCTGCTTTTTCGCGGGCGATGTGTGCTTCTGTTAAATCCGCCAGAATTTCATTCACCGGACGGTGTTCTACCTTATCACCAACATCCACAAACTGGGATGGACTCAGATTGTAATCGGTTTTCTGGGTATCCTCTAACGTGATAACGCTGCTCAGTTTCTCACGAGATTCCCACGCCTGATAGACTTCTGTCGCAGCATCAATCGCATCGTCGGTGAGGATGTTTTTTGGTTTTCCCTTCTCGAAGTGCTGAGAGAGGTTGATGAGTAGGATTTGGTCTTTACGTTCCGCTGGTTTGTTTGGGTTTAGCAGTAAAACGATGCCCGGCGCGCTTGTGTTGTAAAACAGGTTTTCGGGTAGAAGTATCACGCCTTCAATCAGGTCTTTCTCCACAAACTTTTTGCGGATATCGCGCTCCCGATCGTTGTTCTGACTCCCTGAGCCGCGAGAGACTGCACCGGTATCCAAGACAATTGTGGCGCGTCCGTTGTCTTTTAAGGACGCAAGAATATGCTGTACCCATCCCCAATCTGCGGAGGAGCTCGGCGCGATGCCGTCCGAAAATCGGTTCCAACTGTCGCTCTCGTAAAAAGCGTCGTCATACTCCTTCTGATTCCACATCGGATTCGCAACCACATAGTCAAAACGTTGCAGCGATGAATTATTCGCAACAAAACGGGGATTGCGGAAGGTGTCTCCGATTTGAATATCCGCACCGATAAAGTCGTGTAGAAAGGCATTCATCTTTGCCATGGCGTAGGTCGTGGGTGTTAGTTCTTGTCCGTATATCTGAGGTGCTTGACTCTTTTCATTCGGATGCATTTCTTCAAATTGCAACCGCCCTTTGATAAGCAACCCGCCTGATCCGCACGCAGGATCGTAGATAGTGGTATAGGGTTCTGGATTGAGGAGATGCGCCATTAACTCACCAACCTCTTTTGGCGTATAGAACTCGCCCGCGCTCTGTCCCTGTCCTTCAGCGAACTTCCGTAACAGATATTCATAAGCACGCCCGAGGATGTCCGGTTCCGTATTTTGCAGTCCGAGCCGATGCCGGCTCAGCACTTCAATCAACGCCTCCAGTCGTTCCTCGTCGAGCGTGCGTTGTCCGCTCTGGCTTTCGTTGAAGTCCTTCACATCAAGGACACCTTGCAGTAGTGGATTCAGACGTGCGATCTCGCGCATCGCCTCGGTGACAAATTCCCCTAAACGACCATCGGCGGGATGGTTGCGAAGTGCCTTCCAACTATACTCTTGCGGAATATAAAAACGGACAATCGGATTCTCTCCTGTTTTGAGTGCGTTCTCAAGATCAAGATTGATGATTTCTCGTGTAGATTCTTCATCACCGAATTCTTTAACATGTTTAGCGAACTCGTCGTCAAACACATCGGAGAGTCGTTTGTAAAAAATTAGGGGTAAGATGAAATCCTTGAATTTTGGGGCATCGCTTGCACCGCGGATCGTATTCGCTGCGTTTAATAGCCATGTTTCAAGGGTGGATATATCCAGATGTTCTTCGTCTGTGGATGGAAAGGGGAGCGTGGTCTGGGTTGGATCTATTTCGATTTTCTTTTTTGGCAAGGGTTAGTTTCCTTTAGAAGATAGTTTTCGGTTATCAATTGTCAGAGAGAAGGAACGAGATTGGGAGATGATCCGGTGCGGTTAGGAAACCGCACCTACCTTAATTGGGGATTGACGAGGTTAGGAAACCCCGTCAACAAGTCTAATAATTATCTCTCTTAACGTTGTGTTACTCCTGAGCGTTTGAGGTCTGCCCATTGTGTTGCGAGTTTACCTTTCGGTTCAACCGGCAGGAACGTCTCAACACCTTCCATTATCAAATTAATCTCATCTTCGTCTAAGTCACGGGAGAAGACAGCGTAATCGTCCAATAAACCGGCAAAGGTCTCGCCACCGGAACCACCCATGCGATAAGTGACGTTCCCGCCATCGGTTTCTTGAAAGTCCGTCTCGGCGACTATCTCACCATTGGCATAAAGTTTGAATTTATCGCCATCACCTGTGACGGCTACGTGCATCCACTTATCCGCTTCGACGATCCCCCCGTCGCTTTGACATAGGACTGTCCATCCGCCGACCCGTCCACGCCAAGAGATAAGCCCTTGGTCCTTGTTAATGAATAAAGTGTTGTGTCCAACACCGGACGGTAGACTTCGCCAGATGTGTTCCCACGTGGTGCCCTCAAAGTTAGGATTTATCCAAGCAGAAATTGTGAACGGATCCGCTTTGAAAAGGTCACCGTGGAGCGAGTCGGAGGCTTGCATCTCGACATAAGCAGCCGCATCAAGTTCAAGCGCGTCTCCAAATTTGCCTTTAACCCACTTGGATCCGCCTGTAATCTCACCGTGATTATCGTTTCCAGTTGCGTCTTCTGGGTTACCGTCAAACGGGTAGTACGCCACCATATCTGGGTCTTCACCGGTAATCCCTAAAGTGGCACTCATCAGCAAAAAAGTGATTGCCAAAAATAACGTAAGGATTTTCATCGGAATTGCTCCTTTTAAGTGGTTTGTTATTGAGACTGGAGGGTTTCGTTCAAGTTGGCTATATATTAGCACATCGGAAAAAGAAAATCAACTTTTTGGGCAGGGTCATTCAATTGTCCATTTTTCGATCGAATTTTCACTCCCAGGCCCGGTAGGTTCGGTGTTTTTGCTGGGGTGTTTCCCTCCTAACCGAACCGGATCTTTAAAAAAAAGACGTGAAACCCAATAATTTCTTAAAATTGAATGGCCCTGACTTTTTGGGTTGACGCTTTGACGATCTTAGTCGAGAATTTTGGTATAGAGTTGATGGAGTTTCTCGCCGATGCTGCGCCAGTCGTAATCTCGCTCGACGCGGGCGCGTCCATTTTCGCCAATCCTACGACGGAGTGATGCATCTGTGAGGAGTTGAGTGACAGCATCAGCGAAGGTTGTCGGTTCGTCAGCGATAAAGATTTCTTCACCGTTTTTGAGATCCAAACCCTCCGCGCCGACAGTGGTAGAGACAATCGCTTTACCCATTGCCAACGCTTCAAGGATTTTCAGGCGCGTGCCGCTCCCGATGCGTAACGGCACGACAAAGACCGTCGCTTCAGCGAAATAGGGTTTAATCTCCGGCACACGTCCCGTGACAACAACGCCTTCCCTCTCTGCCAACCTTTGCACACGTGCCGATGGATTCCCGCCGACGATCGAAAATTGGACATCCGACACTTTGTCTTGAATGCCGGGTAAAATCTCGTCAGCAAAGAAGGCGACAGCGTCTTCATTTGGATACCAATCCATGCTCCCGATATAGATAAGGTGCGCTGGGGCTTCGGATGTAAAGTCGGGTTGGTAGTGCGTAACATCTACACCGTTCGGGATAATCTCAATATTGTCTTCCGAACAATGTCGTTGAAAAACGGCGGCATCAATAGCAGAGGTACACGTGACAGCATCGAACTTCGGACTTAGTACCCGTTCATAGCGTTGGAATGCAAGTTGCTGCGTCCAGTACGCGAATTTATAGAACGGATTGGCCGTTTCACCACAGAGTCGCCGCCAGATCGCAGAATCAACGTTCTGCTGTGAAAGCACACCGGGGAGGTCAGTGTCTGTCCGAAACTGTGCCGTGTGGAACATCTCATAATGGACGATATTAAAGTTTTCAGTCGCGACTAACTCCCTAAATTTCTGACGATAGGCAGGCAGCGCGTAGCGTGCGACGGTGATAGGCTGTCGTTCAAAGAAAGCGTTAGCAAGTGTACGGAACGAGACGCGTGGGAGTGTCGGTGCGTTGGGAACGAGGTGTACCTGAATACCGAACTGCTGCAGCTGCGCAACCCCTTCCGCATCTGTCGGTTGTGTCTCCAACGCGAGCAGGGTCACATCACTTTTTTTTCCAATCTGTTTGAGGAGGTTAAACACCCGAATGCGTCCGCCATCGGTGAGTGGAAACGGCACGGTGGGCGATAGGAAAAGGATTTTCATGTTTTTAATCAGGGTATTGCCTAACTGACGCACCCGTTTTTGACGAAATGGTATGTTGACTTCTTGGGTAACGCTTCATAGCACCCTTCGGGTAGAAACGTGTTAATTCTTGATAAGGATACAAGTTTTAGAGACATAAGTCAATCAAAAAATCAGGATGAAGATTCAGAACTTGTATTTCTCGCGATGGATAGCGGGGCGCAAAAGAGCGTAGTTAAGGCTTCTGCGGATGCGACTTCTACTGAGAGACTACTGATGCCATACTGCCTCTGATAGGTGATCTCACCTGTTTTGGTATTCTCTCGCTGAGAAAAAACCGAAAACTAAATAGCCCTGTATAATTTGCTTTTGGTCGTAAAGTATCGTATAGTATAGAGTTAGATATAGCCTTGATTATTTTTAACTTGAATAATATTTAAAATAGACTTACCATAGCGTTTTATGCTACTTGTCTTCTCGGGCCCTTCGTGAACCAATGTATGGAGCGTTCCTTTTGGCAAAACCAAAATCTTTTGTGAACCTAAAAACTTTGGCAAGCACCACAAAAATTTTTGCGGTTTTACACGGCTTAGTGAAACGAGTTTTCATTGGGTTTAGAATTAATAAGACGTTAGAAACCCCGATTTTACAAGGTTGTGTCGGACGTGGACCCGTAGAACATACAATGACAAATCAAAAAGTTGGAAGCGTTGGCACGGTTTTTGCAAAGCAAATATGATGCCCCTTTTTTGTCCTTTCTATCGGGACGGAGGTATATTAATGATATTTTCCAAGTGGAACGCCCTTTTACTTTCATTGGTGCTTGCTTTTTCTGTTCAGGCAGAATCGATACCTCAGAAGGATCTACCTCCTCCAGGATACCGGATTCATCGCTCTATTCCGCCACAGGGTGCCAGGACCCACGTAGTCGTCCCGGGAGAAAGGTTCCGTGCCAGCAAGTTCAAACGTTGGTTCTACGGCAGCGGCTACCGAGATCTCTGGACCATTCCAATCGAAGTTGCAGTCCTCGACCTCGACAGCGTGGGGGGTGGGCTGACACCGCTTCGCACTGGCGGATTCGGACAGTCCGTATCCCTCCATTTTACAGGGGCGGATGGTCGCCGGTATACGGTTCGTTCACTGGACAAGGATCCCACCAAACGGATCTGGGACCAACTCAAGGGTACGATTGCCGACGACTTCCTTCAGAACATGGTTAGCGCGCTTCTGCCGACAGGGGCTCTCGTAATTGATCCGCTGATGGAAGCCACGGGTATCCTCCATTCTAAGCATACACTCGTCATTATTCCAGATGATCCCAGGCTCAAGGAGTACCGTGAGCAATTTGCCGGCCTCATAGGAACGCTACAGGAACACCCCTCTGAAGGCGCCGACAATACGCCCGGCTTCGCCGGTTCTCGACAGATCAGCGGAACGGAGAAGCTGCGGGAGCATTTGGAAGAAACGCCTTCCAACCGCGTTGATGCCCGTGCCTTTCTAAAGGCGAGATTGATGGATTTTCTCGTCAGCGACAAGGACCGTCATGCGGGTCAGTGGAGATGGGCGCGGTTTCCCGATGGTGAGAGGTATACATGGATTCCAATACCGGAGGATCGCGACCACGCTTTTAGTAACCTCAACGGGGTCGTCATGGCAGCAGCGCGGAGAGGGATCCCCGTTCTCCTCGATTTCGACGATAAGTATCCGGGACTGGTAGGTCCGACGATTACGGGTTGGGAACTGGATCGCGAGTTCCTTATTGAACTCGATAAGGCTGCATGGGATTCAATAGTAAGCGAGTTTTGCACGGAGCTACCGGACCCAGTCATTGAAGATGCAGTACGGAAGCTTCCACAGCCGTATTACGAGATCATTGGGGCATCGCTTACTGAGGCACTCAAATCAAGACGGGACGCATTGCCTAAATTTGCCAGCAGATACTATAGGTTGATTACCCGCCAACCCGAAGTCTATGCAACCGATCAAAACGAGTACGTCGAGTGTGAGCATACATCGAGTGGTGATTTGAGTGTCCGTGTCGGGCTCATAGAAGGGGCTGATGGAAAAAGAAAAGCACCCTATTTCCAGAGGACGTTCCACCCCAAAGAGACCCGCGAAGTCCGAATATACCTCCGGGGCGGAGCGGACCGTGTGGAGATATCAGGGACCAAGGCTCGCATTGCCGTGCGCATTGATGGTGGCGGTGGGGACGACACCTTCACAAACGCGTCCGAGGCGGATGCCTCAAAGACCCGGTTCTATGATTCTCGTGGGAAAAACCAATTTGTTAAAGGCAAGGGCGCGAAAATCGATAAGAACGCCTACGAGCGTCCTCCCTCATGGCTCCCCTTTTCACTTGCACGGTATGCCCTAGACTGGGGCAAGCACACATTTACTTACCCGAGCCTTGCGGTAAATCCGGATCTGGGTCTGTTCTTGCGGGCACACCACACCCGGATGTATTTCGGCTATCGAAAAGTCCCTTTCGCTTCGCGGCACGCTTTCAACGTTGGACTTGCCACTAATGGTTTCGAGCCTTTTGCCGCCTATACCGGCGACTTTCGCCGCGTCCTGCCCGATCTCGACGCGAGGGTTCACTTCAAGTACTCCGGAATCCAGATAATTCGGTTCAATGGCTTCGGTAACGATACTCAGATTTCAGAACCGTCTTCCTTCTATAAGGTGGAACAGAGTCATATCGCTTTCGCACCCTCCCTCTATTTTCGGAAGAGAGCGCATGATGAAGAGGTGCCTGGGGGGCCTACGGAACCGCTTCGCTCGGAATTGAGCATGCGCCTGGGACCGATCCTCAAGTATTCAAACACGTCACCAAAGGCGAACGCGGACAAATTCATCTACTCCCTGGATCGTCCGGTGTACGGCACGGAGCACTTCGGTCAGGTAGGCGCGGCGGGTGAAATCATGTACGACACGCGTAACAATCCAGCGTATCCAACGCATGGGGCTTTGCTCAAGGCTGCCGGAGCCATCTACCCAGCAGTCTGGAATGTGGACTCTCCCTTTGGCAGCATAGATGGAAGCGTACACACTTATGTAACCGTTCCTATTCCGACGACCCCGACCCTCGCTCTGAGAGTAGGTGGAAAAAAAGTATGGGGAACTTTTCCTTTCCACGAAAGTGCCTTCCTCGGCGGTCCCGGCTTTGCCGCTACCGGTCTATCTGATAGCCATATACGCGGTTTTCGGAAAAACCGGTTCGCTGGAGATACCTCGCTGTATGGGAATGTCGAATTGCGACTTGTTCTGCTCCCAATCAACTTCATAGTGCCAGGGGAATTCGGCGTGTTCATGGCAGTTGATGCCGGGCGTGTATTTTACGCCGAAGATCCAAACGATGCCGACAAATGGCACACCGGTACCGGCGGTGGATTCTGGCTCTCTTTTCTCAAGCGCAAGCAGACCTTGAGCGTTGCGGTCATCAATGGCGATGACCTGACAGGCGTGTATCTGCGGGCTGGCTTCATGTTTTAGCCAATCAAATAGGAGAAATAGCGTATGCTCAACAAGATATATGGCATACTCAACAACATAATTATACGTCTCGTTGTTTATTATCTCGCATGGCTTTTGGCTCTCGGCGGGATTTTTCACCTCTTCCCCCAAATTCTCATTTATGTCTCCCAAGAGCGTGAACGTGTCCAAGGGCGTGAACGCCTCTTTGAAGGCGAACAGGGTGACCTGGAGAAAATCAAAGAGGGGGTTGCCACACTTGTTGAAGGAAATATCAAAGAAGTCTTGCTCATGGTCACATTTGTTGATCCAGCACGCACCATTCCGGTTATGGTCGCTCTGGCAATGGCATTTTGGGTTACGCTCCCGATTACTTGGTTATATCGTTGGACGCGACCGCGCAAGAACTACAGTCAATCCTTCGCACACACTTTGCTCGTTATACCTATTGCCATATCGTTAGTTGTTTTTTTGGTCAAGGATAGTATTGCCCTTGCGTTCAGTTTAGCAGGTATCGTGGCCGCTGTCCGTTTTCGCACTTCACTTGAAGAACCGATGGATTCCGTATATATGCTTATGGCTATCGGGATAGGGCTCGCGGCGGGGACCCAGCTTATTTTAGTGGCTTACCTTGCATCCCTGGTTTTCGTCACCATAACTCTGGGTGTGTGGAAAAGCAATTTTGGCGCACAACCGGAAGTACTATCTGGCTGGAGAATCGATGATTCTCGAAAATGGGGGCCAGCCCCTGGCGAAGAGGGCATTGCCACCGAAAACCTTTATAATGCCCAGATCGAAGTGCACACCACGAAGGTCAATGTCGCCAAAAAATCAACTGTCCAAATTCTTGAATCGAGTACCAAACGGTGGCAGCTAGCCAATGTGGTCGAAAACCCAGATGGGACTGCCATCGTTGTGTTTGATGTCTGGTTAAAAAAATCTGTCACTTTGCCTGCTTTTATACAGGATATTGAAGAAAACGGAAGAGGGTGTATCAACGACGTAAAACTGAAGGGGCAAGAACTCAGGGAGGGTTAAAATCGCACATGCAGAATCGCGGAAATAAACTCTTGTTAGGATTCCTCGTTTTTAGCCTGCTTATCCTTTTGGTGTCGATGATTTATAGACAGGATTCATCAACAAGTTTGAGTGAAGAGAAAGTCAATAAAGAGAATCCACCAGCAGATTTGAGTGAAGAGAAAGCCCATGCGGAGAATCCGTCAGCAGGTTTGGGTGAAGATTTGCTAAATATGAATCCAAACACTATACTTGACCACCTTTCGGGGGGCACGCAGGCGGTAGGACAAAGGAAAATATCTCTCGAAAGCTATGACCTGAAAGTAGAAACAGCGACGCATTGGAAGCTGCCCGGACGCCTCGAGGAGATTTCTGGCTTAGCAATGACCCTGGACAATCAACTCATGGCTCACAATGATGAAAAGGCGGTCATTCACGAAATCGATTATCAGAATGGGGCAATCGTAAAAGCATTCCAACTGGCGGATATAAAAAATCCAGAAAACGATGATTTTGAGGGTATTGCGACAGTTAACGATCAGGTCTATTTGGTCACAAGTTCGGGGCGCATATACGAGGGCAGCAGAGGCACTGAGGGGGAGTCCGTCCTTTATAATATCTATGCGACCGGAGTCGGTAGAGATTACGAAATAGAGGGTTTAGCGTACGACGCAACCCAGCAGGCACTCTTACTAATGTGCAAAGACGCTCGTAGAGCAGACTTGAAAGAACAGTTGGTCATATATCATTGGTCAATTGATGAGAAACAACTCATCGAAGATGCACATATAGTCATACCTGTCATTGAATTCACACGTTATATTGGGGGAAAAGAATTTCAGCCTTCTGGCATTGAACGACACCCTGTGTCAGGAAATTACTTTGTCCTCGCTGCGGGTCAGAAGGCGATCGCGGAGATTACGCCGAGAGGTCAGGTCGTTGCAGCCAAGCAGTTTCCTGTCCAGTGGCATCGTCAGCCTGAAGGTATCACCTTCGCTGCGGACGGCACACTCATAATTGCAGATGAGGGATCAGGTAAGAAAGCGAGACTCACACTTTATCCGGTTTCGGAAAATCGGTAATAGCAGTACAAGAACCCATCTGTATTAGTTTTTGGTAACTGCCGCCTCGCCAACGGCGATTTCTTGCTTGGCAGAGTTGATACGCACCTTCATGCCCATCGGAATGACGAACATCGGATCCGTGTGTCCAAAGTCCATATTGGTGACAATCGGCATATCGTTGAAACCATATTCCTCGCGTACCGCTTTACAAAGCGCGTCGTCGTATTCGCTGAAAGTTTGCGGATCAACGTCGCCGCCGGGGCGTCCGAACAGGATGCCGCTGAGTCCTTCAAGGATACCCATCGCGGCGAGGCATCTCACAAATCTTGATAGCATCGAAGGGGGAGCCCCTTCTTCAGAGGTCTCCAAGAAAAGCACAGCACCGTGAAGGTCACTCACAGCAGAGGGAAAGTAGTCAGTGCCGCGAAGCCAGTCCAAGACTTCAACACAGCCCCCAAAAAGCTGCCCTTCAGCGACCCCTTCATCTTGATGAAATCTCCAGTCGGTGCAAGGGTTCAGTTTCCGACGAATGGATTGGTTTTCAGGGTTCTCCCACGGCAGATATTCAACTGTCCACTCTGCCCGGTTCGGTTCAATAACACCAATCGGTTCGGGAGAAAAGAGCGTGCGTCGCACGGAATCCACCATGTATGGAAACATTCCACCGTTTTCGGCAAACCCCGCCATAAACGAGGGACCATAGAACGAAACGATCCCTGCTTTAAAGCAGGCTGCATGTGATATGGTGGTATCCGAGAAACCCATGAAAACCTTCGGGTTATTCCGAATCAGATCCAAATCAAGGTATGGCAGCGTGCGGATCGAATCTTCGCCACCGATGGTTGAGATAATTCCGTCGATCGTCTCATCAACAAAAGCTGCCATCAAATCGTCGGCACGCGCTTCAGGGTTTCTCGCAAGCCAGTCCGCATCACGCAAAGCGTGTTCCGTCTCGATAACCGTTACACCGAATGCTTCTTCAAATTGCTGTTTGCCGATCTCGTAACGGTACGGAATTGCGCCGGGACCGCCCCAAGAGAGCGAAATCGCTGCGATACGGCTACCGGGACGCAGCATCCGGGGTTTCATTTTCTTCATTGGACGTTCCGACTTTCCCTTTGACTTTGTCAATTAATGCAAGCAGTCGTCTTTTGGCTAACTGACGTGAACTGAGTATCGGTGGAAGCGGTTCAAAGATAGTGCCGCGATTACTTTGCACCCAGCCTATTATCTCGTCACTGGCTCTGATGCGAAGCCATCTGCTGTCAAGATCAAGGTAGACCTTCAATTGATCGTTCTCGTTTCGGATGCTATATTTCAAAGACTGATCTTTTAGGTCCCAACTCACATCATCTTCACCCGCTAAGACTTGTACACGTCCGGACAATGGTATTTTCAACTTCTCAAATCCCTGAATCAATTCCGGCGACAAGTTGCCTTTCCCAAGAGCAGTCTGTGATGCTGTATCTACTTCAAACAGATACGTCAGAATTTCAGGTTTCGATTGCTGGTAGACGATGAGTTTTTCATTGCCGTTTGTAATGCTATAGGTCTGTTTCCCTTTTTTATCTCTAATAAACCACCGTTTGTTTTTCTGTTCAGTGGAGATTTCCAGATCTGTAGAGAGTTCAATTTTGTTTGTGTCAAATGCGTCCTTGAGGTCGGGCAGATAGATATCAATCTGGTTACCGGCTTTCGTGACGGTATACCCGGCACCGGAGACATCTCTGAGGAGCCACTCCTCGCCACTGATCAAAACTTCAAGGACAGATGCACTTGGACGGAAGCGCGTACTTTCTGTCAAATCGGCGAACATCTTTTGCCAATCGGTTGCTGTTTTCAATGCCTTATCCAGATCCGTCCCTTTCAATCTTGCACGATGCGTTAATGCCGCGCTAAACAGATGCTCACGTTTCAAGATATTGCTATTCAGATTGCTGATATATTGACGATCCAGACTGAACCGATAAACATCTGTAGTGTAGGCAAGCGGTTTCGAATTAACTGTGGGTCTGCCGCGCACTGCTGTCCGCGTATGCACTTGAAATTTAGGGGTCTTCGTCTGTTCAACCAATGGTGCCTGAAGGATATAAACACCGATACCGAAACCGACAGCGAGGATAACGATGATGCCGAATGTGAGGCTTTTCAAAAATGCTTTCATGTTTTTTGTCCTATTGTCGAGGGATGGGTTTTAACTTTATCTTCTTGAACGGGAATTCGTAAAAATCGGTTGACTTTAAGTTGTTGACAGTCCAAAATAAGCGATATGCTACTATAGGAAACCTCGCAAGCAACAGAGCGTTGGCTTCCCGATTTATTGTTACTACAAATGAGTTGCCAAAAAGTTCTACTTTCTTCAATTTTACCATAGTAACGCAAGTTGCTACTTACAAGATTTTAGGGATGCGGATACCTTTTCCACCTAAAGGTGTTGATTCTCCGCAGGATAAGGTGGCAACTTGGGTTATATTATCCTCGATTTGGAAAAATATGCAAGTGTTAAATCCTTTAGCGATTCAGTTAAACCAACAACTTCGCGATGTCGCGCCAGCGGTCTCCGCGCTACTCTCCGAGTTAGGAAAACGCATCTATTTGCCGAAAGGTATCTTGAGCCAGACGGCTGAAGCAAATACAAAAGCACACCGATTCAATGCGACACGCGCAATCGCCTTGGACTTCTCACAAGACGCGGGTGATATGATGCACCTGCAGGCTTCGCGGGAACTCGTGCCTGAACTCTCACCGGAAAACATCTACGGCTACGCACCCATACTCGGTCAACAGGCGTTACGGGAGACGTGGAAGACGCATCTCTCGAAAGCGAATCCTTCGCTTGCTGGAAAAACGTTCAGTCTCCCAATTGTAACGAGTGGGATGACACATGGGTTTAGTCTACTCGCAGAACTTTTCGTAGATAACGGTGATATGCTTATTCTTCCAGATAAAATTTGGGGAAATTACCGACTCATTTTCCAGACTAAAGCAGGCGCGACGCTCCAGACCTACCCTTTTCTCAACGCTGTGAGTGGTTTCAACACGCACGGATTTTGGGAAACACTCACCAACGCTACCGACGAAAAATTGCTCGTTCTACTGAATTTTCCGCACAATCCGACTGGCTATGCAATTACCCAGGCAGAAGCAACACAGATTGTGGATGCGATTGTGGCGTGTGCTGATACTGGGTGCCGTATCCTCGTTATGGTTGACGATGCCTACGCCGGTTTGTGGTTCGATGCAGCAACCATGCACGAATCGCTGTTTGGGTTGTTAGTTGGGTGTCATCCGAACGTGATACCAGTGAAAATAGATGGTGCTACTAAAGAGGAATACGCCTGGGGTTTACGCGTGGCGTTTATTACCTTTGGACTCGGAGAAACACCGATGCAACCGCTTGAACAGAAACTCAGTGGACTGATCCGAGCCAATACCTCCGGTGCAGCACAGGTCTCTCAGACGCTTATCCTTGAGGCGATGAAAACACCGAGGTACGCTGAACAAAAACGGCGGAACTATGAAATGCTCAAAGCACGTGCGTTGAAGGTGAAAGCAGTTGCCTCTGATGCAAAATATGCGGAATTATGGGAAGTATATCCGAGTCATGCTGGGTATTTTGCATGCCTAAACCTTAAATCAGCGAATGCTGAAACAGTTCGGCAGCGGCTGCTGGTGGAACACGGTATCGGCACGATTGCGCTTGGGGAGACAGAATTGCGGATTGCCTATTCCTGTCTTGACGCATCGGATATTGAGACAGTTTTTGCAGTAATTGCAAAGGTTATTGAAGCTTTATAGCGCATAGACCAGCTTTAACAATCGGCAGCCGGAAATCGTTAACTGGCTTCCGACGACCGATTGTTAAATTAGCGTCTACTGTTCTGATTTTAAAGCACCCCATGTCGTGGTGACTTTTCCACCCGGTTCAACAGGTGTTGTTGGCAGGGTTCCGACGGTCTTTCGGAAATAGACATCGTCTTCAACATCGTTAGGACCCGCCCAGACCCAGTACGCCGTTGAATCAGGATCTTTCAGCGTTTCACGCATCGTGTTTGCTCCGAATCCCCAGATACCACCACCAAACTGATCGAGTTGTGTCGCGTTATCCCAGCTGCTATCGTCAAAGTCGGGTTGTTCCCAACCGTCTTTCCGATCGGCGAGTGGCGCGCCAGCATCCGCCTTCCAAGTATCATCGGACGGAATATAGGTGCCGTCGTCAAGAATAACATCAAACAACGCGCCACCGCGCCCAGCACCCCCAGGTTCAGCGTCGTGGACATAGACAGCAATGACAGCGTAGCCGTCCGGCATATCAAATTCTGTGATACTCGCTTGCTGCCAGTCACTGCCTTCGGCGACCTGTTCGCCGTTGACGAAGCCGACCCATGAGTTATCACCATTGATGCGGAGTGTCGCCGCCCAAGTGCCTGAAGCGACTAAAGCGAAAACTAAAACCAAAATTGTAGGAACAAAAAACTTTTTCATTGCGTTCTCCTTTGCCTACGCTATGACAGTCGTCTGAGATTACATATCGTCGTTTTTAATACGCGCCCACGTGGTGGTGAGTTTGTCTTCGGGTTCAACGGCAAGTGTCCCGATCGTATATCGGAAATAGATGTCGTCTTCAGCATCGTTGGGACCACACCATACCCAGTTCGCTTCGCAGTCTGGGTCTTTGAGAATTGCGCGCATCTGCGCGGCACCGAAGCCCCAGATACCGCCCCCGAATTTTTCGTAGATTTCGAGTTCGTCTTCCCATTTGCTGTCGTCAAAATCGACCTCTTCCCAGCCGTCTTTCCGATCAGCGAGCAGCTTACCGGTATCGCACCGCCAACCGTCTTCGCCTGTTCCGATATAATCAGGCTTGGCATCAAGGATAATGTCAGCGAGGAATCCGCCTCTACCGGCGGCACCCGGTTCCGCGTCGTGGACATAGACGGCGATAACAGCGAACCCCTTATCCAGTTTAAAATCACTGACGGTTGGTGCTTGCCAGTTCCCGCTTGCGGCAACCTCTTCGCCGTTAACAAAAACGACCCAAGTATTATCGCCGCTGACGCGCACTGTGCCGTTTTTTGGCACAGCATTTGTTGTTTGTGTTAGTAGCATACCGCCTAAAAAAAGCGCGAGTGCTAAGCAGAGTATCAGTCGGTTCTTCATAGAAACCTCCATTTTTTATTTTACCTTACGGTGTGTTTGCGTCTCGCCTGCCAACAACGGCGGCAGGCAGTTCTAAAATATGAACGTTATTACTCGTGTATTCTTCCTTCTCGCTTGGCGACACATTAAAAATTTGATTCGAGTGCTAATTGGCCAGCGAGGTCGGCGACGAACTGATAGGCGACGCGTCCTGATCGTCCACTTGAGGATGCCGCCCATTCTAATGCTGCCCGGTGTAGCGTCTCCGTCGGCACAGAGAGCCCCCGTTTTTGTGCGTAGTGGGACACAATCTGTAAATAGGTATCTTGTGAAATCCGATAAAAAGCGAGACGTAACCCGAAACGATCGCTCAATGAGACCTTCTCCTCTGTTGCTTCGCGTGGATATAACTCATCTTCGTCGTTCTGTGGGTACTGGTTTTCACCGACCTGTCGCGGCATCAAGTGCCGACGGTTTGAGGTGGCATAGATAAGCACATTATCTGGACAGGCAGAAATTCCGCCTTCTAACATCGCCTTCAACTCGCGGTATTCGGGTTCGTCTTCGTTGAATGCAAGATCGTCACAGAAGAGAATATAGCGTTCAGGACGTTCCCACAACATTTCGGCAATTTCTTGTAGATGGACAAGTCCCTCTTTCCCGATGCCGATCAACCGAAGTCCTTTGTCAGCATAGCACTGCAACATCGCTTTAACGAGTGAAGATTTCCCAGTGCCGCGGTCGCCCCACAGCAAAACGTGATTGGCGGGCAGCCCTTGTAGGAATTGCCGCGTGTTTCGGTCAAGTGCCGTCCATTGCAAATTTATACCGATGAGATCCGTGCTATCAACAAGATGCGGGTGTTTAACAGGCACGAAATATCCGGTCCCGTTTTGTGTCCGCCACTGAAAAGCAATGTAGTTGTTAAGACACTTACTCGATACCTGCGATGTGTGCCCGTCCAAGCGGTTTAGCAAACTATCGGCTTTTTCAAGCAGCTGCCTGAAAAGTGGCAAGATGCTTTCTATTTCCTGATTTTTATTAGGCATAATTCAATTCGATCAATTTAAAACATCAATAGGGGATTCGGCTGTATCCCTATGGATCTGATTTTTCAGAGGTGTTAAGCACCCGTTTCAGCCATTTTTCAAATTCAGGATCGCTGTACATGAGTTTCAAAAGCCATCTACCACCCCATCTGAAACCCAGGGCAATACCGACACCAATCATGACTGCCCCCAACATAGCTCCTAACGGATATACCAATAGCATCAATAATATGACTTCTCCAAAGCCTGGTCCCCCCATTGATACCCTCCTTACGTGATTATGAATTTTATTTATTATCATGCCCGCTTCCGAAGTGGACATACCAAAATTATGGAGCAAGTTTCTTCAACTGCCCCCATGTTATCGCTAACTTGCCTATCGGATCAACGGCGAGTGGACCGCCAAATGTCAAAGTCCCAAGATTCGCGGAGTCGTCTGGGTTCAGACCGTGCCAATCCATGAACACAAGCCCTGCTTTCTTCTCAGGATTATCCGTGCCTTCCTCATATCCGGGTGTAAACCCGACTTCGGTTCCCTCCTTGACTTTTACCTTCGTGAGCGACGTAAACGGCATCGCCACCTCATAAATCATGCCCCCTTTGCCCAATTCAGGTGTCGGCACGATTGCAATATCGGACTTGGGGAGATCCGGATTTTTGACCGCGCTGAAATCAGTGACGAGGG
>PYJC01000008.1 GCA_003635255.1 Candidatus Poribacteria bacterium | reverse complement strand
CTACAACAAGTCCTAACGGTCGCGAGCACAACTCGCGCCTACAACAAGTCCTAACGGTCGCGAGCACAACTCGCGCCTACAACAAGTCCTAACGGTCGCGAGCACAACTCGCGCCTACAACAAGAGACGGTTGCATTGCTGATGGCTGTTTTTCACCATGAATCTGTGCGAAACGGTGATGCGGGTAGTCCTTCCTTATTCATGAAATTCGGTTCCGCGCTCTGATGCCACCCGAATCGGACAGCGACTGGATTTGCGATGGCATCGCTGGAGACAACAACCGTATCGCCATCAATTGTTGCTTGCGCTTCAACGAATTCCTTGTCTTCACCAGCGATTTGGAACCATGTGAGCGGTTTTTTATCTCGCGAGGTTAGACCGCTACCGACATGATCAAACGTGAGTCGGATCGTGTTTCCTTCGACTGCCATTGATTTATAGAGCGGACCGGAATACGTCACGTCATCTCTACCGTAGTCCTTCGCGAGTGCCCATAATGCCAGCCGTCTGCCGACTCCCTGTTTATTGCGCGGATGAACATCTTTCGGGTTCCCGATGTCGGTTGTTACAGCCATCCCAGTATTTGGGAGTGCCAACGTCGCTGTTTGTGCTTCCCAGATTTGCGGCAGGAAGAATTGACCTTCCTCTTGATTACTGTAATTGAACGGCGCGAGTTGTACGAAATAGAACGGGAAATCCCCTTGTCCCCAAACCTCTCGCCACCCGTTGATGAGTGCCTTCATCTTCTCGTGATAGATCATACCGTCCTGATGGTTCGATTCACCTTGATACCAGAGTGCGCCGCGTATGGCGTAAGGGATGATCGGATGCACCATACCGTTGTAGAGTGCCGTCGGTCTCCCTGCATCCATTAGCGGATGGGTATTATCAGGCATCGGTTTAAGCTGGGCATCGGTTTCTAATGCTTTACGAGTCTCGGTTATCCACGCTTCTATGGCGTTTATTTTCTCTGGGAGTTGCGCGCGATAGTTGGCGTGTATGTCTTTGACTTCCTTGTTTATAGATGCCAGTGCGGGTACACCGGCAAAACCTACAGGAGGTGTCCACGGCTCAATGCGGGTACCGCCCCACGAGGTGTTGATGAGCCCGATCGGGATATCAAGATTTTTATAGAGTTTCCGCCCGAAATAGTAAGCGACAGCCGAGAAATTCGGGATTGTCTCAGGTGTGGTCTCGGACCAATCCGCCTCAACATCTTGCTGCGGCAAACCTGACGGGACTCGCGGGATATGGAACAGTCGAATCTTCGGATACATCGCCGCGGCGATCTCTTCCTCGCTATCATTTGAGATACTTACGGGCCATTCCATGTTTGACTGCCCGGAACAGACCCAGACTTCGCCGAAAAGCACGTTCGTCAGTTCAAGGGTGTTACTACCTTTGATTCGGAGTGTATAGGGACCGCCAGCTGCCATAGCGGGGAGTTTAACTTGCCAATTGCCATCAGTGTCGGCGACTGCGGTTGTTGTAACTGGTTTGACATCTTCGGCTTCAGCACTGAGTGTTATGGTAATCTCTTCGCCTGGGGATGCCCATCCCCAGATAGGGGTCTGCATGTCGCGCTGCAGTACCATGTTGCTGCCGAAGACCCGCGGCAGTGTGACCCCGGAATACGCGATACTGCCGATGAGAAGTGGTAGAAAACCGATGAGAAATAGCAGCGTTAGTTCCATATCTTTGCTCCTTCAATTAGATAGTTGCGGAATGCATAAGTTTTACTATAATGGCTATTTTACCATGAATCCGTGCGGAACGGTGATGCGGGTAGCCCTTCCTTATTCACGAAATTGGGTTCTGCGCTCTCATGCCAACCGAATCGGACAATGACCGGGTTCACAACAGTATCGCTGGAGACGACGATTGTGTTGCCATCAATCGTTGCTTTGGCTTCAACGAATTGCTTATCTTCACCGGCGATTTCAAACCATGTAAGTGGCTTTTCGTCTCGCGAGGTTAGCCCGCTACCGACATGATCAAAAGTGAGTCGAATTGTGTTTCCTTCAACTACCATTGATTTGTAGAGTGGGCCGGAATGTGTCACATCATCTCTGCCGTAGTCGTTCGCAAGTGCCCACAGTGCCAGTCGTCTGCCGACATCTTGTTTGTTTCGGGGATGGATGTCCGTGAGATCACTGATGTCGGTCGTTACAGCCATGCCGGTATTTGGGAGTACCAATGTCGCTGTTTGTGCTTCCCAGATCCGGGGTAGGAAGAAGTGACCTGCGTCTGGCCCCCTATAATTGAACCGCTTACTGTAATTGAAGGGTGCGAGTTGTACGAAATAGAACGGGAAATCACCTTGTCCCCAGACCTTGCGCCATCCATTGATCAGTGCCTTCATCTTCTTGTGGTAGCGCATACCCTCTCGGAGGTTGGATTCACCTTGATACCAGATCGCGCCACGTATGGCATAGGGAATCAGCGGATGCACCATACTGTTGTAAATGCCTGTAGGTCTTGTATGATGCCTTAAAGGATGCCTATTTTCAGGCATCTGCGTAAGTTGTGTCTCGGTTTCTAATGCTTTACGGGTTTCCGCTATCCACGCCTCAACCTCCTTTATTTTCTCTGGGAGTTGGGCGCGATAGTTGGCGTGTGCTTCTTGAATCTCTTTGGATATGGACTCAAGGGCGGGAACACTGGCAAAACCAGCAGGTGGTGTCCACGGTTCAATACGGGTGCCGCCCCACGAGGTGTTGATTAGCCCGATGGGTACATCAAGATTTTTATAGAGTTTCCGCCCGAAATAGTAGGCGACAGCGGAGAAATTTGCGACTGTCTCAGGCGTAGTTTCATGCCAATCTGCGGCGATATCTTGTTGAAGCAGTCCTGATGCGACTCTCGGCACATAGAACAACCGAATCTTTGGATACATTCCTGCGGCGATTTCTGCCTCGCTATCTTTTGAGGCACTTACCGACCATTGCATGTTCGACTGCCCAGAACAGACCCAGACTTCACCGAAAAGCACGTTTGTTAATTCAAGGGTGTTACTGCCCTTGACTCGGAGTGTGTAGGGACCGCCAGCTGTCATAGCGGGGAGTTTGGTTTGCCAATTGCCTTTCATGTCAGCAACTGCGGAGGTTGAGAAAAGCGGTTTGACACCTTCGGCTTCAGTACTGAGCGTTATGGTGACTTCTTCGCCTGCGGATGCCCATCCCCAGATAGGCACCTGCATACCGCGTTGCAGGACCATATTACTGCCGATGACGCGTGGCAATGTGACCTCGGAATGCGCGAGGTCCTGTGCGAAAAATAGTAGGAAAACGGTAAAGGATAGAATGAATCGTCTCATATTTTGCCCCTTTGTTATAGCTATCAGCCGTCAGCTTTTGGCAGTCGGCGGGAGCGTTTTTATTTAAACGCGCGCTTTCTGATTGTTGAAAGCTGACTACTGACTTCTATTCAGTCGTTCGGCGAGGTAACTGTTGCGTTGCATGACTTGATTGTTGCGAATACAGATGCCGAGTGCTTTTTGGGTGCCGACGATCACAACGCGCTCCTTTGCACGGGTGATACCGGTGTAAAGGAGATTTCGTTGTAGCATGAGATAGTGTTGCGTGTGCAAGGGGATAACAACAGCAGGATATTCGCTGCCTTGCGCTTTGTGGATCGTTGTGGCGTACGCCAAGACGAGTTCGCCAAGGTCTGCCGTATCGTAAGCGACCTGTTTATCAGGGTACTGGATGCAGACTTTTTTGTCAATACGTTCAATTGCGACAACCCTCCCGATATCACCATTGAATACGTCATAATCGTAGTTATTGCGGATCTGCATGACTTTATCGCCGACGCGGAAGCCGCCTATTGTCGCGGTCTGATCTCTAGAACTATGTGCTTGGCTATGGGTTCGGGGACCGAAGCGCGCCTTTTCTAACGGATGGGTTGCTGAAGCAGTATATTCGATATTCAAAACTTCTTGAAGCCGTTTGTTGAGGTTTTCAGTGCCGAGTGTACCGCGGCGCATCGGAGATAGGAGTTGGATGTCGTCTATCGGATGGTAACCGTAGTGTTTCGGCAATCGGTTGGCAATAATAGAAGTTATTAATTCGGTAATTTCCTCGGGATCTTCCTCCTCAATGAAGAAAAAGTTTCGGTCTGCGTCGCCAGTGAGTTCTGGAAAATCGCCTTTGTTAATGCGATGCGCGTTTGTGACAATCATACTCTCCTGCGCTTGGCGAAAGATTTCGGTCAACGCAATGACGGGTATCTTTCGCGAATCAATAAGTGCCTTGAGGACATTCCCCGCACCAACAGAGGGTAACTGATCAACATCACCGATAAGGATGACCGTGGTACTCGGACGGATCGCTTGCATCAACCGATTCATGAGGACGAGGTCTACCATAGACATTTCGTCAACAATGACGACATCGGTATCCAAAGGATTTTGGCGATTGCGTTTAAAACTGTTAATCTGCGGGGAGAATTCGAGGAGTCGATGAATAGTTTTGGCTTCACCGCCGGTTGTTTCGCTGAGCCGTTTTGCGGCGCGTCCGGTGGGTGCTGTTAAAGTGATATGTTTGCCTTGCGCTGCAAACAGCCGGATCATGCCAACTGTTGTTGTTGTTTTACCGGTCCCGGGGCCACCGGTGAGAATCATTGCGCGTGCTGTCATCGCCGTGCGGATCGCCTCGTGTTGCTGGGGTGCGAACTGGATACGCATTTCGTTCTCTAATTGGGTAAGGGATCCGGCGATTTTAGATGACGCCCTATCGGTTTCAGTGTGATCAATGGCTCGTCCCTTACCGTAAGCGAGGAGTCTCGAAAACTGGTTTACAACACCGAGTTCAGCGTAGTAGAAAGGGGCAAGATAGATAGCGGAATGGTTACCAGTTATAAGTTGTCGGTTTTGACCAACAACTCGTGCCTTAGCAAAAGTATCTGTAGACGAGTTGTTGGTCAAAGTTGAAAGAGATGTTTGATCTGCATCAGGAAGTTCTTCTTGATTGCTGATTGCTGACTGCTGACTGCTAATTTCATACGCGTCTTGTGTTTCGCTTACATCAATCTGTTCATCGGAGTCCGCGAGGTCGGTAAAACCGGGATTGATAATTTCCTCTGTTTCGAGGAGGGCATGGATACCTTTTTCAATCGCTTCTGGTTCCTGCTCCAACATAGTCTGGCACGCTTCGATGAGTTGGGGGCGGTGTTGAAAGACGTGTCCTTCATCTGCTTTTTGGCTGAGGACGTACTTGATCCCAGCTTGTACGCGTTGGGGTGCGTCCTGATCCATGCCGAGTTTCTGGGCGATCGTGTCGGCGGTTACAAAGCCGATGCCGTAAATATCATCGGCGAGTTGGTAGGGGTTTTCTGTGACGACTGGGATTGCGTCGTTTCCGTAGGTTTTATAAATCTTTGCGGCATGCGCTGTGCTGACATCGTGGGACTGTAGGAAGATCATGACGTTTTTAATTTCGCGTTGTGCTTCCCACGCCTCCTTGATGATTTCCACACGTTTTCGACCAATCCCCGGAACACGCGCTAACTTGTCGGGTTCGTTCTCAATGACATCCATCGTATCCATACCGAATTTACGGACGATGAGTGCCGCCATCTTTGGACCGATGCCCTTGATGAGGCCTGAGCCGAGATACTTTCTGAGTCCGACGACGTTCGCGGGTAGGATGGTTTCATACTTCTCAATTTGGAATTGTCTGCCGTATCTGGGATTATCTACCCATTCACCTTGGAGGAGAAGACTCTCACCTGGGTTAATAGATGCCAAACTGCCGACAACAGTGATGAGTTCGGCGTGGTCGCGCGCGGAGAGTCGCCCGACGGTATAGCCGGTGTCAGGGCTCTCATAGACAATACGTTCAAGTATCCCCTGCAGTGTTTCCATGTTTTTAAATTGCCCTAACGGGAGCTGTCAGGATACATTGGCAATGGACGGCGATCTCCAAAAATCCGCCTTTCGCCTTCGGCTATAGGCTGCCGTCTCTCGCTAAACTTTTTAAAACAATGAATAGAATGAACGACGCAAATTTTTAATTTAGCCCTAACGGGAGCTGTCAGGATATATTGGTAGTGGACGGCGCTCTCCAAAAATCCGCCTTTCGCCATCGGCTATAGGCTGCCGTCTCCGGCTAAGTTCTTTAAGACAATAAATAGAACGAACTACTCAAATAAGTGTGCGATAGGGCAGGTAAATCCTGGGATAACATCCTCGCCAGTAAGTGTATCGTTGCGCGTTAGCGTCTCAATGTCTGTCTCGGAGCGATATACTGTCACGGTTTTGGAAACAGGTTCAAGTACCCAGACAAGACGGGTCCCTGCCTCCAAATACGCAAGTGCTTTTTCGACAATACGAGACTGCACGTCTGACGGAGAGACAACTTCAATTGCCAAATCGGGGGGTATGGAAAACCCCTTCGTTTTGTCGCCTGTCAACCGGGCAGTTGAAACAAACGCTACATCCGGTTTCGCTGTACGTTCCCCAACCTGAAATGTCGTTTCCGCCGTATACAAGCGTCCCAGTTTATTCTGATAGACATGCGCGTCCAGATATCGGATGACGTTGACACTAATTTCCCCGTGTTCTCTTGAGGGCGGTGGCATTGGTATTAATTCTCCGTTAACGTATTCATATCCCTCCACATCATGCGCCAGAAACTCCTCCAACGTCATTGTGGTGGGTATTGGGCACATCTCTGGAGGGAGTGGGGGTGATTTTGGTACTAATTTGCCATCTATGTATTCATACCCTTCTACATCATGCTCGAGAAACTCTTCCAACGTCATCTTGAGGCTTTCTGGCGGACGTATTCCTTGCTCAACTTCGTGGATTTCTTGTAACTTCATGTTCTTAATCCCTCCGTATAAAAAGTTTCCAATGTGCTAAAACCCAAACGGACCTCAAGAGAAAAGATCAGTCATTCCTCTGTCTTTCACCCGCTGATCTTCGGCTGAAACCTATTCCATTTCTGTCATTAATTTCCGAAAAGCGTTGAGTTGGGGTGGAATGGTATGTGGCTTATCGGTTTTATCTTGGAGTGCCTCAACGGTTTTGAGTCCATTACCGGTGATAGCGAGAACTGTCGGTTCATCCCGCCCGATATGTCCGCTGTCTATCAACTTTTTCGCAGCGGCGAGTGTCACACCGCCAGCGGTTTCGGTGAAGATCCCTTCAGTAGCAGCGAGGAGTTTTATCGCCTCCACGATCTCACCATCAGTGGCGTGTTCGCCAACTCCGCCAGAGTTTCGGACGGTATCAACAGCATAGATCCCATCTGCTGGATTTCCGATAGCTAGGGATTTAGCGATTGTGTTCGGTCTGACAGGCTTCACAAAATCGCCATTCTCTTTGTAGGTGTTGACAATGGGACCACAACCTTCCGCTTGGGCAACGTGGATTTTAGTGTTCGGTTTGTCTATTAATCCTAAAGTGTGAAATTCTTTGATTGCCTTGCCAATCTTTGTGATGAGAGAACCGCCAGCGGCGGGTGCGACGATATGTGCGGGTGCCTTCCAACCGAGTTGCTCGATGAGTTCAAAGCAGAGTGTTTTTGAGCCTTCGGCATAGAAAGGACGGATATTTATGTTAACAAACGCCCAGGGATAAACGCCACCGATTTCGCTGCAGAGTCGGTTAACATCGTCATAAGTGCCAGTGATGCCTACGACTGTGGGCCCATAAACGAGAGAAGCGACGACTTTGCCAACTTCGAGGTCGGCTGGGATGAAGAGAAAGCAATTCAGTTTCGCGATAGCGGCATGTGCGGCAACGGCGTTGGCGAGATTCCCCGTGGACGCGCAGGAAACAGTGTCAAAGTCGAATTCCTTTGCTTTGCTTAAGGCGACGGCGACGACCCGATCTTTGAAGGAAAACGTTGGATGGCAAACGGTGTCATCCTTGATATAGAGTTCCTTAATCCCGAGTGCGTCTGCGAGATTTTTAGCACGGACGAGCGGTGTGAATCCGGTATGCTCACCATCCGTCGGTTCACCGTCTATCGGCAGGAGGTCCGCGTAGCGCCATAAGTTCTCTGGCCCGTTTTCTATTGAACGTCTTGAGATAGATTTTTGTATTGCTTCATAGTTATAGTCTACTTCGAGGGGACCGAAACAGAATTCGCAAACGTGAAGGGGTTCTTTGGGATATTTGTTATCACATTCGCGGCATCTGAGTCCCAATACTTTTTCCATTTTTTTAATTTTCCTTGCGGTTCGGTCAGGCCGGTTAGGACTTTGACGGCCCTCATCGTAATCCAGCCCGGCACGTTGTTTGGGCTTACGTTTTTGGTACCATTAAGATCGTGTGCTCTCAATATTTCGTTCACACCCAGAAAATGACGCTTTCACCCATAAGAAGATTGTCGTGACACACCATCGTCAGAAGATTAAATTGTCAGCTTAACGCTAAATTCGTTTTTTCCGGACTGTAATGCGAGGCGTATAAAGAGCGAATGTTTCCCTATCCATCTAACATCGTCCGAGTTAGATTCCGTTAACTGTAAGCCTTCGTGATCGCCCCAGACAATTATCCCGTAGGGCATCGCTTTTATGGATTCTATCGTGATGGTAATGCGTAATTCCGTACGGTAGCGAGTTGGTGAAAATGCTATTAGCACAGGTCTACTTGCGTCGGACTGCAATATGCGTTCACTGGTATAGTTTTTGATTTCAACAGGCTCCATAGCATCTTCAACAAAGGTAAATTCGCATGTTGCATCACAATAGCACATCTTTAACGTAGATTTCGGATTCGCGGTTTCGTCCTGTATTTCTGTATTCGTTGTTATAATAGCTGTCGGTTCGGTTTTCTCACAATGGATCATGTAATCGTCAATCATCTGAGAGAGCAGTATCGGTTTTGTGTCTTCAACGCTAACGACGTGTGCGAAGTATGCATTTAACCGTTCGAGTCCTTCTTCGCCAAGCTGCGCGACGGTGATCGGATCCATATGTTCCACATAGCCGAGCCAATGATTCCATGCTGTGTTTTCTACATAGATATCGTAATGTTGCTGTGCCGTTTCGTTCAAGAGTGCGGCACGGAGATTCTCGGTATCTTCTGCGAGATGTGCAGCGGTATGGTATGGTATACCGACGATATTTTTGAATGGGTGCGCAAGCGTTTCATCGGTGGTATCTCGCGTTAGAATAGTATCAGCGGACGTTGAAGCCTCAAGCGGATAAAAACATCCGAATCCACCTCGGTCAGTTTCTGGTTCCGGTGTGTTAGCCTCCGTATTATCAGCATTCGTATTTTGTTGTTTCCGGTGATAGCCCCAAAGCGCTCGGAACCCTGTCCGTTCAAGTGCGCGGAGCAGTACATCGTTCTTGAACACTGCGCCTGCGACACTTGGCTCTGCCCAAGGCAATGTGCGCTTAATTCTTTCCCATTCTTTGGTTATATATTCAGGGAGTTTCTCACGCATCGTGACGACATGTGATGCCATGGCTTCTGTGCTATCGCCTGGGTTTGCTTCGCGTTGCGTCTTCCAATTTTCTTCCCAGATCGGCTTAATATCAAGCAGTAACAGGGGGACATCCCCATTTTCTGTATGCCATGTTGTGAGTGCCTTTGCAACGATAGGTGCGGATTTTGTGTCTATCGCCCATGTTATGGGTATACCGTGTTTATGTGCGATTTCTGATAACAGTCGCATACCGTCAAGTAATTGTGTTCTGTCCTCCCCTATTGCTGTGCTTACCAATCCATAGTTCAACATAAATGGTTCTCAGTTATCGGTTGTCAGTTGTCAGTTACGAGAGGTTTTTGGTCAAGTTGAAAACTGATAACTGAAAAACGACAACTGACCTTTTACACTTTCATTGGTGTTACATCACCGCACCACGCTAAAACAGATTCTTCAAATCGTTGTTCAGAGATTGTTGATATTCAGATGCGCCGCACTCTTATTATTCCAAAAAGACGGTAACGCCCATGTCTGCGTATTTCTGACGCGTGCTGGGGTTGCCGTTTCTAAAACAGACGGTGGTTGTCGTTCCTTCTAAGGCTCTGGCAACGTATTCAACACAAGCATCTACAGTCTGAAGCGCATGATTCGGATGCCCCTCCATGCTAAATGTCAGGTCCGCGGGACCGAAAGAGAGGCAATCGACACCGGGCTTAGCAAGGTGCTGTGCATGTGTGACAGCCTCTATGGATTCGATTTGCATCCAGAGAACGCCGTTGGCATTCCACCAATCGGCGTATTCGAGCCGTTCTTTGCCTTCGGAATTTACGCGAGCGGCACCACCCCAACTCCGAATACCCTGCTGCGGGTAGTAGAAAGCGGCGACTGCCTCGTTTACGGTTTTGTCCAATTCGACCTGTGGCACCTCAATACCGGTGGGACCTAAGTCGAGGTAGTTGCCGATGAGATAAGCGTTTCGGGTATGTTTAATCCGGAAGTTGACCGGAATTCCGAGTTCATTCGCCATATTACAGAAGGCGACGAGTCGATCTTCGTTGTATGGGGAGTGTTGGCTATCAACGGCGACAAAATCGTACCCCCCCTCTTCGACTCGGGCGACGAGTGCGTCGGCAGAGATTCCCATAGAGACGTTAGCACCGTAGATGTGTTCTCCGTTGTGAATCCGCTGTTTTAAATTGGCTGCTGACATTATTATCCTCGCTTTTATTCTGTGCGGTACGCGCGTAATTTCAGTATTCTCTAAAATATAAATAGCATCGCGAGATGCTATTCTGAAACCGAGGTAGGCGTTGCGATCACGGCTAAATCTCTATAATTATACCCTAAAAATTGTTTTCTGTCAACGGATATGTGGTTTGTAGACAGGGTCATTCAATTTTAAGAAATTATTGGATTGGACATCTTTTTTTCTGGGATTCGCTGCGACAGGCTGCGACAGGCTGCGAAAATTTCTGCGGTTTTTTAAAAAACATAACATATATAAAGTATTAACACCTGCGAAAAGGACAACATCAAAAACCTACAATTATAGTAAAGTTTAGAATTAATTGGGCACTCTCAAACAGTCTGAATACCTATAACAGGCATTCAGACTGGCACAAACTAAAAGTTTATGCTACGAATGTGTCTATTTATTTTCGGGTTTTACTATAAATGGTCCTGCGTTTGTAGAGGGCAGTCAACTATTAGTGGTTAATTGCGCATGGAAAATGGGTCTTAAATGCCGGGACAAGATTCAGAAATCGCGGATGGGATCGGTGTAAAATTTCATAGTTTATAGTGCCAAAAAGTCCTGAAAATGTTACACCAGTGTAACATTTGGTATAAATGGTTTATCGTGCTAAACCCTGTGGTGGTAAGGGTTCACGGGTATTTTTTTCTTTCGCTCTCTTTTGGAAAAAAAATAATTTGTTGGAAAGTGTAACATTTGGTTTAGAAGACTGTTTGGGTTGTTAGAAAGATGCGGGATAGATGTTTATCCAAACACATATACACAAAAAACATATAATATACATTTATTAAGTATAACACATTTAGGTAGGTGTTGCAAATTTTTTTACATTTTTTTCGGAATTTTAGGGAAGTCGAACGGAAGAGGCGGATTTTAACCGCGGAGGAGTTGCATCTGTCGGTTATCGAAATGGCGTTCCGATTTTTGGGTGGGACGGATGCGCCATGCATTCGGTAAGCGGACGCGGGTGTTGATGCTGTCTGGGTTCTCAAAGTATGCGTCGTCTAACTGCCAGAATTGGAGGCGCGGGTAGTGCTTCTGATTGTGCTCGAAGCTGCCCATATTCTGTGCCTCCTGCTGCATTCTCGCGGAAACGGGTTCAATCGTGATGAAGATGCCGACTTCTGCATTGTGCCGATCCATCACATGGCAGAAGGCACGCACTTGGGTGATGGTGGGTTTGCCGGTTTTGACTTCAGCGAGGATACGGGTACTTGTCTCTTTCATCTGCTGTGGATTCCAGAGTGTGACGTGTCCGATACCGTCAAGTCCGCCATCGCCGACATCCTTCGTCGGGTTTAGCCCGAGTCGTGTTACTGCCCAATTTGAGAAGTCGTGATACTTGCGTTTATCGCCATCTTTCAAGAGTTTGCGGACTTCCTGCATGTTGATTGGATAGCCTTCGATTTGGTAGTCTATTGAGGGTTCCAATCCGTGTCGGTCTGCCAAGCGTTGTCGCATCGGATCGAGTGCGAGGATTGTAATGTCAATCCCCATCCATTGGCGTTTAAGGGCATGGGCGGCATCAATTGTCGTGCCGCACCCACAGAAGGGATCAAGAACGATGTCGTCTTCATTGCTGGAGGCTTTTATCAGGCGTTCGTAGAGTGCAAGCGGCTTTTGTGTCGGGTAACCGAGGCGTTCTTTGGAGGCACTTGCGAGCGGATTTATGTCTGTCATGACATCGTGTACTCTACTTCCTTTTGAGGTAGACAAATACCGCTTGAATCCTGGAACACTACCCTTTGGGGGCCAATAGATCAACCCATTCACGTCTAAAACATCTAATCTTTCGTGAACCGAGAGGGACTCGTAATTTTCAGGAGGTTCAACGCCTTCTGGCCAAGATTCTCTGCGTGGTGTGCTCCAATGCCTACCTACCTCGCTCGGATTTACACCTCGCCACGGCTGACCGGATTCACCTCCTCGTGCAACTCCTGGTGCATTTAGATTGTCCACTCGGTAGCGTCCTCTTTCGTCCTGATGGCGATAAGCTCTTTTTATGTACTCCGGATTGTGTTCCGTGTAGACAGGATTCCACACCCTTTTACTGCTTTTGCTGTAGAATAGGATCGTGTCGTGGACTCTGCCATATTGTTTGCCGTCGTTATGGGCATTGGTGCGTTGCCAGATGATTTCGTTTCTGAAATTGTCTACGCCAAAGATAGCGTCCATTACGCCTTTGAGGTAGTGGCTGGCAGTCGGGTCACAGTGGAGGTAGATGCTGCCGGTGGGTGTGAGGATTCTGTGCATCTCGGCGAGGCGGGGTCCCATGAAGGCGAGATAGGCACGCATCGCGCCACTGTTGCCGGATACAGCGTTTTGTAGCACTAAATCGTATCCTTTGAGGCAGTTGTCGAGTGCTTTGTAGGTGTCGCTGGTGTAGGCGCGGTGTTCGATGTCGGCGCGAGCGTCTTGTGCGGCGGTGTCCCATGTCCATGTATCGGTAAACGCTTTTTTCTGTGCAAGCGAGTCACCGATGAAGGCGTTATAATCGCGCCCTGAGTTGAAGGGTGGGTCGGTGCAAATCAGGTGGACGCGTTCGTTGTCTAATTCGCGTAGGATTTCGAGGTTGTCGCCGAAGTAGAGTTTGTTCATGGTTGGTTGTCGGTTGGTCGTGCATGATTAATTTCTCTTATAGCAGAGATATTTATACGGTTTCCAAACCCATTTACTGCTTTTGTTAGGGTTCCATGCTGGAAAATACAGAAACTCGCTGTCGCTGTCTTGTGGAAACATGGGAGCGTTTTTATTATATGTTTGATGATCTTCGCATGTGGAAGTTATGTCAACGATCTCGCCTGTAAAGTTGCCTTGCATATCAAATTTCGCGAGAAAGTTGTCTGAGGCATGAATATCACAAGCCTCCAGATAGTTGGGGATAAAGTCCCACGACACATTTGCCCAAATACCACCAACACCGTCATATTCCAAAAAGTTAACAAAAACAGCGTATGCAAGTTGTGCCGAAAGATCGTTACGGGTATCGTATATATCTATGCTAAACGAGCTTGATTCGTTTGGCGGCTCCCCTGCTATTTGCCAATCAAACTTGTAGCCGTGATTTATCGTTATATCACGTTCAGGTGTATATTCTCCAATATCAAGATCGTATGCGTATAATCTATCCTTCCGGTTATTATCCCAATGTTCTTGTGTCACAAACCCTGGCTGTCTACGCATATAGAGGATGTTCCCAATTACAAACTCTGCTCGTACACTTCTTTCCAGGCTCCAATCGCCAGAACCGTCTATCCATGTCCATTCAAAAGTGTCAAGATTTAGCTTGACTATATGCGACGCACCAAAGAAACTGTCATAAACCCTGTACAAATCTGTGTATCTTATAATTTGTATTATTAAGTGATTATCATAGACCCCGAAGACGTTTACAGGTTCATATCGCCTGGGGAATACTCCATTGCCCCTTGGAAAATCTATCTCCCTATGAGAGATATATTTACCGTTTCTATCGCAAAACACGATACCGCCACCATTGATTGTGTCACGGATATATGGTCTGTCGTATTCACTATAAGTGTAATATATCCTGTCGCCGTGAAATAAACTGCTATTGTAAGAACCTATTTTAAATAGAAGATCCTCGGGTATATCAACAGTAAAATCTCCAGCGGGATAGCGTGAGTATGCGCTTGGCACATTGTCGGGGTTAATATAAAGCGTACCTTTATCCGCGTCAGTGAGTAAAACATCATCTAAAATTAAATGCGAACTATCGCAGCCAATCATTACTATGCTAAAAACTAAAGCAAAAAAGAAATTTCTAAACATTTTTACACCTCGTGATGAGTGGTCGGTTATCAGTTCTCGGTTGTCAGATTAGCAGATGCACCCATATATATTATAATAACATATAAATAGATATAATAAAACATAAATAAATATGATAACATATAATAAAACAGAGAGGCAAATGAAAAGTATCAAGCCTCAGAGCCATTCAGTTTTAAGAAATTATAGAGTTTCTCGTCCATTTTTTGAGGATCCGGTGCGGTTAGGAATGCAGATCGCATTTGGGGTTTTTGATAGGGTGTTTCTTCACGTACACCGCAAAACCGCATCATAGGTGTCAATTTAGGAATATTTCTCGTTGTTTCGTAGTAGCATCTCTACAAATGCTGAAGAAACAAAAACCCCTACGGGGCTTGGGTTTTTTAGCTATACGCTGCTATAGACATACTGAAGAAACACCCAAGCAAATAAACCCCTACGGGACTGAAGAGGTTTTTGAAGTCTTCAAAGTTTCCGCGTCGTATCCGGTTCGGTTGGGAAACCGAACCTACCGGGCCTGGGACCGAGGTGTCAATTTAGGGATTTTTCACGTCATTTCAAAGCAAGTCTCAACAGATGCCGCCCCTCTGGGGCTTAGGTCTTTGGGCGATGCACATTTCTACACAAATGCCGTCGCTACGCGACTGAAGAGGTTTTTGAAGCATTCAAGGTTTTCGCGTAGTATCCGGTTCGGTTAGGAAACCGTGAAGAAATACGCAGAAATACGCAGAAACCCCCAAGCAATACGCAGAAATACCGTTTTTGATAGGGGTCTTTGCTTGGGTGTTTCTGCGGATTTCCTGTAAGCAAAAACACCCCTATCAAAGACCCCAAGCAAAGACCCTACCAGCCTGGGAGTCGCGCTGGTTATTTTTTTTAGATTGACACTTATGGTGCGGTTAGGAAACCGTGAAAAAACACCCCAGCAAAAACCCTACCGGGCCTGGAGGTCCAAAATTGGACGAAAACCGAGAATTGAATGGCTCTGGATGTAAAAAGGGTTGACATCACCTATTTTTTAGAGTATAATAACATCAAATACTTAAAGCGAAACTCACGTAACAGTGAGATTCATTTCTATAGGAGATTGAACGGCATGAAAATGATGATGGTATTAGCAGGATTTGTGTTGATGATCGCCTATTGTGTTATCGGAAACCCGAGCGACATAGCACAGGCGGAGGAAGTCCTGGGAACAGGAACGGAGTCACTGATAGGCGGAGACCTAACCGACCCAGAAGACGATGGTAATCCTGAAGCAGATGAGGGTTACAACGCCACTTTCACAGCCAACGAGGAACCCGGATTCGCGGGCGGCGAATTTTCGTTTAATGTCTTCGATAACCGCCTTGGCCCGAGCAATGACAAATGGTGCTGCGGACGTGGCGGGGGCATCCCGGAAGAAGGTCTACACGTGACAGCTGAGTTTGATGAGCCGTACGTGTTGACACACTTCACCGTATCTTCAGCGAACGATGTTCCTGCGAGAGACCCGACAGTGTGGGAAGTTCAGGGATCAAACAACGGCGAAGATTTCACGACTATCTATGCGCACGACGGGGATAGTTTTTGGACGGAGCGCCTGCAAGTCGTCCTTTTTGAGGCAGGCACAGATTTCGACGTTCAAGACACCGGGTATCGATTTCTTCGGCATGTCACTTTTGACACCGCATCGAACCCGGCTGGAGCGTACTTCCAAATCGGCGAAATTGAGTACTTCGGCGATGCGGGTTTGACCCCCGTAGACCCGAAAGCCAAACTCACAACCACATGGGGCAGCATCAAAAACGCCCGATAAACGCAAATATCGGACATTTTCCAAATCGGCTTGAATCCGGTAATAACTGGGTTTGAGCCGTTTTTCATAGTTTCATTTTTTTCTAATAAACGAGCATCGCAGGAGCAGGGTGCGATAGCACACCAGAATTAGAAAAAAATTCCTTGTATTTTCAACCAAAAACGGTAGATACTCGTCTAAAATTTTGTAATAGTAATTTGGGTTATGGTAAAATGGGTGCAGTTTATTCAAACTTACCTACTTAACGCGAAACTCACGTAAAAGTGAGATTTATTTCTATAGGAGATTGAACGGCATGAAAATTATGATGGTATTAGCAGGATTTGTGTTGATGATCGCCTATTGTGTTATCAGCACGAGCGACATAGCACAGGCGGAGGAAGTCCTGGGAACAGGAACAGGGTCCCTGCTCGGAGGAGACCTAACCGACCCAGAAGACGATGGTGAGCCTGACGAAGATAAGGGTTACGATGCCAAATTCTCATCTAACGAGGAACCCGGTTTCGGGGGCGGTGAATTTTCGTTTAATGTCTTCGATAACCGCTTGGGTCCCATCAATGACAAATGGTGCTGCGGAAAGGGAGGCGGCATTCCGAAGGAAGGTCTATACGTAACGGCTGAGTTTGATGAGCCGTACGCATTGACGCACTTCACTGTATCTTCAGCGAACGATGTGCCCGCGAGGGACCCGACAGTGTGGGAAGTTCAGGGGTCGGTCGACGGCAAGAAGTTTGAGACCATCTTTGCACACGACGGGAAGAGCTTTTGGGATCAGCGACTGCAAGTCGTCCTTTTTGAGGCAGGGAAAGATTACGACAAGCAAAAAGTTGGGTATCGATTTTTTCGGCATGTCACTTTTGACACCGCATCGAACCCGAATGGCGCGTACTTTCAGATTGGCGAAATTGAGTACTTCGGCGATGATAGTTTTCCCGTAGACCCCATATCCAAGCTCGCAACCACATGGGGCAGCATCAAAAACGCCCGATAAGCGCAAATACCAGACATTTTCTAAATCGGCTTGAATCCGGTAATAACTGGGTTTGAGCCGTTTTTCATAGGATCGGATTTTCAGGGTATGATGTTGCGGGTGAAAAGAAATGCTGGTGATGATGGAGCATCATAGTGAAACCTTATGAATACCTTGAACATACAGCGGATATGGGGTTGGTGGTTAGCGGCAAGAATCTATCGGAACTTTTGACGCATGCAGCGCAAGGGCTCTTTGAGACGATCGCGGTTGTGGAGACGATTGATGAGACGGCATCAATAGAGATTCATCTCACGGCTGAGTCTGTGGAGGAACTATTTGTAGGCTGGCTTGATGAACTCATTTTTCGGCATGAGACAGAAGAGGTTTTCTTTAAACGCGCAGAAATCCAGCAATGTAGCGAAACGGAGATGTCGGCGATAGTCTACGGGGAACCGGTAAATTTTGATAAACACGAGGTCTATACCGAGATTAAGAGTGTTACGTATCATCAGTTAGAGGTTGTTCAAAAGGGGGATGGGAGTTGGTTTGCTCAGGTAATTTTTGATTTGTAATTATAGTAAAATCGATAATTAATAGGGCGCTCTCAAACAGTCTGAATGCCTATAACAGGCAGGGCGATTTAGTTTTAGATAAATTATCGGATTTTCTAAATTTTTGAATCTTCTTTTTCAAGTCCGGTGCGGTTGCAAACCGCACCTACGGGGCCTGGGGGGCCAAAATTGGACGAAAAAACCGAGAACTAAATAGCCCTGCTATAACAGGCATTCAGACTGGAAACCCAAACTAACAGTTTATGCTACATAAATCACGACTACGGGTAGAACTGATACATGGTTGTGTTTAGGAGGACGTTTAGGAGGCTCCATGTGCTGCCCATCAGGTAATCGCCGAGGACTAACCCTAAGAAGAATGGGATGACACGCCGATAACTCTGGATGCCCCCGTGCCGGAGGATGAGCCATTTTAGGGTCAATGCGATGAGCAGCGGAATCCAGAGGTCCGACATCTCTTGGTTGCTCGCCATGACGTAACCGAGTGGATGCAGGGGTAGCCAGAAGAATTTCACCCGCAGATATGTCAGCACCATCATGACAGAGAAGCCGATGCCCATGAATATCACACCGATCCAGTCTGTACTGAGCGGATAGGTAATCCAGTTCGTCAATCGATTGAAGTATTGTCTACCGTAGCCGAGTGCCCACGGTCCGAAGTAGCCGGAATCGGCACCGAACTGGTAATAGAGATGGAGTTGTACCCAGAAGGCGACAAATACCCCGAAAATAGTGGCAATGATAATGGTCAGGAGCATCCGACGTTGGTTAATATTGGCGAGTTCGGCAATTTTAAAAGCCTCCAACTGGTGCGGCATCTGTTGTGGACGGTAATCTCGGTTGAAAAAGCAGACCGAGAGCGCCGTCAAGTTCTGTGCCCCGAGGCGGTGCGTTCCCAAGATCGTGTTTAAGATGTATCGGGGTGCCTGCCAGTGGTAGGCGTGTACAAAGATACCCGATTCTGCCCGGATGCGCGTCGTCACCAGTGGTGTTATGAGGAACAAGATAGCGAAAGTGATCGCGAGCCAAGGTGCCATACCTGCTTTGTAGAGGAGAAACGCGAAGAGCAGGATACCGAGGCCAAATCCCCAAACAGCCACCCGATACGGCATTGGTTCATCGTACTGTTGTGGCGGCGGTTCTCGTCCGCGGGAAGGCAGCACGCTTTTCAGAACGGCACTAAAATGTCGTTTACCGGTCCAACCGAAGAAAAAACAGAGTCCCACAAAAGCCCCAATCGTCTGTTCGTTAAGGTAAGGGAAGCGTGGAATAGCATTCCACCCGACGGCTTGCGCTAAAGCGACTTCGTTTCGATAGAGGAAATAGAACAAGGTTGTCGAAAAGAGGACATCCAAGGGCATAAGGAACATAATGCCGATAGCGAACGGATAAAAGGCGGTGATGATAGTGCCGTAGTAACTGAAGGGGGGTTCGTGGAATCTAAAGAAACGGCGTGTTACAGGGATATGCGGAAGGACGGGATAGAGATGGCTTAACCCATTGAATAGGCTGATCCCCGCGGCAATCCCGAAGCCGACCCACATCCGTTTGTTTCGGAAGAAACCGGATTTCGGATCCGTCATCGCCAGTGGGAGTTGAATAATTGGGAAAGTGAGACGTTCGCGTTGTGCCCACTGCCGACGGAGGATGGTGTTGAGGCAGAGAAAGATAAATGCGATCACCCCGAAAAGCAACAACCATGCCCCTATTACCGGTAGCCAAACCTGTAAATGAAGCGGACGATATAGACTCGATTCGCCGTGGTAGTAGCCGCGGAGTGCGTCTCTATCTGAAACAGTGAGCCATTGCGGGAGATGATGCCAAAATAGGGTACGCCATTCGTTTTCTTCTGTTGCGAACCAGAAACTGTGTCCAAGCACAGAGAGGATCGCTTGTAAGACATCGCATCCAGCGAGCGTTGTGGCGAAACTGAGTGTCACGTAAAGCAGTAAGAGTTCGCCCTGTCCAAGAGCGACATTACTGTTTAGGAGACGGATGACAGCGTTAATCACCATAACTGCGGTGAGGATGAAGATGACATTGGAGAGTGGGACGACCCATGTCGGAAAGGTGTAACGTACCACTTCCATCTGGATGAGGAAATAGCAGTTAATCGGTGCGGTAATAGCGAAGATGCATAGGACACGCCATGTGAGGGCGCGCTGTTGGGGGAGAGCAGTCAATGTTAATCCGCCTCTTTCAAATCCGTAGAATGCCTCTTGATTTTAGCAGATATATGGTGTAGAAGCAAGTGGTTTTCAGTTATCAGTACTCAGTTACCAGTTGTTAATTGTTCAATTCGTCTGAATCAGGATTGGCAGGATTAGAGGATTTTCAGGATTGCGGATGCGGAAAGGCGGGGTTCCTATAAGAAACACCCGCCAGTAAAGAGAAAAGAGTAGTGATACAAACTTTACCATTTTCCATGCACAGGGGTTTCGCGTGCTTTCTCGAAGAGGTCTGCCCATTCGTCGGTGCCATCGTCAAAAGTTAACTCCAGCCGCGCGCCTTCTACTTGTGCCTCGCCGTTACCGGCATTGAAATAACTCAAGCCGTCCCCTGCCATGTGGATGCAGCTGCCATCAGGATAGACAGCCGTTTTGATGATGCGTGGTGCAGGATGGATCGTGTAGCCGTCAGTGTCTAATTCCGCATCAGGCACGCGGCAGCGTTCGACAGCGTCTTCGTCCACTTCAACGCCTAACCCTGGGGCATCCGAGATTTTGTGGCATCCGTCTGCGACTTGCACAGGCTGTGTCAGTAGATGCTCGCTATAGAGATTAATACAGGTAATTGCGGGCCATGTCGCGTGGGTGAGCACACTGCCGAGGTGTCCTGCCCAGGTCGTTGTCAAGCCGTTGCCGACGATTTGGAGCCAAAACGGCATATCGGCTGCCGCACTGAGTTGTCCTTCACGCATCACTTGCGACTTGCCACCACCAATGACAAACCCAGTGCATACATCTTCACGGATACAAGTCGTATAGGGTGGCGACCCGAAATGCATAGCGATTTGACAACCGACGGTTTCGCGAATCTGCTTGTTGCCTTCAACATCGCTCTGTGGAATGGGGGTCTCAAACATCGCAACGTTTGGGTGTGTGGCGAGTTTTTGGAGGACAGGGATAGCGGTTTCCGCATCGCGCCAAGAACCGTTTGGATCGAGGTCGAGTTTGAAATCGGCGGGTACGACTTTCGCGACGGCTTCTACCTGCGCGACGATATCCCACCACGGGCGCGGCTTGTTTTTGAAGCTGGTATATCCGTTTTCCACGGCATCTGCGGCTTCCGCTGCCCAGTTCTCTGGGGAAGAATCGATAGACCACCACGAAATAGGGACAGCGTCTCGACATTGATTTCCGAGGAGTCGGTAGACGGGTACCTCCAGAATTTTGCCGACGACATCAAAGAGTGCCATCTGTAAGCCAGCACCGAGCGAATCGTCGTTCATGAGTTCAGCAGGACTTTGTCCGATCACACGTTCAACACTTGCGTCGCTGACACGGGAATAGGTATAGTGAATGACCGTCTCGCCCCAACCGACGTGTCCAGTATCCGTGGTGACCTTGCACAACTCAAGGAGCGACCAGTTGTAAACGGTTGAGACGCTTTGGGTGGTAATCTGTTGTTGACGCGGGGTGAAAGGAACATCTACAATTACACGTTCAACATTTGTGACTTTCATAAGTGGACTCCTTAGGTGATAACGAAGGTGTGAGGCCCGGGGACCTCGTATTATATTGGTCGCGTATAATGGTTAGGAAAGGTTTTGTCTACCTCATTATACCACAAGGAGTCCTTTTTGTACTATAGAATCCTCTATTTCTTATATCAAACCTGCGTCTTATTAGTAAGCGGTTTTGATCTCGCCCCACATAGTAGTGAGTTTGTCTTTGACATCAACATCAAATCCAGTCCCCCCCGTGACGAGAATACTGTCGATTCTTCCATTGCCCCAACTCTCGTGCCAGACTCCAACAGTGCCGGCACTCTTGTAATTGGCTTTTTCCGAGTCAAGAACTGGGGGCCCGAGATCCTTGGAGGGGGCAAACAGATCTTTGACTTCCGCTAGTTCCATATACCAGACTTTGACGCTATTGCCCTGAACTTCAACGCGTCCGAAATAGGGAACAGTGTTGTCTTGTGTCAGTCCGCCGCCTAAGCCGTGATCCACATTTTCTAATTCTTTAGCACCGTTTTCACAGCCACAGCCGCTGAGACATTGTCCGGAAGGACAACACCCATCTGCAAGATCGCCGAGGATGACTTTCGGTGTTTCATTATACCCGAAGACGACGAGATAGCCTTTATCGTCGCCTTTCCTTCGGAACTGAACACCAAAACTATCATCATCGGCAAAGGAGAAGACAACTTGGATAACACCGTTAGTGAAGTTATTAACACCGGGGAGCGGTGTATTACCGGATATTCCGCATCCCTCACCGGTTTGGGTCATCGATTTTTTACCGCCAATTTTGCCGCCGTTAAAATCCCCCTCAGCCCAGATAGTGCCAGCATTTTCCGGTTTGTAGTTCTTGACATTATTGACATCGGCATTCGGTTTTGCTGCCTTAGAACCGGGTTCAAAATCGGCATAAAACACAACTTGCCCAGCGGCGTGGAGCGAAACAAATAGACTCAAAGCGAGGCTCAAAAGAAAAAAACGCGTTTTCATAGCAATATCTCCCCCATTCTCAGAAAGGGTTGTGTTACCGTTTATTCGCAAGCAACAGTATGGGGACGAGGCATTAGGGGACCACTTAGATACCCATATCAATAAATGCACCTCGTCGTAAAACTAAAGTGGTGTTAGGTGAGGCATTGACCCCACTCGACAAAGATGAGTTATGCGATGCAGGGCGGGGTTTGGAACCCCCGCCCTGCAATGCCAGTTGAATTTAGGGGATTAGTCTATATTAGGGAAGGAGACTAATAACTGTTCTTAACGTCCGCCCACGTTGTGGAAAGTTTGGCGTGTGGGTCAACAGCCACGGTTCCACCTGGACCAGTAACAAGGACGCTACCAACTCTTCCATTGCCCCAACTTTCATGCCAGAGACCGACAGTGCCGGGTCCAAGGTCGTCTGCGCCGTCATAAGTAGCGACCGGCTCACCGAGTTCTTCGGAATCTGCGAAGAGATCCGGGGCATCAGCGTAAGGCATATACCAGACCTCAATGAGGCTTCCGGTGACCTGAACACGTGCGAAATAGGCGACAGTGTTGTCTTGCGTGAGATCTGCGCCTAAGCCGTGGTCAACTCCGACGAGTTCATTGCCGCCATTTTCGCAGCTACAACCGCTGAGACATTCTCCTGACGGACAGCATCCGTCTGCGAGACTTCCAATGATGACTTGTGGTGTTTCGTTATAGCCAAAAACGACGAGGTATCCTCTATCATCGCCGACACGACGGAACATGAATCCAACGCTGTCATCATCTTGCCACGAAAAAACACCTTGGATGATGCCATCGGAGAAGTTGTCAACTCCCGGCAGTGGTGTGTCACCAGAGATACCGCATCCCTCCTGAGTTTGATGCAACGCCCCCTCACCCCCTGGGAATTCTGTCGCCTCAGCCCAAATGGTTCCTTCGTTTTCCGACACCCAATTTGCTGGATCGTTGACGCTGGCATCTGGTACTGCTTCAGAGGAATTGGCTTCAAAATCAGCGAAAAAAATTATCTGTGCGCTCGCGTGCCCAATCAGCATGACTGAAAAAAGCGCGATGAGCGTCAGAAGGTAGGTTCTTTTCATTTTCTACTCCTTTATTGATTGATTTTGCGCAAAATGTAAAGCCGAAGCCCTTACTTAATATATACTTATAACGTGAGCTCAAGAAAAGGTTACACTTTCCGGATTTCGGACGCGAAAATGTAGCCGTTACCCCATCCGAACTGTTTAAATCGAACTGACGTTACTTATACGAGGCTACATGGCATGTTAAACCGCTTTTATCGCAGTAACTTGAGTAGCCTATGCAAAGTCGCCATGGCTTGCGAAGGGCAGACTTTATAAATAGGTCGGTTTATGGCAAAACCGTTGTGTAAAATATAGCAAAAATGCGAATTTTTGTCAAGAAATAAAAAAGTTTTCAGCGGTCAGCCATCAGCCGTCGGAAACCATCAGCAGTCAGTTGTCAGCGTATTAACCGTCGGAAACCACCAGCAGTCAGTGGAACGTTATTCGGGAAGGGCAAGAGGGGGACCATTGTGGTGGCGAGGTTAGCAATGGATTGGATTTTTGAGGGTTGATTGTTAATTTGTCTTTTTTCTTTGAACGATGCTTGCCCAGTGCCATAGGAGGATCGTGCCATCCATGCTGCTACTGGCGAGCGTTTTACCATCTGGAGAGAATCTCAGGACTTCAATCCTTCCGGTATGCGGCTTGATAGTGGATTTGAGGGTATAGGTGTTGGTATCCCACATCTCTATCGTTCCGTCACCACATCCGATAAGCAGAATTGAACTATCAGGAGCGAACGCTAACGTTTTAACTCGCGCGCCGCGTCTGGAGAGTTCCGATAATAAACGGTGCGTATCAGCATTCCATAAGAGAACTTTACCATGTCCAACACTCGCGAGCACTTTACCATCGGGCGAAAACGCCAACGCTAATGTATCGGCTTGTCCTGAGTCTTCATGTTCTATAAGGGTGGTGCGAGGATCGCCTGTGTCAAGCTCCCACAAGCGAATATCGCGATGACTCGTGCTTGCAAGGGTTGTGCGATCCGGCGAGAATGCCAACGCTTTGACCGATATCTGATGTCCTTTGAGCGTTTTCTTACGATGTCCTGTCTCTACATCCCACACATAAATCGCACCTGTTCTGTCTCCACTGGCGAGGAGGCTACTATCTGAGGAGAAAGTGATGGTTTCGATGAACCAAGTATGTCCTACAAGGGTTGCGCGTTGGGTGCCGGTTTGAAGGTCCCACAACCCGATAGTATTCGTATCATCCGTCACACCGGCGAGGGTTTTGCCATCCGGCGAAAATGTAGAAACGCTTCTCACACTCAACTGTGGCAGCGTCATCGGTGCGAATTCTTTATTGCCGTCGATGTCCCAAGACCGAACGGTGTTGCCTTGTCTTAACGAACCGACACTCATAAGGGTTGTCCCATCAGCAGAGAATCCTAATGTGCTTCCCCAGTCCTCGTGTCTTTTGAGGGTAAAAGTAGAAAAATGGTCACCAGTCGTTGTATTCCATGTGTGAACCGCTCCTGTCTCGTCGGCACTCATAAAGATCGGTTTATCTCGCGAGAACGCCGAGGCAAACATATAGATTCGTCCTGGTCCTATGTGTGTCTTTGTTGTGGAGAGAAATCTATCATCCGCAACGTTCCACAATTGAACCGTGTGAATCGTGTGGTAATCATTGAGACTTAGCAAAGTAGACCCATTGGGTGAAAATACCAAGCTATTATGCTGTGGTGCCGGATGCCTGACGATAGGCGGTCTCTGCTTGGTATCTGTGGGTTCAGGTGGGACGAAGGTGCGTAGCTGCTCTCCTGTGGCTGGATTCCACAATTGAATCGTTCCATCTGCGTCTCTACTTGCGAGGATTTTGCCATCCGGTGAAAATGCCAATGTCTCTCCGCTGAGCGTTGACAGGTGTTCTCCTGTAGCGATATTCAATAGGCGAATTGATGGACCTTGGCGATCCGATTCTTGCGGTGTGTCGTTTGTGATCTCTGGCGATTGAGTTGCTGGATCCGCGCCTATAACGGCAAAGGTTTTTCCATCCGGTGAAAAAACGAATGTTTGACCGGAGTGTGTTGATAACTGTTCCTCTGTAGCGATGTCCCACAATTTAATTGACATGTCCCATGATGCGCTGGCGAGAATTTTTCCGTCGGGTGAAAACGCCAATGCGCCAATTGACTCCGTATGTCCTGTTAGTGTAGCGAGCGGATTTCCGGTGTCAACATCCCACACCTGAATTGTGCGGCTACCACTGGCAACCGTGGTACTGTCAGGCGAGAATGCAATCGACCAAGGTGAAATTCGTTCGTCTGATAGCACTGTCAACTGTTGACCGGTATCGGTATCCCACAATCGGAGTGTTCTATCGTTCCCCGCGCTGGCGAGAATCCGTCCGTCAGGAGAGAAGGCTATATTCCGAACGTCTGCTGTATGTCCGGTAAGGAGTGCGATCTCGTCCCCAGTAGCGACGCTATACATCCAAATTCCGATGCTACTCGCCACGGCGAGTTCGTTGCCGTCCGGCGAAAATCGGATCCTATTAATGTCGCCTTTTCCGAGACGTACTTTCGCTTCTTTCGGGAGTTCCCAT
The DNA here is from genome assembly GCA_003635255.1 of Candidatus Poribacteria bacterium. Lineage (GTDB taxonomy): Bacteria > Poribacteria > WGA-4E > WGA-4E > WGA-3G > WGA-3G. The sequence goes on along the minus strand of PYJC01000008.1, from coordinate 6,084 downwards.
TTCGTATAATCTGCGATCATTTCGTCCGCGTGTGCTTCTGCAACGAGCACTGCGGTCTTATTGGGTGCCTGTTTAGACGTGTTGCTTCTGCGCGATGTATTGATGCTTTCTATCTGTGTCCGCGTATCCGGTTTTGAGACACGGTGTAGTACGAGTGGTGCCTCAATCAGTTCAACTGTCATCTCCGATGCGGCATCAAGGCTATAAGGCTGCTGAAAACGGATTGCATATTGTTGATTTCCAATGCCGAGCATTAGCAACATCGCCACAATCGTGGAAGCGGCGATTGCCCACGGTACGGACGGCTTACCACTGGACGGTGCAACGGGTTTAATGCGTGCGATCTCTTGCATGATATTCTCTGTGAGGTTCGGTGTGATTTGGAAGTTGCCTAAAGTCTCTCGAACGATCGGTTCCTCTTTTTTTAAAGACTGCCTCGCACGGTAGAGACGATTCTTAACCGCACTTACGGAGACACCGAGAAACTGACTTATCTCTTCGTACGTCATTCCGCCGAGGTAGTAGAGTGTGATGATGGTCCGGTCGCTCTCCTGTAATTTCGCGAGCAGCTTCTTGACGACTTCGCGTTGCACCTGTGTTATCGTCTGCTCATTTTCTTCAGTGACATATCCTGAATATGCTGCGCTTTCCAACTCTACACGGCTTGTGTCCTGCAACGCCTGTGTCGACAAACGCTTTTTACGCAGCCACGTTTTGCAATGGTTCGTCGCTATCACATAGAGCCAACTCGCAAAAGACTGTGGTTCCTTTAGGGTCGCCAGTTTTTGGTATGCTTTTAGGAATGTATCTTGCGTGAGATCCTCGGCGATATGGAAATCGCCGATTTTCCGCCACACAAGGGCGTGAACGGATTTTTGGTATTTTCTCACGAGTGTAGAGAATGCAGTATCATCGCCTGAGAGGACGCGCTGGATGAGTTTTACATCATCATTTTTCATCGGACACCTCTGGAAAAGGAAAGTTTATCAGTTCATATTAATAGGACTTAGGCATTTTTCTTACGAATCATTACCATTACACACTGTAAGCCCTAATTTAATATATAGTGACACAATCTGAAGTGAAAAAGTTTCATAATTCCGCAAAAAATAAAACAAGTTCATGTAACGTGAACTTGATATAAGAACAGAACTTACACAAATTTAGTATGCAGTGCGATATTTTGGTATATTTAATTCACAGGGGTATGCAAAAGAAGCGGGGTTACAAACCCCGCCAGCAAATTGCGGGGTTACAAACCCCGCCAGCAAATTGCGGGGTTGCAAACCCCGCCAGCAAATTGGGAACATAGGACTATTGACGCAACTTCATCGTATGCACATCATCATATTTTGTCAAGTCACTTCTGATGTTCAGTCTCGACACCAACTGGGTCGTAGAGGCATTTGAGGAAGGAGGTAATCGTTGGTGAGATAGATCGGTAGTGTTGGATTTCGCGTGTTCTCGCTGACATTTGCACGAAATCCTACGCATGTTATGCTTAGAGATATAGAGATATGGGGTTTTGAGAGGCGGCTCGGTGCGGTTGGAACCCGCACCGAACCTGTTTAACTGCACAAACAAAAAAAAAGGAGATACTTACCAATCGTCGCGTTGCAAGCGGAGTACGCCGTTTTGCTTTGTGCCGATGTAAAATGTATTGCCATCAATGGCAAAAGCGGTTGCTGTGTGTGGCAGTTCTGGCGTAATCTGTTTCCATGTGTTTGTCTGGTGATCTACCTGATAGATACCCCTATCACACGCGCCATAAGTCGTCGTGCCATTGACTGCAATTCGGTCCATGATAAGTCTATTTCCGTCAACATCAGTGAGTACGTGCCATGTTTCACCATCAGTTGAGCTCATAGCCCCCATGTCCGTCAAGACATAGACGGTTGAACCGGCAAACAGTATCTCGTTGAAATATCCATACTGAAAGGCGAGTTTCTCGGTGACATCGCGCCAAGTGTCTCCACTGTCTTGGGACAAGAACAGAGCTCCCTCTCGTTTCCCGGCATAGACCGTGTTCCCAAAAGCGGCGAGGGTGAAACCTTTTCCCTCAATCGGTGAGATGCCATCCTGATCTTCCAAACCTGTATCGTGCCACTTTGTTTCACCCCGTCGCCACCTAAACAGTTTACGTTTGTATTCCATGAAGATGGTATTGTCAGTGACCGTAAACGTTCCATTCGTCCGCTGTTCTTCAATGCACTGATTGAGGATGGCGTTCCACTGTTCTAGTACTTTATTAACATCCCCACTGTTTTTTTCCACCTCTATGAGTTTTTTATCCCATTCCATGTATAAGGTTTCCTCTTCAAAATCTGGTACACCTTCAACGGGTAGGAACACATCACCGCCGTCGGAGAGACGAAAAAGTGTAACACCGTTACGAAGTTCGCTGTTGCTTGCGTAGAGAATGCTGTTGGCTGTTACGAGTTTCGCCTGCGCTGCGTCCAGTGAAGCATTCTCGTCAGTAGGCGGGCCAATGGATTCCCAGGACTCACCGCTATCTGCAGACCTGAGCACTTCTGTAGGCGTTAGCGCGTTTAGTGCGTATAGAACGTTTTTGACCGTAACCAGACTCGGAACATCGGAATTCACCATTCCATCGATAAAGGGGTACCACGTGACACCACCATCTATTGAGTGCGTTATTCCACCGTGAGAGGTTTGGTAAAGACTATTTTCATTTAACGCGATAGTAGGATACGCACTCTGGCCGCCCCCAGGATCCATCCATGTTTCGCCACCGTCATCAGAACGCAATACACCGCCGGCCCCCATCAACATAAGCGAATCTTTGAGTGGAACAACTTCAACAGCAGTTATTAGTTTGACTGGATACTCATGAGTATTCGGCGTAATATCAATCCAGAAATCGCCGAGGTCGGTTGAATAGAAAACTGAGGCATGCGGATCCTGCGGCGGAATTGCGATTGTTCCGACGTAGAGTCTATCTCCGGCGACTGCTAATGAGTTGATACCGTGCGAAGTTGGCACCGGCAATTTTTTCCAGTCATCTGTAAATCGAAAAAGGCCTTGGCTGGTTCCAACAAACAGTGTGTTGTCAACAACGAGTGCCTCCCAAATCTGGAAAACAGGATTAACTCCCTCCGGTAAATTATCAGACTGTAAGGCTTTCCCTATGGGTTCCCACGTATTACCAACATCCTCAGAACGAAAGACTTGCGTTTGGAGGACGAGGTATATTGCCGTATCTGTGATAATTAGTGCTTTTACTCGTCCTTCAGGTCGTGCGCCGAGGCTATTCCAAGTCTTACCCTCATCGACTGAGGCTAAGAGTTCATTGGGTGTGAGGAGATAGAGGGTGTCGCCGTATTCTGCCATGCTCGGATCAAACTCGCGATTTGGACCGCTGGCACTGACAAGCGTCCACGCGTCTGCTGCTTCTGTGAGCCGATAAAGCCCTGTTTTCGCAACAGCGTAGAGAGTCCCGTCAGATGCGAGAAAGAGTCCAGCACTTGAAACGCCACCTGGTCCTTTTGTCTGAATCCATTCGGGTTTTGCTGTTGGCAGGTCGGTTTCGTTTGCTTGCGCGGCCGCGATGAGGAGCGATTCTGCTTGGAATCCAGAGATGCTGTTTTTACCGGGGATATCGGTTCTTCCGAATCGGGTTAATGCATCGGATTTGCGTGCCAATTCAAGGACAACAGGCGCGTCAACGAGTTCTATTGTCATCTCCGATGTTGCTTTTAAATTGTAGGGCTGCTGGAAACGAGATAGCGCCAGCGGACCCGTCCCCATCAGCAGGATAACCAAGAAGGTTGATGCGAAAGAGAGACCCCACGGTAGCCAAGGTTTGCTTACGGAAGGAGATTCAGGTCTGATCTTAGCGATTTCACGCATGATGTCCTCGGTTAAAGTCGGCGGTAATTGGAACACACCGGAGGTACTGGGAAGCAAATGCGCTTGCTCTTTCAATCGTTTGCGGGCACGGCGGAGTCGGCTTCTAATGGTGTTCGGCGATACCCCCAAAAATGCACCGACCTCCTCACTTGTCATTTCTGCGAGATAATACAGTGTTACAACAGTGCGCTCGCTCTCTGGAAGCTTTTGAAGCAGGCGTTTGACGAGTTCGCGCTGGTGTTCAATAGATGCTTCTTCGCCACGCGCTGCCTCATATCGTGCATAACATAATGCCTCTAATTCGGTTGTGGGTATCGCATTCAGGGAGGTCGTCGGTTCCTGTTTCTTTCGGAGCCATGTGCTACAGTGCCGCGTGGTGATGACATAGAGCCACCCCGGAAAACGATCCGGCGGTTTTAGCGTCGATAACTTTTTGTAAACCTTCAGGAAGATATCCTGCGTGAGTTCTTCGGCGGTATGGAAATCACCGATCTTCCGCCAGACAAGGGTATGAACCCATTTCTGGTATTTCTTGACGAGCGTCGTAAACGCCCCCTCGTCTCCATCCAAAGTCCGTTGAATTAATGCAACATCATTCTCTTTCATCTGTCTCCCTCCGAAAAAATAAAGAATAAGGCTTCATTAATATAGTAACGTACTTTGGAGGTTGAAATGGTGCATAAAATGCAATTTTCGGCAGATAACCCCCTATGAAGAAACACCCCCCTTATCAGGGAGCAGGTGAGTACACCGCAAAACCGAACCATAGGTGTCAATTTAGGATTTTCACAGCAACCTTTTGGGGTAACGTTTCCTCAAATGCCGCCCCTACGGGGCTTAGTTCTGTGTGGTCGCGTTTTTCTACAGAGATACTTAAAGAAATACCCAAGCAAATAAACCCTACGGGATTCAAGAGGTTTTTGGAGTCTTCAAGGTTTTTGTGTAAAATCCGGTTCGGTGTTTTTGCTTACAAGAAATACGCAGAAATACCCTATCAAAGACCCCAAGCAAAAACGGTGTTTCTTCCAGGAAACCAAACCTACCGGGTCTGGGGATTCAGGCGGTTATTATTTTTAAAATTGACACCTATGGTACACCGCAAAATCGAACCATAGGTGTCAATTTAGGGATATTTCGTCGTATTTTATGGGATCATCCCTACAAATGCCGCCCCTACGGGGCTAAAGCATTGGGGCAAATGCGTTTCTACACAGATACCGTCCCTACGGGACTAAAGAGCAATCGTGTACGATGCAACGACTCTCTTAAAATCCGGTTCGGTTAGGAAACCGAACCTACCGGGCCTGGAGACAAAACAGTTATTTTTTCTAAAATTGACACTTATGGGTACACCGCAAAATCGAACCTACCGGGCCTGGGGAAAAGGGGAGAAAATATTTATTGACGGTCACGTTGGAAGCGGAGTACGCCGTTTTGTTTTGTGCCGATGTAGAAGGTATCACCAGCGATAGCAAAAGAGGTCGCTGTGTGTGGCAGTTCTGGGGCAATCTGTTTCCATGCGTTTGTCTGGTTATTTACTTGATAGACACCAGTATCACCCACGCCGTAAACTGTTCCGCCATCGACCGTAATTCGGTCCATGATAAGTCTGTTCCGATCCGTATCGGTGACTACGTGCCATGCCTCGCCATCGTTTGAACTCATGACTCCCATATCGGTTGAGACATAGACAGTTGACCCTGCGAAAAACATTTCTCTGAAATAGCCGAATGGAAATACGAGGTTTGCGGTGATGTCGTGCCATGTGTCTCCACTGTCTTCGGACAAGAATAGAGTTCCCTCTCGTTTCCCGGCATAGACGGTGTTCCCAGAAGCAGCGAGGGTGAACCCTTTTCCCTCAATAGGTGAGATGCCTTCGTGATCTTCCAGACCTGTGTCATGCCACGCCGTTTCGCCGCGTCGCCATCTGTAGAGTTTATGTCTGTATTCCATGAAGACGGTATCGTCAGCGACAGTAAACGTTCCATTTGTGCTCCATTCTTCAAAGACGCGGTGCTGGTTAGCTTTCCACTGTTCCTGCACCTTATTAACATCTTCGCCGTTCCTTCTCGCTTCCATACGTTTGTTCCACCATTCCTTGTGTAAGGTATCTTCTTTAAAATCTGGTACACCTTCAACCGGTAGAAACACATCACCTGCATCAGAGAGACGAAAGAGTGTGACCCCATCGAGTTCACTGTTGCTTGCATAGAG
>PYJC01000007.1 GCA_003635255.1 Candidatus Poribacteria bacterium | reverse complement strand
TCCCTGCCTATCTACGCGGTATTGATGCCGGGCATCTGCAGCCCACTGCGGAACCCAAAGTCATCGCAGAAAGCCCTAACACCTTGCGCGTTGATGGACAAGGCGGTTTCGGACATTATATCTCACGCTGGTCGATTCATAAAGCCATTGAGAAGGCAAAATCGGCTGTCTCCTGCAGTGTCAGCCTCAGCAGCACCGGGCATATCGGGCGTTTAGGAGAGTACGCCGAGGCAGCAGCGCGAGCTGGATGTATCTCGCTCATCAGTGTCGGTAACGGCGGCAGAGGCGCAGGACCGACAGTGCCTTACGGCGGTGCAGAGGGTGCGTTCGGTACGAACCCGATCGCTATAGGCGTACCGACTGGCGATGACTCGCCTTTCATCGTTGACTATGCCACGAGTATGATTGCGGAGGGGAAGATCCAAGTCGCGCGGAGTAAAGGGATAGATCTGCCGGAGGGTTGCATTCTCGACAAAAACGGAATGCCGAGTGTCACACCTGCCGATTTCTATGATGGGGGTGCGCTGCTCGCGTTCGGGAAACATAAAGGTTACGCACTCGCGATGTTTACATGCCTCCTCGGTGGGTTGGCAGGGACATTTGATGTGGAAAGCGGTAGAATGAACGGGACTTTCATGCAGGTCATCGATGTCAACGCCTTCACACCGGTTGAAGAATACCAGAAAGGCGTACGCGCTTTCTTAGATGGCATCAAATCGACACCCCCCGCACAAGGTTTCGACGAGGTATTGGTCCCCGGTGATTTTGAAGCCCGTTCCCGTGAACAACGATTAAAAGACGGGATTGAGATACCCGATACGATCTATAATCAACTGCATGAGTGCGCTGAGGCGTTAGGTGTCTCCATCGACGAAGACACCGTTGAAGATGATGACAGAGCACATTACGGTCCGCTTTCATAAAAACCTGCTAAGGTTCAGACCCGCCCCACCGGAGCGCAAGGAAATCTAAAAAACCGGAGCGCAAGGAAATCTAAAAAAATGAATAGGCACATATTTGAAGCCGCGGATCTCCAGAAATTTACAAACGATCTCTTTGTCGCAGCAGGCACGCCACAACACATCGCCGACACCGTTGCCGAGATCTTGATAAAAGCCAACCTCGCTGGACACGACTCGCACGGCGTACTGCGGATCCCCTCCTATCTTGAAGCGATCGAAAACGGCGGTATCCGTCCCGATGCCGAGCCGAATGTCCTTCAGGAAACGGAAAACACGCTGCATATTGATGGCGAGGGCGGTTTCGGACACTATACTGCCCGTTATGCAGTCCGGCAGGCAATCGAAAAGGCGAAACGCGGACGGACCTGCTTCGCAACGCTCACCCGGACGGGGCATATCGGCAGACTCGGTGAATACGGTCAGGAGGCTGCGGAATCTGGATGTATCGGGATTGTCACAGTCGGTGGTGGCTCAAAAGGTGGTGGACGTATCCTTCCGTTCGGTGGTGCACTCGGTGCGCTCGGTACGAATCCAATCACTATTGGAGTCCCAACGGGTGATGACAGACCCTTTCTCATTGATTTCGCGACCAGTATGATCGCAAACGGTAAAACCTATGTCGCTGTCAGTGAAAACCGCGATCTTCCCGAAGGATGTGTTGTCGACAAACACGGAAATCCAACGGTCAAAACCGCTGAATACAACGATGGCGGCAATCTGCTTGCATTTGGCAGACACAAAGGCTATGCGCTTTCCTTGTTCGTGGCACTGATCGGCGGATTGGGCGGGACGTTTAATATTGAGGCTGGGCAGATGAGCGGTCTCTATATGCAAGTGATTGATGTCAATGCTTTCCTACCCCTTGAAGCATACCAGAAAGGCGTTCGCGCGTTTTTGGACGCAATCAAGTCGATGCCACCTGCCCAAGGATTTGATGAGGTGTTGGTCCCGGGTGATTTTGAATCCAATTCGCGGGCACACCGGCTCGCGAACGGCATTGATGTCCCAGATACCATCTACCAGCAGCTTCGCGAGTGTGCAGAAAAGTGGGATGTCCCTCTGGCACAAACTCAGTGATTTATGCTGATTTCGGCAGCGCATCCTATGTCGTTCAAATACCTTTTTCTCACATTGACCATTTTGTTGACGCTTCCGCTCACTATCTTTGCTCAAGAACACACCTATTTTAGAGATAGGGGCAGCGTTAAAACGGTGGTATATTCCCCAGTGGATTCTTCCGTTGTTGCGAGTGGCGGCGGTAGTCGTGCAGTAAATTTGTGGAACTTGAAGAACGATACCGTAACAACACTCGGACACCATGCTGATGTCGTCAATTCTATCGCTTTTTCTCCGGATGGTCAACTCCTTGCGAGTGGCGGTGATGACTACGCCTTCAAATTGTGGGATGTCCCGCGTAAACGACATATTGCTACCCTTGATCATATTAATAATAGGGGCCGCTCACAGGTCAAAGCGGTCACCTTCTCCCCTAATGGCACACTGTTAGCTACCGCAGGACTGGACGTAAAGTTATGGGATGTCCACACGCGTAAGGAGATAACGACACTTGAACACGGCAGATGGGTGTTTGCACTCGCCTTTTCGCCGGATGGACAGTTTCTTGCCACAGGGGACGAGGCCGGACAGGTTAACGTCTGGGACGTTCAAAGGCGACAGATTATTGTTCAATTCAAAGGGGATGCCAGGTTTGTTCATACCATTAAGTTTTCCCCGGATGGTAAAGTTCTTGCTGGTGCGGGGTACGAGGGAAATATCAAACTGTGGAAAGTCCAGAGTTGGGAACGCCTCGGCAAACTTAGCTCTCACGCAACAGCCTATACAATCAGTTTTTCACCGGATAGCAAAATCCTGGCCAGCACAGGGAACGAGTTTGTAAACCTTTGGCAAGTTGACAGCGGCGAAAAAATAGCCACGCTCATAGGACACGCAGGGTGGGTGAACACTGTCGCCTTTTCTCCAAACGGGAGTGCCCTCATTAGCGGCGGCGATGATGCAACGCTCCGAATCTGGGATGTCACGCCCTATCGTTCTGCGCTTGAGGAGGATATGGTGCGGATTATCTACTTTCTCCCGCGCGACCGTAGCATGCAACCCGATATTTGGAATAAACTGGATACACTCATAAGAGATGTGCAAAGTTTCTATGCCGACCAGATGGAACGCAACGGATTCGGTAGAAAGACCTTCACCTTTGAGACCGATGAAAATGGAGAGACGCTTATCTATCGCGTTGACGGGCAGTTCACGGACTGGCACTACCATAGCGGAACACAAGACAAAGTCTATGTCGAAGTTGCTTCTCAATTTGACATGGAGAAGCACGCCTATCTTATCGTGGTGGATATCAGCAGTGAGGCCATTGAAGAAGAAAATACATGTGGCGTCGGTGGCGGTCATTGGTTTGAAGGTGAAACCATAATACGGACGCGTGGTGGGTATGCGGTCATCCCTGCGTCCGGTCGGTGTTTCGATGGCGTGGTCGGCGCAAGTGTGACAGCGCACGAAATTGGACACGCCTTCGGTTTGGAACACGACTTCCGAGACGATACCTACATTATGTCTTACGGCGCGGCACCCAACCGGTTGTCTAAGTGTGCCGCGGGTTGGTTAAATGTGAACCGCTTCTTCAATACCGACCAAACCGCTTTCAATGAACCGACAACGATTCAGATGCTGACACCATCGTCTTACCACCCAAATGCTGAGAACCTCACCCTTCGGTTTGAGGTAACTGATGTAGATGGGATCCACCAAGTCCAATTACTTGTTCCAACGACTGAAGAGGACCCCGCTTCCGGTATCAAGCTGCACAGTTGTAGCGATGGACATGCTCAAAGCAGTTCGTTTGAATTTGAAACACCAACATTGACAGCATACGAAATAAACACCATAACACTTCTCGTGATTGATGGGCATGGAAATATCACACGTCAGAAGCACACACTCAGAGCCGATGATACCCTCATCACTCAAAATCCGATGGATGTTAACAGCGACGGGGTGGTAAATATCCGAGATTTGGTGTTAGTCGCCTCAAATTTCGGACAAACAGGACAAAATAGTGCGGATGTCAACAATGATGGTGTCGTCAACATTTCAGATCTTATCTTGGTGGCAGGGGCGTTAGGAGAAGATGCGGCTACCGCACCAACTTTACATCCATCAGATCTTAAAGGGCTCACCGCAGCAGAAATCCAACAACTGCTAACACAAGCACGCCAAATGGCACTCACAGATCCGACGTATCTGCGCGGTGTTAGGGTACTGGAGCAGCTGCTTGCACACTTATTACCGAAAAAAACGGCTCTCTTGCCTAATTACCCGAATCCTTTTAATCCGGAGACGTGGATACCCTATCAATTGGCAAAACCTGCGGATGTGACGTTGCACATCTATGCTGTGAATGGCACATTGGTGCGGACATTGGCGTTAGGACATCGACCCGCGGGAATGTATCATAACAAAAACCGTGCAGCGTATTGGGACAGCAGAAATGAACTGGGTGAGACTGTGGCGAGCGGTGTCTATTTCTATACGTTAAAGGTAGGAAATTTCACAGTAACGCGAAAGATGCTGATCCAGAAGTAGAAAAGGTTTCACGCGCTGTCGAAACGGATAACAGAAATTGCGTTTGACATTACGCCACCATAGTGTTATACTTAACCTCGTAAACTTTAGTAAAGCTCATAATTATTGAAACACATCAAACCGAAGCGATTCCAATCTTATTCCCCCTGATAAGTGGGGTGTTTTTGCTGGGGTGTTTCTTATAGGGGGTATCTTCGGACAAATGTTCATTTATTTTCGGATTTTACTATTGATTCTGTTTTTGAAAGGTTGTAGGGCTACAAGCCCACATTGAAACGTATGAACCTCGGACTCACGGACAAAATTGCAGTTATAGGTGCTTCAAGTAAGGGACTTGGGCGCGCAATCGCGCTCGGTTTGGCACAGGAAGGCGCGAAAGTTACGATCTGTGCCAGAGACACTGACGCACTCGAAGCAACAGCGGATGACATTCGTAACCAGACCGGTACTGAGGTGTTAGCAGTACCGACTGATGTTAGTCAACCAGAACAGGTTGAGAACCTTATTAACACAGCGATTTCGCACTTCGGTGGTATTGATATTTTAGTCAACAACGCGGGCGGTCCCAGAGCCGGACGATTTGATGATTTGGATGCCCAGGATTACCAAGACGCGGTCCACTTGAATTTGATGAGCACGATTAACCTCTGCCGCGCTGCTGTGCCATCAATGCGTGAACGTGGCGGTGGACGGATTATCAACCTCACCTCTGTCTCTGTTAAACAGCCTGTCGATAATCTTATGTTGTCAAATATGGCACGAACGGGCGTGATTGGATTCGCAAAAACCCTCGCAACAGAGTTAGCACCCGATAAAATCTTGGTTAACAACGTCTGCCCGGGTATTATCTTCACGGATCGGATTCAGCAGCTTGCGACGGTACGTGCCGAAGAAGCCGGCATTACGTTTGATGCGGCACTCGAAAAGATGACAGCGGATATCCCGCTCGGTAGAATCGGGGATCCCGATGAGTTTGCGAACTTGGTTGTATTTCTCGCCTCGGAACGTGCGAGTTACATCACTGGAACAACGATTCAGGTAGATGGCGGCATGGTGAAGTCGCTACTCTAATTTGGTTTGTATACAGTCAAGGTGATCTCATAAACAGGGTTCTTGTCGGTTTTGCCCGTGCCCTTGTTGTGTGTTAAATCTTTGGACAAAGAATGCAGCAGGCAATAACGTTGCCTGCGGATATACGGAGAGGTACTTGAAACCCTGAATTCACCTTACCGAACTGCAAAGTAAATTAGAAAAATGTTAGTGTCCGTAATCATTCCTGCGTTTAACGAAGAGCAAACGATCAGACAGGTTATTGAGGCTGTGCATTCGCTGCCGATTAAAAAACAGATTATTGTCATCAACGACGGTTCCACTGATGGAACGTACAAGGTACTTGAAGAACTACAGACTGTTCATGCGTTAACCGTTGTGCATTGCACAGAGAATCGCGGCAAAGGTTTCGCGATTCGACAAGGACTACCGCACGTAAAAGGAGAAGCAGTCGTTATTCAGGATGCGGACATGGAGTTGTCCCCAACAGACCTCGTGGACCTTTTGAAACCGTTTGAGCGGGATGATGTTCAAGTCGTTTACGGGTCGAGGTTTCTGAACGGTCGCGGGAATGCGAGTCTTCATAATTTCATAGCAAATCGTCTCCTTGCCACCTACACGAATCTCCTTTACGGGTGCCGGATTACCGATGAATCTACGGGATATAAAGCCTTTTCCACAGATTTGATAACGCGGCTGAACTTGACATGTGAAGGCTTTGAATTCTGTCCTGAGGTCACAGCCAAAATCTTACGCGCAGGCTATCGCATTCATGAGATACCAGTTTCCTACTTTCCACGCACGAAAAAGGAGGGCAAAAAACTTCGATTCTGGTCGGACGGGTTATTTGCCGCATGGACACTCTTAAAGTACCGGTTTATTTCAAAAACAGAACTTTTCAAAAGTACAACGCAAGATAAATTGCGTTACTAACTAATATTTGGAGGTTGAATCCTTAATTATGTTTAAACAACTGATTTACTCTACGTTTATCCTCTTAATGGTGATGGGTGTATCCTTCTCTGCGCTTGGGCACGGTAATAATCCCACCCTTTTAGAGGATGTCAACAAAGACGGTATCGTGAACGTTCAGGACCTTGTGCTTGTCGCTGCAGCGTTTGGACAACCGGGGGATCGCACTGCTGAACAGAATCCTGACGTAAATCGCGATGGGATCATCAATGTGTTGGACCTGGTGCGTGTGAGCAACAGTCTCGGACAAACGGTGCCGGATGAAAACTCGGCATATCATGATATTCAAGAATATATTCTTGATAAGAGTTGCGCGAGCAGTGCCTGTCACGCAGCCCCTCAAAACTCCGCCGGTTTGAACTTGGAGTATGGACTCTCTTATGATAATTTGGTTGGTATTGTACCACGGAACGCTGCGGCAGCAGATGCCGGTATGAAATTGGTGGATCCGGAAAATCCAGATAACAGTTTCCTTTTGACGAAACTTATAGGACCCGGCCCCGATCAAGGTTCTCGAATGCCGTTCGGTGGTGGAATGATCCACAACGGCAAAATAGAAGCGATTCGGACATGGATTGAGGCGGGCGCACCTGAGACGGGTAGAGTCGCAGGTATTGGTGACCTCGGTGTTTTACGCGACCCTGGCGACACCTTTGAGCCACCCGCACCGCCGCTACCCGGCGAAGGATATCAACTCCGTTTACCGCCGTTCAAGATTGAACCCAGGACTGAGCGGGAAGTCTACTACGCGACCCGAATCAGAGATGAAAATGGAGACATAGTAGAGGGAGACATCTTTATTAACAGAGTAGAGATCTTCTATCCCGCTGGGAGCCATCACTTCATCATGTATCGACTCACGGAAGAGGGTTTAGCAAAAGGTATCTTGGAGAATGGGATCATACCCGATATCGCCGTTAATCCTGAACATACTTTCCGCGAACTTGACCCAGATGACGCGGATCCAGTACTCGGTCATTTCGGGACTGATCGGCTATTCGTCGTCGGAACGCAAACCGATGATACCGTATTTCAGTTCCCTGAAGGCGTAGGATTGCGACTGCCTGGCGATACTGTTTATGATCTTAATTCGCATTACATCAATCTGCTTGGGGACGAGACGCTGATAGGTGAAACCTACGTTAACATCTACACGATTCCGGAGGAAGAGATAAAGTACGAGGCACTCGAAATTTTCGTCAACCATCGACAGATTAACGTGCCTCCGGGTACAACGCGTGTTGCTAAATTGACATGGTATATTGAAGATGAACTGAAGAGCCGAGGTCACGACCCGGATACGGAGGTATATATCTTCTTACTGTCATCTCACATGCACAGACACGGTGAATTGTTTGAGATCTTCCAAGGATCGACAGGCAAGCTGCTCCACCGGAGTATTGCTTACGACGATGCTCCTATTGATCTCTTTGTTGATGATTCGATCCTTCGCTTAGATGCAAATGATGGACTCCATTTTCAGTGTACCCATAACAATTACGATACAGACGAACCTCTCACATTTGGACTTACGTCTGAGGATGAGATGTGTATCATCTTTGGCTATTATTATATCCCAACTGAAAAGGCAGGCTCTATCATTAGATAGCGTCTGTCTCCAAAAGATTGGAAGGCGCGCTGCATAGGCGCGCTTTTCTTTTCTATGACGACTACCTTAAGAAAAAAAGACAACTTCATGGAATCCTTAGCACACCAAATACTGGTGTGTGACGGTGCGATCGGAACCGAACTCCGTAAACGGATACCGGCATATCTACAGTGCGTTGATGCCTGCAACATTTCTACAGAGCATGCCGAGAAGGTGATGGCGATTCACCGCGCTTACGCCGACGCGGGCGCCGATGTTATCCAGACGAATACCTATCAGGCAAACAGAGAAGCGTTAGCTGTACACGGTTTAGCTGAACAGGTTGAAGAAATTAATAAGACGGGTGTGGCACTGGCGCGCGAAGCAGTGTCAGAAACAACTTACATTGCCGGATCCGTTGGACAAATTCCATTTCACAACTTAGATACTCCCGTTCCGTCTACCAAAACAATCCGACGGATCTTCAAGGAGCAGATGGATGCGCTTGTTGATGCGGGTGTTGATCTTTTGGTACTCGAAACGTTTGTCTCCCCTAAACAGGCGGAAACTGCTACGAAGCAGGCACTCACATACGATGTGCCTGTCGTCGTTGAAATTAGCGGTGTTTCAGGCGGAACTGTCGGTGCCGGATTAGATGTGCGTGTTTTTGCGCAGGAACTTGAGCAACTCGGTGCGCATGCAGTCGGTATCAATTGCAGAGGTCCCCACGATCTGGTTGAAGCGATGGAACTCCTTGCCCCTGTCATCAAAGTCCCGATTGCTGTTCAACCGAACGCAGGCAATCCGAGAGTCGAACAAGGTGAAGTCGCGGTCTCCTACACGGTAGAGGCTGAGGTTTTCAGGGACTATGTGGGAAAATTAGTCGAACTCGGTGCGAACATGATCGGCGGTTGTTGCGGAACAACCCCGGCATATACCGCGAAGATCCGGCAGGCGATCGCGGGACGTGAACCTGTGGAACGGGAGTCTCGCATCTTCGTCCTCCCAAAAATCAGGTCAGTAGAGGGTTCTTCCTTGGGTGTTTCTTCAAGGTCACCTCGCCCCTATGATAACCCCGTGCAGCAGGTATTTGAGACGCGCGAACGCATCGTAAGCGTAGAGATGCGAGCGAACACATTTCCGCAGTTGCGAGCGATGTTGAAGGAAGCAAAAGGTCTCGCAGCGATAGGCGCAGATCTATTTGATGTAACCGATAACTCCGGTGCAGCGGTGAACATCGGGGCTGTCGGTACGGCGTATCGGCTTCAGCAGGCGACCCAGATTCCAACGCTCATTCATTGGACGACCCGATCGCGGAACCTCATCAGCATGCAATCGCATCTGCTGGAAGCGGAGGCGTTGGGGATCCGTGGTATTGTCGCCTTGTCCGGCGACCATCCGAAAGCCGGTCCCTATGAAACGGCAAGCCTCGTCCCTGATGTGCGCGGGGCGGTTCAACTCATGAAACTCATCGCTCGGTTAAACCAAGGAGAACTTGCCGACGGCTCGTCTATTGGTGAGCCGTGTGGCTTCTATTACGGCGGCGGATTCACGATTGCTGAGAATCTACAACCTCACGTTAAACATCTCGCAAATAAGGTGGCACAAGGTGCGAATTTTGCCTATACGCAACCCGTCTGGACTTATGAGGATATCGTTCGCACCCAACAAGCAACAGAACACCTCGGTATAAAGATTCTCTACGGTATATTACCATTGACAAGCTTCCGCAGCGCGTCCTACCTCCGCGACAATCTGGGGCTTTACATTCCTCAATTCATCGTTGACAAATTCCGAGACCTTGAAGATGCTGCCGGACACGAACTCGGTATGCGATTAACTTTGGACTTGGTTCGGGATATCCGCAATCAGAATCAATGCAAGATTGACGGTATCTATCTCATCCCGCCTGCTCGGATGAATTGGAAAAACAGAGCCAGTGTCATCTCGGAGATTGTTAAAATTTACCGTTAGTAGTTATCGGTTGTCAGTTTTCAGTTAAAGAGGATTCTGATACGCTGCTGTATCCGCTACCTTTGCTGCAGATCTGCTAAGCATATTTAAGATAGCAAAACCCATTTCACTTAATAATGCATGGACAAAAAACTTCAATCTCATCAGCACGCGTTACTGGACGCTCGCTTCTTTTAGGCATTTTATTCATCCCGATTAACGTCTATTGGATGACGATTGTTGAGGTGAAGTACTACTCCCTCGATGGTTCGTGCCTACCGCTTTTTATCCAGCCGGTTTTTATCATGTTTGTCTGTGTTGTTGTCAACTGCGTGCTGAAACGTTTTTCGCCGCGACGGATGCTACAACAAGGGGAGTTGCTCACAATCTATATTATGGTGGCGATCTCCTGTACGTTTGCTGGACACGACACGATGCAGAATATGTTCGGTAGTATCGCGCATCCGTTCCGATTTGCAACGGAGGAGAATGAATGGCAGGCACTCTTTTTTCGGTATCTACCCGCATGGCTCACCGTCTCCGATGCGCAAAGTTTGCAAGGCTTTTACGAGGGTGAAGCGACCTTCTATACGCGGCATAACTTTTCAGTTTGGCTAAAGCCGTTGCTGTTTTGGGGACTCTTTTTCCTCATTATGATGTTCATGATGCTCTGCATCAACACACTCGTCCGGAAACGGTGGGCAGAACAAGAGAAACTCGCATATCCGATTATTCAACTCCCGCTGGGGTTGTCAGAGGATGGTGGGATACCTCTCTTGAAAAATCGGATGATGTGGGTCGGGTTCAGTATCGCTGTAGTTATCGGTGTGATTAACGGTATTCACTACCTCTTTCCACAATTTCCAGAAATTCCCTATATCAAACGCACAGCTGTGTTCCGGAATATCTTCACGGATCGTCCATGGAGTGCTATCCGTGGAACGCGTATTTCCGTCTACCCGTTTGCTGTCGGGTTAGCGTTTTTCTTGCCGTTGGATCTCTCCTTTTCGTGCTGGTTCTTCTTTGTTGTGCGTTTAGCGGAGTTTGTCATCGCTGCGGCACTCGGCACCCGTTATTTCCCGGCACTCAACGAGCAGGCATACGGCGCGTGGATCGCGCTCTTCCTGCTGGCTGTCTGGGTCACACGGCGACATCTGAGTGAAGTATTCAAAAAGGTGTTCGGGTTTAAATCCAATATTGATGACGCAAACGAACCGATGCCGTATCGTGCCGCCTTCTTAGGTATTCTCGGATCGCTCGTCGCCCTGGGAGTCTTCTCCTCTATCGCAGGAATGACGTTATGGGTTGCAGGGATCTTCTTTGGAATCTATTTCTTGCTCTCCTTCGCGATCACGCGTGTCAGGGCGGAACTCGGCACACCGCACGAAATCTACTACGTCAATCCGCACGACATGCTCGCAACGGTCGGTGGCACGCGGCGGTTTGACACAAGCAGCCTCACAATTATGTCGCTTTTCTACTGGTTCAACCGCGGCTACCGAAACCACCCGATGCCGAATCAGATTGAGGCGTTCAAACTCGCAGAATCAACAGGGATGGGCAACCGACGTTTGTGGGTGGCGATGCTAATCGCGATTGTCATCGGCATTGTGGCAACCTTTTGGGCGAATCTGGATGTCACTTTCCGAAACGGTGCAGTTGCGAAAGCAGGCGGCTTCAAAGGGTGGGTCGGCAGAGAGTCGTTTGGTCGACTTCAGCGATGGCTCCATAACCCCACGGAACCGAACGTGATCGGTATCGGTTTCATGGGGATCGGTGCACTGTTGACGTTTGTGATGATGTATATGCGGATGCATTTCTTGTGGTGGCCCTTTCATCCAGCGGGTTACGCGCTCGCAATCAGTTTTGCGATGGATTACTTCTGGTTCGCTTTCTTCGTGGCATGGTTCCTAAAGTTAATGATTCTACGACACGGCGGTTTACGGCTGCATCGTAAGGTCGCACCATTGTTTTTGGGATTAATCTTAGGCGATTACGTCATCGGCAGCATCTGGGCAATCATCGGACCGGTGTCCGGCTTACGTACTTATAAGATTTTTATCTAACACTGCTTTTAATGTATCTGAAAAATAGCACTCCGATTATTATAGTAAAATCCGAAAATAAGTTTACAGTTTATCAGGGAACAAACACCCTCCCACCGCTGGCGAGGGGGTTTTTGATGGGGGTGTTTTTGCTTACAGGAAACACCCTATCAAAAACGGTATTTCTGCGTATTGCTTGGGGTATTTGATAGGGGTCTTTGCTTAGAAGAAACGCCCCAGCAAAAACGGTATTTCTGCGGATTTCTGCGGATTTCTTATAGTATCCTCGCCATTTTGTAAGTATATAGGCAATTACGGGTCTTACTATAAATCAGACAGGCACAACTGTTAAAAACCGAGAACTCAAGTACCCTCGGTCATTAACTGGTCCTTTTGACACACCACTCAGCTTAACAAGAATAAGAGGATCCCAATGGCACCTCACCGAAACGGACTTCAAACGACTTTCACCAGATATGGCACTTTTTGTACGCTTTTAATTTTATTGCTGCTGTCCGCTATATTGTCAGGATGCCAGCAAGTTCAAAAGGCACTCTCTCCTGATGAACCAACGATGCGCGAAGTTTGCCCGGAGGATAAACGCGTTCTGAATCTCGGCTTCTATGCGTATTTTGATCCTGTGAGTTACAGTGCCGACGATGATCCGACTTCTGAAGGGTTCAATGCACATCGCGGCTATGAAGCGGATCTTTTGACAGCACTTGAAGCTATGGAGGACACAAATTTCTCTTTTTCTCGAAGAGGTATTGCTGAATGGCCCGGCATCTGGCTCAAAGCCGCCAATCCAGAATACGATATTATTGCGGGCGGAATCACGATTCTTGAGACTCGGACCCGGGATGCAACAGGCACGCCACGCGTTGTCTTTACATCCGGGCATATCACGTTCCGCCAATCGCTTTTAGTCAGGGCTGAAGATGCATCACGCCTCTCTAACTATGCCTCTCTCACGCGTGATATACGCGTTGGCGTGCTTTCGGATACAACGGGAGAAGCGCGTTTGCTTGAACTCACAGGGATTGTTGATACGAATGGTGTGCTCGCTGATGGAACACGTATTGAGACATCGCAAGGCACTGTTATCGCTGATGGAACATCGGATTATATGATTACCGCAGCTGAAGTCTCTTTGAATTTAGTAGGCAGACACCATATCTATCCGCCTTCGGACAACCTGCCACAGGTTATCTATCTGGGAGATGAAACGGGTGAATCAGAATTACTTGAAGCCCTCGCCGATGGCAGGATTGACGGGATCGCCAGAGGCGAAATTGGCAATCAGAATGCTGCTCATGTCGCCGGAGGGCGATTTGTTATCACTGCCCTTGACGATCAGATCGAATATGGCGGGTTTGTTCTCGCACGAGAAGATACTGAACTTACCGCGTGTATTGATGCGAAACTTGATTATCTCACCGATAGCGGAAACATCGGTTACGGAGACTGGTTAAAAGATACCACAGTATTCATGACCCGCACCGAAATGTGGAATGCGGAAGAACGATAATGCTATCCCAAAATTTGCCTGTCGGGAAACTGAAACACGATTTTTTAAAAGAACTGTTACCCACGTCCAATAGCAGCACAGGTGTGGTTGTCGGTCCACAACTCGGTGAAGATGCGGCGGTCATCGAGTTAGGAGACAACTATCTCGTTGCAACCAGTGATCCGATTACCTTTGCAACTGAAGATATTGGGTGGTATGTGGTATGCGTCAATAGCAATGACATTGCAGCGATGGGGGCTGTACCGAAATGGTTGCTGGTAACCCTGTTGCTACCCGAAGATGCAACGACACCGGCAATGGTTCGCGATATCATGGAACAACTCACGCAGGCGTGTGCTGAGTTCGGCATCGCGTTATGTGGTGGACATACTGAAGTTACACCAGCCGTAACGCAACCCGTTGTTATCGGGCAGATGATGGGGATTACCCATAAAGATGCCCTGTTCACTTCAGCGGACACTTGTGTCGGGGATGCATTGATTCTCACGAAAGGACTCGGTATCGAAGCCACCGCAATCATCGCCCGCGAGTGTGAAGAACAGTTGCGTGAAAAGTGTGATGCCCGATTCTTGGAACAGGCGAAAAACTATCTCGTGGATCCAGGGATTTCTGTTCTGAAGGACGCGCAGATCACAGTCGCCGCGGGTGGTGTACACGCTATGCACGATGTCACAGAAGGCGGTGTCACAACTGCTACGTATGAGTTAGCAATCGCAGCCGAGTTAGGCGTAGTTGTCTACTTGGATAAACTTCTCGGTTCACCAATATTGTATAGCGACACAACACGGACATTATGTGATATGTTTGGGCTTAACCCGCTCGGTGTCATTTCGTCCGGTGCCATGTTAATTGCATCAGCACCTGAAAAAAGCGACGCAATTTGTCAAGCCCTCGGCGAAGCAGGTATCAACGCCGACATTATCGGAGAGTTTTTACCATCTGAGCATGGATTGTGGTTGAAAGATGCCACTGGTACACAGCAACCGCTACCTATTTTTGAGACAGACGAAATCGCCAAGCTTTTTAGCAGCAATAACGATTAAGTCCACCCCGACAAAGTCCTCTGCCTTGCCCCATTTTTGCGGTAGCATAAAGGAAATAAAAACCGAATTGCGAGACTATCCGCTAACGAGTACCATCATCAAGTTAAAAACGGGTCGGGTTCAACTCACAATCGTGAAAGAGCCAGACTGGTTTCTCGAACAACTCAGCCGTGAGGACAGCGAAGGCAGACTCTATCTTCCTTACTGGACCTACCTCTGGGAAGCTGCTATCGCTCTCGCGCGCTACGTAGAGGATATCGGAACAGACCTAAAGGATGCACACATCTTAGAAATCGGATGCGGGTTTGGGCTGACGGGAATTGTTGCATGCCAGACGGGTGCAAAGGTGATTTTCACGGATGTAGAACAGGATGCACTCCACTTCGCACACCACAACGCGGATCAGAACAGTGTTATAGAGAGCGCCGATTTCGTCCAGATGGATTGGAATGCGCCCTGCTTTAACAGCAAATTTCGCTATATCCTTGGTGCCGATGTTATCTATGAAGAACACCACTGGAAACCGATTGTGAAACTACTGCAGGACTATCTTACCGCCAACGGGACCGCCCTCTTCTCCGAACCGAATCGAAAGAACGCCACAGGGTTTTTCAAACTGCTCAACGACAACGGTTTTACCTATCAGAAGTCTACTTACCCCATTAAGTTGGACGGAAGGATGAACCGAGTTTCTATCTACACGATACGTCACATTTCCAAAAAATAAAACCGTATTGCCCAAAAAATAGGAAAAGACGCGTACATTTTGCTAAAAAAATAGGCAAAAATTTACATCCTGTGGGTATCTCGCGGGGTTTTCATTTTGCGGAAGCCTTACGCGCCTTAGGTAAACCAGTAATTCAGACTTTTGGCAAGGTTCTTGCTTATGCTGTTGTGTAAGGTTAACATTCCTCGTTGTCTCAGCATATTCACGCGAAATTAACTTGGAAAGGGTGGAAGATGGGAGCAGTCACCTCAACGCCAAGCGTTTTAATCATCGATAACAATCCAGCGCGCGCAACCTCGTTAGTCCGGATCCTGGAAGCGAATCGATACAATGTCGCTGTGCCGCTACGTTTACAGGAAGGTTTAGCGGATCAAGTCTCACGTGTGAAGCCAGACATCATACTGATCGGTGTCGATTTTCCGGGACATGCAATACTCGATTGGGTCGCAGCACTTCACGCGGACTATCCGTGTCCGACAGTCATGTTTTCGCGTGATGAACGACCAGAGACGATTCAGGCGGCGACGCGTGCGGGTGTATCGGCGTATGCTGTCGGGAAACTTACCGGCGCCAGAGTTAAAACAATCATTGAAGCAGCTGTCGCCCGATTTTATGAACGCCGAGCATTGCAGCAGGAACTCGAAAAGACAAAAACGAACCTTGCTGAACGCAAAATTATTGAACGCGCGAAGGAACTTGTTGCACAGCAACGTGGCTGTAATGAAGCGCAGGCGTATCAAATTTTGCGGAAAATGGCGATGAATCGCAGAAAACGACTTGCGGAAATCTCGCAAGATGTACTGTCAGCAGCGGAAGTGTTGACGAATAAATTATAGACAGGTACCGTTTCCCACTTCAGAGGTGCGCGTTCAAGGACGAGCAAGGCACCCCTGAAATTGCTTAGTCTGCCTAAAACGGACCGATATATTTCACCAATAGGCAGGAAAAATAAATAGTAACAATAATCCCAACCAAAGGTGGTCTGGGATAGGACATAGGTGTCCATTAGGTTGAGTTTTCGGTGCTATTTGTAAGTATCGAAACTTGCTACATAATTGTAGGCTCACCGATGGATGCCTTTTTTTATGAGTTATCGGTTGCCTCGCTGTGAGAGTTGTCAGTTATCAGTCAGAGACCATGGGTAGTGGAAACCCAAAAAGCGACTGCCGCAGGATATTAACCGAAAACTGATGACTAACGATCAGCAACCATGCCAAGGAGGTTCAAAGGTGAACGAATTAAAAAAGAAAACTGTTCCGGCAAACCGAAAGATGCGCTCAGCACCAACGGCGGCTGCCAAAAAAAGAAAATCGAAAATAAACGCTGCGGAAGCCCTCAAGCGACAGAAAAACGGGCTTGAGGTGATCAACGATATTCCGAACTATATTCGGGACGGCTGGGAATCAATTCCACCGAACGAACGCGATCGACTTAAATGGGTAGGTGTCTTTTACCGGAAACAGACCCCGGGTGCATTTATGATGCGGCTCCGGATGTCCAGTGGTTTTAGTAACGCTGAGCAGTTCCGTGCCATCGCTGAAATCAGCGAAGCACACGGACCCGGATTTGTGGACCTCACGACGCGTCAGCAGATACAGCTCCGTGGTTTCACAATTGAGAATGTCCAGCACATCTGGAATCGTCTTGAAGAGGTCGGCTTAGGTTCACTTCAAACCGGTTTCGATAACATTCGCGGTGTGATTGGATGTCCTGTTGCTGGGTTGACGCCTAATGAACTCTTTGATGCTTCGCACGTCGGCAGGGAATTCACGAACCTCATTGTCGGTAATAAGGAATTTACCGATATTCCGCGCAAGTTTAATGTCGGCATCACGGGGTGCCTCGATAACTGTACCCATACCGCCTCACAGGACATTGCGCTTACGCCTGCGGTAAAAGAGGTTGATGGTCAAGAGAAGCACGGTTTTAATGTGGCTGTCGGTGGAAAAATGGGATCCGGTGGCTATACCCTTGCCCAACCACTTGATGTGTTTGTCGTCCCCGAGGAAGCCTCAGTTTTGTGTGCGGATATTACGCTGATTTTTCGAGATCACGGACCTCGGACAGCCCGCAATAAATCTCGACTTGCTTTTCTGATTGCCGATTGGGGTGTCGAAAAATTCCGCGAAGAATTGGAAAAGCGTCGGCATAGAAAACAACCGCTCCTGACCGCTGGTAAAGATATGCGCGGGAAGGAAAAGACTGATCACACCGGTATTTTCTCACAGAAAGAACCACATCTCAATTACGTCGGACTTGTTGTACCCGTCGGACGTATCACAACGACGCAGCTTTTTGAGGTCGCCCGACTCGCAGATGAATATGGGAACGGCGACATCCGCCTCACGCAGGGACAGAATCTCATCATCACCAACGTGCCGGACACAAAGATCGGCGACTTAACCGCCGAACCACTCCTACAGGAATTGCGCTATGATCCTTCCGAAATTATGCGCGGTATGGTGAGTTGTACAGGTATCGACTATTGCCATTTCTCGCTCATTGAAACGAAAGAACGCGCGATGGAGGCAATCCGGCATTTGGAAGCGAAACTCGGCAATACAAAACCGTTGACGATACACTGGTCTGGCTGTCCAAACGGATGTGGTAACCACGCTGCCGCAGACATCGGACTGCTCGGTAAGAAGGTTAAGATTGATGGTATCGTTACCGAGGCAGTGGATGTGTTTCTCAAGGGAGATGCCAGTGCGACCCCAAAGGTTGCACCAAAGTTATTGGAGAATGTACCTTGCGATGATTTACCGCAAGTCCTTGAAGGACTCATCCCTTACCTCTCGCGGAGGTAGGGTGGAAAAATGGAAGCGTGGAAGGTTGGAAAAAGCATCTCCTTCCAATCTTCCAGTCTTCCATCCATCCCGCCGAAATCCTAAACAATTTAAAAAATTTGGAGACCTTCATGGACCTGAAAAATAAAGCAACACGAATAAACCTCTTTAGCTTAAAAACCGTCCAGATGCGCACTTTCCATACCACATGGTTCGCGTTCTTCCTCGCCTTTTTCGGTTGGTTTGGAGTTGCACCACTTATGGCGATTGTGCGCGAAGATCTGATGTTAACAAAAGCAGAAATCGGTAATACAATTATCGCCTCTGTCGCGATTACGGTGTTGGTACGTGTCTTAATCGGACCGCTTTGCGATAAGATCGGTTCCCGGAAAGCATACACATGGTTGTTAATCTTCGGTTCACTGCCGGTCATGGGTATCGGACTCTCCCAGAATTATGAGACGTTCCTACTGTTCCGACTGGCAATCGGGGCAATCGGGGCATCGTTCGTCATCACACAATATCACACATCGGTGATGTTCGCGCCAAACTGTGTCGGCACAGCGAATGCGACAACAGCGGGGTGGGGGAACCTCGGCGGCGGTGTTACGCAGATAGTGATGCCGCTCGTTTTTACGGCTGTCCTCAGCTTCGGTGTGAATGAATTCCTCGGATGGCGACTTGCAATGATCGTCCCCGGCGTTGCACTGTTTATCACTGGATTTGCTTACTACTTTTTGACCCAAGACGCACCGGATGGAAACTATAAAGAACTTCGGGAACGCGGAGAACTTGAACCTTCGGAAGGCAAAGGCATGGAATCTTTGATGCTGGCGATTAAAGACTACCGCGTCTGGGCACTTTTCGTTATTTATGCCGCCTGTTTCGGGGTGGAATTAACTATTAATAACGTCGCCGCGCTCTACTATCACGATCAGTTCCAGTTGGACGTTAGGACAGCCGGGCTTATCGCTGGATTGTTCGGTTTAATGAATATATTTGCGCGGAGTCTCGGCGGGTTTTTCTCCGATTTCTTTGCGAAAAAGATGGGACTCCGCGGGCGGGTCATGTTCCTCTTCGTTGTTCTGTTAGGTGAAGGGGTCATGTTGATGCTATTCTCACAAATGGCGGTCCTTATCCTTGCTGTTGGCGTAATGATTGTCTTCAGCCTCTTCGTGCAGATGTCTGAAGGCGCAACGTTTGGAATCGTTCCATTTATCAATAGGAAAGCGTTAGGGGCTGTCGCTGGTATCGTCGGTGCAGGTGGAAATGCGGGTGCCGTTGCAGCGGGTTTCCTGTTCCGTTCTGAGAGTATCACGATGCAGCAAGGCTTGCTATATCTCGGTGTAATGGTTGCAGTCGCATCGGTTACTACGGTATTGGTGAGGTTCTCCCCTGCAGTTCAAGCCGCAGAGAAGAAGGCGTTTGATGCAGCACTCGCAGAGAGACAACGGCTGAAAGCGGATGTAATACAAAGCGCGTAGCCCGTAACGAAGTGGAGGCGTGTTTTGCTTGGGGTGTTTCTGCGGATTTCTTCAGTTCTACGGGCAGGCGCGCTAAATACCTAACCCACCTCACCGAACCGAAAGGAAAAATAAAAAAAATGTCCAATCTACCTGACCGAACCGAAAGGAAAAATAAAACAACAGGAAAAGCGGTATGTCCCTATTGTGGGGTCGGTTGCGTCATCCGCGCAACCGTCCAAGATAATAAAATTATGAGAATCTCAGCAGACGACGATGTCGCTCCGAATTACGGTATGCTCTGTCCAAAAGGCGCACATCTCAAACAAGTATTTCAAAATCACGACGGTAGACTCGCGTATCCTATGATCCGGGATCGACGCGGTGAGCCGCCGCGCGAGGTTTCGTGGGACGAGGCGATCGCTTTCACAGCAAATCGGCTTCACGAAATCCAGTTGGAGCACGGTAAGGATTCCATCGCGCTTTATGGTTCTGGACAATTGGATACAGAGACTTCCTACGTGTTTAACAAATTGTTCAAAGGGTTTCTCCGCACGAATAACGTAGACACAAATAGCCGGCTCTGTATGTCTTCTGCGGTGGTCGGTTACATGCAAGCGTTCGGTTCAGACGGACCGCCTACCTGTTATGACGATATCCAGCACGCCGATGTCTTTCTGATTATCGGTGCGAATATGGCAGTGAACCACCCTGTCCTCTTCCAGATGATTCGGAAACGACGGGCATTAGATCCCGGTGTCCGGATTATTGCCGTAGATCCGCGCCGGACGAAGACGGCAGACTTCTCGGATATCCATGTGCCACTCGCGCCTGGGAGTGATGTTGCCTTCCTCCAACTCATTGCCAAACGACTCCTGGCGATAGGGCGGGTTAATGGTCGTTTCATCCGCAGAAGCACAGAAAACTTCAGTGCTTACGAAGAACATTTGAAAGGCTTGGATGAAGACAATCTACTCGCCACCTGTGATATTCACCCCGCACGTATTGACGAGATTGTTGAATACCTCTCTAAACCGAGTCGGTTGCTCAGTTTTTACTGCCAAGGCACCAATCAGAGTACGAGCGGCGTTGACAAAAATGTTGCCCTCATTAACCTACATTTGCAGTTAGGTGAAGTCGGTAGAAGGGGTGCCGGTCCGTTTTCGTTGACGGGTCAACCGAATGCGATGGGTGGCAGAGAGGTCGGCTATCTGTCGCACCAACTCCCCGGTTATCGCGTCGTTACCAATGATATGCACCGTGCCTATCTGGAAGGTGCGTGGCGGGTGCCGCCGGGTAGCATTGACAGGAAACCCGGATTGACGGCGGTGCCGATGTTTGAGGCGGCGGCTAAAGGAGACGTTCGCGCACTCTGGATCGCTTGCACGAACCCCGCAGTCAGTATGCCCGATACAAAGGTTTCACAAGAAGGACTCCGTCGTGCGGATTTGGTCATCGTTCAGGACTGCTATTACCCGACAGAAACCACGGAATACGCAGACGTACTGCTCCCGGCAGCACAGTGGGGTGAAAAGCAAGGCACAATGACAAACAGTGAACGGCTCGTCGTCCGAAGCGATCAGTTCCTGACACCACCGGGTGAAGCGAAACCGGATTGGTGGATATTCACGCAAGTCGCAAGGGCGATGGGGTTCAAGCGGAATTTCGATTTCTATACCGCTGAAGAGATATGGGACGAATATCGGATGTTGACAGCAGGCACACCGTGCGATCAGATGGGGATGACGAATGACCGTCTCGCAAAGACATCGCTGCGTTGGCCCTGTCCACATCCCCGGCATCCCGGCACGGCGCGTCGATACGTTCGGACGAAGTTTTTCACCGATTCAGGGAAGGCGCAGTTCAAAACGTCGGTCTATCAGCCACCCGATGAAAATGTAAATGAAGAATTCCCGCTCGGTTTGACGACGGGACGGATTGAAAGCCAGTGGCATACCCGCACCCGGACGGGCAAGGTATCGCAGCTGGTACGTAAAGACCCGGAACCCTTTGTGGAAATCCATCCGGACGATGCTGTAGATAACGATATTCAAGACGGTGAATGGATCTATCTCGTCGGACGACGTGGAAGGTGTTATGCGAAGGCGCGCGTCACAGAAGCGATCCGGCGTGGTTTACTCTTCACGCCGTTTCATTGGGGCGACCTCTTCCACGCCGAGACCAATGCGAATTACGTGACGAATCCCGCTTTTGATCCCGTATCTAAGCAACCCGAGTTGAAATTCTGTGCCGTGCGCATTGAATCAAGTGATGTATTGAAAAAAAGTCTACGACCTTGATCTTAATCGCTGGTTACGCAGAATATGCAATTTTACAGATAAAGGATGGGCCTCACTCAATTTACGACTTGAATGCCAATAGTGTTTACTAAGCTCCACAAGCTTATGATTTCGTTATTCAAGATTTTGAAGTTTCTTCTCAATGCTGGATCTGAGTTCTGCATCGTCTGTTTGTTCAACAAATTTCAATGCAGTCTGGAGATCTTTCTTAGCACCGTGGGCATCATTCAAAAAATATTTAGCACATGCCCGATTGTAGTAAGCTCTGGCATCATCTGGCTCTTGGGAGATAAAGATGTCAAAGTCGTTGATAGCGGGAGCGTGCTGCTTCAGTTTCCCCTTTGAAACTCCTCGAGAAAAGTAGGCACCATAAAAATCTGGTTTTAAGTGGAGTGTCATGTCGAAATCCTCAATTGCAGCAGCGTGTTGTCCCAATCTAGCTTTGGCATTTCCTCGTAGAAAGTATGCCGAAGCAATGTCCGGCTTTAAGTGAATCGCCTTGTCTAAGTCGTCAACAGCACCTTTAAAATCGCCCTTTTCACCTTTATTACCAGCGCGCATGAAGTAATCTTCAGCAGACATCGATTCTTCTTGTACCGATAATGGGGTTAACTCATCTATATTCCATAGGTATACCGTACCATCAACATTACCAGTAGCGAGTATACTGCCATCGGGGGAAAAACGCAAACTATTCCCATCTGCTGTAAGAATTGCTTGGGCTTCCGCTGTAGCAACGTCCCACAAGTGAAGTGCCCCATCTAAACTTCCACTGGCGAGAATACGACCATCGGGAGAAAAACTCAAACTAAGGATACCAGAAGTATGCCCTATGAGAGTATTGAGAAGTTCTCCAGTTGGAACTGACCACAAACAAATTTTGGTATCTAAACTTCCACTTGCGAGAATACGACCATCGGGAGAAAAAGCGACGCTCCAGATCCTTTTTTTGTGCCCTTCAAGGGTTTTGAGGAGTTTCCCCGTTGGAACTGACCATAAGCGGACCGTTGGGTCAAAAAGACTTCCTCCACTAGCAAGTGTACGTCCGTTTGAGGAGAAAGCTGCGCTTTCTACCCTCCATGTATGCCCTTGAAGGGTTTTTATGTGCATTCCTGTGACAGCAGACCATAAGCGGATCTTACCATCTTCACTGCCGAAACTTGCGAACTTGCGTCCATCGGGATCAAAAATAATCCCTTCAATCCAATCTGTATTTCCTGATCGAGTTTTCAGAGGCAGCCCTTTGGCATCCGTGTTTGCTGGGAAATCTTTTAGAAGTTGCCCCGTGGTAATAGACCACAACCGCATAGTGCCATCCTCACTACCAGTCGCAAGTGTTTGGTTATTCGGATAAAAGTGCAAACTTGAAACGATCTCTTTGTGTCCTATAAAAATTCTCAGAAGCTGACCTGCCTTAGCAGACCACAATCGCACACTACCATCCTCACTACCACCAGCAAATATGTCTCCATCAGGGAAAAAGTAAAGACTTGAAACAGCCTTTGTATGCCCTGTAAAAGTTTTCAGGAGATCTCCGGAAATTGCAGACCACAATCGCACCGTACTATCATAATCAAGTGGTTTTAACGAGCTTGCACTTGCAAGTGTTAGCCCATCTGGCGAAAAGCATACGCTGTTAACCTGACCAGTATGTCCATAAAGAGTTTCCACAGTTTTTGCTGTGAGAGTTGACCAGAATTTTACGGTTCCATCCCAACTCCCACTGGCTATAGTAGTTCCATCTGGGGAAAAACACACACTGTTAACCCGACTCGTATGACCACTAAGAGTTTTTAGGCGTACTCCTGTGTTAACATTCCAAATCCCAATTGTGTCGTCCCAACTTCCACTAGCGATCCAGAGTCCATCCGGACTAAAAACTACGCTATTGACCCAGTTTGTATGACCTGTAAATGTTTTCAGGTGTTGTCCTGTGTCGGGGTTCCATAGGCGAATAGTGTTGTCTTTACTCCCGCTAACGAGCATGTGACCGTCTGGTGAAAAGCACACGCTATTAACCCCCTTTGTATGACCTGTCAGTGTTTTCAGATGTTGTCCTGTGTCGGGGTTCCATAAACGAATAGTGTTGTCTTTGGCAAACGGACTATCACTTGCACTTGCAAGTACGCGACCATCCGGGCTAAAAGCAATACTTTTGATTTCAGATGTATGACCTGTGAGTGTTTTTAGGTGTTGTCCTGTGTGTGCGTTCCACAGTTCAATGTTACCGTCACTACCACCAGCGAGGATCTCGCCATCTGGCGAAAAACACACGCTTGAAATCCAATTTGGATGTTTTGTAAGCAGTTTAATTTCTTTTCCAGTATGCACATCATATATCCATACCCCAATGCCACTTGGCACCGCCAACTGATTACCATCTGGGGAATACACAACGTCACCAGTTATTACACCTTTGCCTAATCGAGTGCTCACACCTTTAGGTAGGTTCCACTTTGTGTAATCTTCTTGAGCAAACACATCTGGCAAAACCAGAATAACAGCCAAAAACAATGCAGTGGAAAGCAAATATGTCGTTTTCATAACGCAGGTTTCCTTACTGACTCTCTTCTGTTTCATGGTTCACATGAAATTTGATAGGGAAATTAGATTACATTTACATTTTTTACGGTAAACTTTTATGACTTCAGATTTACATACACGGTCATATCACGTTCAAGCCGATCAGCAATATCATCTAAAATCTTTTTCTTTCTTTCAGTATCGGTTCCAGACACTATCCAGTATGTTGTCCCTTCTTCTGTCTCAACTTTTCTTTGGGCTTTATCAGGATAATCGCAATCTGCTATTAAAGGTATCCCATTAACAGGCAAATTGAGTTCTTTGACTTTCTCAATTCCTATTTTCTTAATCACCTTAATGAATGTGTCTATTCCGGTATTCTCGGAAATCCAAGTACCACCCAGAGTAACAGATATAGGGTTATCAGGTATTGTTTCTGTGGTAGAATCCGAAAAATCACCGAATAAAGCAGTCAAAGCCTCACGTAAATTCTGACCAGGTATACCTCTATCTTGTTCAATGAGAGCGATGGCACCACGAGAATAACCTACGGCCTCAGCTACTTTTGTCTGGGTCATATTACGTTTCTTCCGGCACTCTCTAAGCCATTTTCCAAATGCGATGACTTCTTCCTCTCTGGTAGACTGTACATCGGGTTCTATGACTTCTTCATCTAAGGTCGGCGGCACATCTTCTATAAACAGTTCAGTGTATTGTACCGTGTACTCCTCTATATATTGGATGAGCCGGGGAGTCGCATAAAACCACTCTCCACGTGCTCGAGACCCTCCAAAATGTTTATGTATCCGGTTTTCTTCGCGGCGTGCTTCATCTTCCGTGTCAAACGGGAGCACCCCGATTTCCCATATCTCGGCTTCGTTTCCGGTCTGGATAGAAATTAGACGCCGTGAAAGTTCTGTGCTTGTATAACCGATTTTGATAAAATCCGGATTGGTATCCTTAAAATTACTTTTCGCTAAAAAATAGACGAGATAGACCAAATTTTGTTCTTGATTTGACATGATTGGACTCCTTATTGGTAACGACTTTAGAGTTAGGCAGTTGTAGATCAAAAGTCTGATATTACTTGGTATTAAGGGGGGCAGGGATTGAAACTGCTGTGTCCATCTAAGTTTTGACATTAACAAGTCGGTTTTTTTGAGTATTGGAATCGGCCACGGAGATAAAAATCTGATAACATCCGCCGATAGCACTCAGCAGCCAAAATACGGCAACAATACCGATTTATAACTTTCCAGCCAAAAACCGAGTGTTCTCGAACTTACGGTAAACCTCTATGTTCGCAAATTAACAAAGACGGTCCCATCAATGTTAAGCCGAGCGGCAATGTCCGCTAAAATCTTTTTCTTTTTCCCCGATCGGTCCCAGACGCTATCCAATATGTTCCCGTCTCTGTCTCAACTTTTCTTTGGGCTTTATCAGGATAATCGTAATCTGCTATTAGGGGTATCCCATTCCTTATCGCCTTCGCTATCCCACCAATCTGTTGATTCTATGCTTGGTGCAATAGCTGCCAACTTCTCTGTCTCAGTCAAAGGAGTGTTGGCAGGAGACCAATGTGCACGCAACACACTGACAAGGACATTTTCTAATTTGACCCCCCGCATTTTTGCGATTCGGCGAGCGTGTCGGTACACGGCATCGGGAATATTGAGTGTGACTTGATGTTCCATTATTTTACCTTTCTGTTTACGATAAAAGCATCGGGCTTCCAAACTGAAAACATTATGCTACTTTCTATAAAACCTGGTTACCGTTGTGCTCCTACTGAAGGCCGCTCTTGCACCACAGGTATCACGTAGCTCCGAATCGTCAATCCGTCTATTGCTTCTGTCTCTGCTCGCGGATCCGGTGCCTCTCTATGATCGAACACAACGTAGTAACCCTCCATTACGCCTTCTGTTGATAGATACGTCGCGAGTTGCTGCTTTCCTTGGGAATAGGACCGGTCGCTTCGCCATATTTTTGTTTCAATGACATATTTTCTCTTGTTGTGAAGAATGATCAGATCCATCCTGCCGCGTCCGGTTGGGACTTCCATATACATTGCCGCGTTCACGCTGGTAACGAACTGGTCGAGATAAGCAAATAGCAGGTGCTGTCCGATGAATTCTTGAGGGGTTTCTGGGACTTGTAGGATTCTGAACCCTGCGCGAGCAATAAAGTCCCGGAAGTTATCCAAGAGTCGTTCCATCTGAATCTGTCCGGTATCGGTGAGGTACTGAAATCCATCGGTATCTTCGGGGAAGTAGTCGCGTTCCAATCCGTTAACTATTGGTTTGAATGCTTGTAGAATGCAATGTAGATAAATTGGATTGGCAATCTCGCATCTTCTATCAGTCCCTTTCGTGATGACCCCATACGTGACGAGTTCATTGATAATGTCATTATCAGGATTAAATGGCACGCTGTTCTCATAAGAGACAATTTGCATGAGTATAGTCTCAAAACGACGGTCTTTTCGGATATTGGTCAAGAGATGTTCAATGTTAGTGTTCCGTTCCTCCAAGAGTCGTTCGTGTGCCTCTGAAAAATGTGTCATTGTGAGTGCTTCAGTTTTCGGAATGTCCATCTCTTCTGTGAGTATCTGCGCGAATCGGTTAACAAGGAAGGGTTGTCCGCCTGTCTGTTTGTGAATGGCTTCAGTCACTTCTGGGTCGAAAGCCTGTCCGACCTCGGCAGTGTATTGCCCGAACAGTTCTTGCACCTGTGTAAGCGTGAAGTTCGGCAACGCAAAATCGTCATGGATATTGAACGGGGAGACGGAGCGATCATAGTCAAGTTGGGCAATACTTTTGACACCGACAATGCCAAGGCTGTGGGGACATTGAAACGTGGTGTCAGTGACGTAAGTATGTCGAAACGCGTGCAGAAAACCCTTCAGGGCAGATGTAGGGATGCCATCAAACTCGTCAATAATGAAGACAACTTTCTGCCAATTTTCCCCATCCTTCAGGAAATGCTGAACCTGTTCAAAGAATTCCATCATTGACAAATGATTGGTTATCTGGGCATTGTCAAGAAAATGCCTTAGTGCTGCGTCGAGTGTCTCTCCGCGTTTTTGGAAAACGCGTTCAATTTCTTTGCTAATCTGTTTGGTGAGAGACTCGTAAAATTCGGAACGGTCACAATCTACATATATTTCAAAATTCAGTTGAATCGGAAAATAGGTTAGGTCTTCAGCGGTGAGTGTTGCAACAGCGCGTTGAAAGAAAGTCGTCTTTCCCGTCTGCCGTGGCGCGAAGGTGACGATGTAGCGCCCCTCTTTGACGCGCTTGATGAACTCAGTAAGTTCTTCCGTGCGAGCGACAATGTAGTGCTGTTCAGGGTTCACAGGTCCCTGTGTGCCAAACCTTCTCATATAGCTAAATCTCACTGGAGTATGGGTTCATCGAGTAGGTCCAAAACTTCCTGTTCTACAGCACGCGATCGCATTATATCCAATGCATCTCGGTCTGCGAGATCAATGATTTCCGAAATTCGTTCCCTGACCGTCGCTACAATATCCGGTTCCCATTCGCGTAATTTCGCGTCTAATCTTTTAACTAAAACGTCCATTGGTGCTTCTCCAACCGAAAAACTATCGCTCACCCAAAATGATGCTATACCTATAACCTTCCGTGTTCTACCTACGTTAAACCTTTACGCTCGAAGATTAGCAAAAACGGTCATATTGACATTAAGCCGATTGGCAATGTCATCTAAAATTCTTTTCTTCGTTATGGTATTGGTACCCGAAACCACATAAAATGTCTGGGTCTCTGTTTGAACTTCTCTTTGGGCTTTACCGTCATAGGCACAATCCGCTATTAGCGGTATTCCATTAACAAGCAAATCAAGTTTTTTGACTTTCTCAATTCCTAATTCCTTAATTACTTCAATAAAGGTGTCTATTGCCGTATCCTCTGAAATCCAGCGTCCACCCACCATTTCAACAGCTAAAAGATTGTTAAATTTTGTTTCGGTAGTAGGATCCAAAAATTCACCGAATAACTCGATCTGTCTTACTTCAGTGATGGATTCGGAAAATTCACCGAATAACTCGACCAATTTCGTATATATACTCTGCCCCGGCGTGCCTCTGTTATTTTCTAAAAAACTAATGTACCCACGGGTACAACCAACCCTTGTGGCCAATTCCTCTTGAGTAATATTAGTGGCATTCCGTCGCTCAGCAAGTTGTTCCCCAAATAGAATTTCTGATGAATCTTCCATTTCTGTCGGCATGTCTTCAGTAAGCAATTCGGTATGCTGCACTGCATAATTTTGGATGTATTGTATTATCCGAGGTGTAGCATAAAACCACTCTCCGCGAGCGCGGAACGCTCCAAATCGAGAATGTATTCGTTCTTCTTCTTCACGTGCTTCATCCTCTGTTTCAAAAGGGATGACTCCTATTTCCCGTATAGGAGCTTCGTTTCCAGTCTGGAGAGTGGTTAGTCGATTTAAGAGATCTGTACTATAGTCTATTTTTATAAAATCTGGCTGGTCGTCCCCAAAATTGCTTTTCGCGAAAAAATACACTAAAGGTTGATTTTGATTTGGCATGATTATTCCTATGTCTATGTGTGTCTGACGAAAGGTTTATCTGGCACCTTTCCTTGTTCTTCACAAACTTCAAAGTAGACCTCAAGTGACTTCTGCATCTCCTCCCGAAGTTCAGATACAGAGGCACCGTAGAACGTGATTACGTCCTGTGTATTAATCACTGTTCCATGAAAGAGGTCTATTTCTGGATCAAAATCAACAACTCCGATATAACTTTTGTATTCAATCATGAGTAAAAAAGCAGTGCCTCGATCTCAAGATCAAGGCACTGGAAAATAGATATTTCTGCTAAAAACCGAGTTGCTTATTCACAACGTTCTTCAACGCTTCACCCTTCAGGTACCGTTCCAAATTATCTAAGAAGAACTCGGTGATACGGCGGGCGCGATGCTGTGAACCACCTGCCGAATGCGGCGAAATGATAACGTTGTGAAAATCCCACAACGGGCTATCTGCAGAAAGCGGCTCGATCTCAGTTACATCTAAACCCGCCCCAGCGATTTTACCGGCTTCCAAAATCTCAATCAGATCCGGCTCATTGACAATCGGACCGCGGGCAATGTTGATAAAAAACGCCGTCGGCTGCATCACGGATAGGTTGTCCTTATTGATGAGTCCTCGTGTCTCTTCCGTCAACGGACACGCAATCATTACGACATCCACTTGGCTCATTACATTTGAGAGTTGATCCATCGACACCAATTCATCGACGTTATCCGGTTTATCGGTGCGATAGGCATCGACACCGATAACATACATATCAAATCCTTTTGCGCGCTTCGCCATCTGCATCCCGATGCCACCCATGCCGACGATACCGATTTTGAACCCGTCAATCTCGATCATTGGCATTGTCCTTGCCCCGCCCCATTGGTGTTTGTCCTGATTCCGAACGGATTCGTGGATACCACGCGCCAAGCCGAGCAGGAGTGCGAACGCTTGGTCAGCAACATGCGTCCCATATAAGCCAGCAGCGTTTGTCAGCAGAACATCACTCTCACGGAGGGCAGGATACATGTGTCGGTCCATACCCGCACTGGAGGATTGAATCCATTTGATATTCGGAAAGTGCGGGAAAAGGTCCTCACTGCAATATCCGTAGAAGATATCGGCATCTTTGCCTTCCTCAATAAGTTCCTCACGTGAACTCGGCGCAATGTATGTGTGTTCATCACCAATGATGCTTTCCAATCTCTCGAGGAGTTCACCTTCAACACGTCCTTGTAATAGTATCTTCATACACTAAAGGTCCTTTCATAATGTAACATAGGTAATTGGAAGGGTGGAAAGATGGAAGGGTGGAAGGATGGAAGCGTTCGCCTTCCAACCTTCCCTTCTTGCTTCCATTCTTCCATTTTCTCTTTATTGCCACGGCGGGGTTTCGGGTAGCAATTCTTGAAACTTGTCGATCAACGCGTCCTCATAGGCACCGGCGTATTGGCCGTTGAAGAATTTTCCCATCGCTTCGTCGAGGAACAGTTGCCACGATGTGTCCTCAGAACCCGGATTGACGGGGAAGAACAGTGCGCCTACATCTCTTGCGGCTTTCAGATCACCGGGTGAATCACCGAGCATCAAGACATGGTTTTCGGGATACCTGTCTTTCGTTGTTATCGTGAGATGTTCCGTTTTTGTTCCCATCTCTTGACCGGCGATCAGTGCGACGTAAGTATCAATTTCGTGTTCATCCCATTCGCGTTGGAGTGCCTCGTCCGGCGTAGCGGAGACGACAATGACATCCGCTTTGCCTTGAAGTTGCTGCAGCGTTTCACGTACACCGGGAAAGGGTGGGAGATTATAGACAATCTCTGCGACGCTTTCGTTCACACCGAGACTCCACGCCATCACTTGATTCAGTTCGTCGAGCCTATCGCCTGTTGCGTTGTCAATGGCGGTTTGTAGTGCAGGATTGCCGAGTTTCGTTTCCGTTTCCGACCATTCGCGTAGGTAGGGGAGCTCTGGCACTGCGACACCCATCTTCTGCACGAGCGACATCTCGCGTAAGAAGTCACACACCAGCAGGATCGCCTTAAACCGGTTCGTGCCACGCGTCTTTGAGTAGAGATTCACAAAATCCCATGCCTGATGCACCTGTCGTGAGATAGATGCCAAGCCGAAATGTTTGACGAGGTTCACGCTGAAGCAGTCGTTGTGTTTGACCTCCATGCTGTTGAAAACACAACCGTCTGAGTCGATGCCGACGAAAAACTCGTGCTGCGGTTTGAAATCGTAAAGTGCCTGTTGTGGTCCCTGAGTCATGTATTTTCCTTTCAAAAAAACGCTTACCGTCTTGGGCTACGGCACGACGGAGCGTGCTTGCTACTTTAGAACGCTCAATGGCTACGGCACGGCGGAGCGTGCCTGCTACTTTTTATTCCACAACGACTTCCGGGCGACCTTCGAGCATCCATTCGGTATGGAACACCGTTGGTTCACCGTCTTTTCCGAGAACCGTGTTCCCGTCTGCATCGAGTTTATGATAGGTGTGTGCGCCGAAATAGTCGCGCATCGCTTGGATGAGATTCGCGGAGAGTCTGCCGCTGCGGTAGCTATCGAAATAGGCTAAAGCGGAGCTGAACGCCGGAATCGGGACACCGAGTTGCGTAGCGGTGCCGATGACGTTTCGCCAGTTCGGTTGCGCCGCTTCAATTACGTCTCGGAAATAGGAATCGAGCAGTAGATTTGGGAGTTCGGGGTTGCGTTCAAACGCCTCTGCGATCCGATGCAGGAATTTCGCGCGGATGATGCACCCACCACGCCAACCGAGACTGATTTGACCCAGGTCTAAATTCCATCCAAATTCTTCGCTGGCTTCCCGCATTAGCGCGAAACCTTGTGCATAAGAGCAGATTTTCGCGGCGTAAAGGGCATCGTGAATCGCCTTCAGTGCTTCATCTCGGTCGCCTTGGAATGTACCGACAGGGCCTTGAATAACCTGTTCTGCCGAAACACGTTCGCTCTTAATAGCAGAGATACACCGCGCAAAAACCGCCTCTGCGATTGTCGGCGCGGAGATACCGAGGTCCAACGCGGAGATGCTTGTCCATTTACCAGTCCCTTTTTGTCCTGCTTGATCCAACACAACATCCACAAAAGGCGTGCCGCTGCTATCGAGCTGTGTGAAGATGTCAGCCGTGATTTCAATGAGATAAGAATTCAGTTCGCCACTATTCCATTCGCTAAAGACCGCGTGCATTTCGTCCGAGTTCATCCCCAGGACGCTTTTCATCAGTGAGTAGGCTTCGCATATCAGCTGCATATCGCCGTATTCGATGCCGTTATGCACCATCTTGACGTAATGCCCCGCACCATCCGGTCCGATGTAGGAGCAGCACGGCGTACCATCTACCTGCGCCGCAATTTTCGTAAAGATCGGTGCCACGAGCGCGTACGCTTCAGCTGAACCGCCCGGCATCATCGCCGGTCCTTTGAGTGCCCCTTCTTCACCGCCGGAGATGCCCGTACCGATAAACAGAATATCCTGTTCAGCCAACGCTGCATGTCTGCGGACGGTGTCGTTAAAATTAGAGTTCCCGCCGTCAATAATCAGGTCGCCTTTTGAGAGGTGCGGAACTAATAGTTCAATAAACGCATCAACCGGTTCCCCTGCTTTCACCATCAAGATAATTTTACGAGGTGTATCTAATTTCCCAATGAATTCTGGAATCGAGTGCGCGCCAGTGATATTTTTGTCCTTCGCAGCACGTTCCATGAAAGCGTCTACGCGTGAGACAGTACGGTTGAAGACCGCCACCTCAAAGCCTTTACTTTCCATATTCAGTGCGAGGTTTTCGCCCATCACTGCTAATCCGATGAGTCCAATATCTGCCGCCAAATCTGTTTTCCTCCTATGGTAGCGTATATTTGCATATCATACACTGCAGGAGAAAATGCTGTCAATATATTTTTTCTGAGAGACGGTCAGCAGTTTAATAGTCTTATTTTCAACGCACGTTAGTAGATCTTACGAACCTATAAAGGGTTTCAAATTCCAGAGGAGGGTTGTGCACTCGAAACTACCAGTCGCCAGAAGTGTGCTATCCGGTGAGAATGCGATCGATTGAATGTCTGTCGGATGTCCCCACAGGGTCGCGATATTCTCACCGTTCGCGACATCCCATAACCGAATTGCCATCTTTTCCATTCCCTTCTGCCACCAGGTACCCGATGCAAGGTAACGTCCGCACGGCGAGAATGCCAGGGCATATGGTTTCTGGGTTTCTGGCTGTGGCATTGCCAAAAGTGTCGTTAGGCTTTCTGCACACCACACGCGGAGTTCGCCGAACAGTCCACCAGCAATCAAGTTCCCACACGGTGAAAATGCTATCTCCATAAGTGTGCGAGGTTTATCTAAAGGGAATTCCGCAATCTCTTCGCCGGATGCAACATCCCACAGACGATTGGTGTCATCGCTTGAACCAGTTGCCAGTCTTTTGCCATCTGGTGAGAAGGTCACTGACCAGGTGTGATCGGTGTGTCCTGTGAGCGGTTTCAACCTTTCCTGACGTATGAAGTCCCATAAATGGATTGCGCCTTCCCTACTTCCAACTGCAAGTAAATCACCTATCGGTGCGAATGCGATATTCCATATCAATCGGACCGGATCGGTTTCAGTGAATTCTGCAATCGGTGCATCAGGTTTCTCGGCATCCCAAACTTTGATGTTGTTGTCTTGACTATGGGCAGCCAGCATATTTCCAGAAGGCAAAACAGTAAAAGAGGTAATGCGTGTATCCTTCAATAATGTTTCCCGAACCTGCTTACTTTCAACATCCCATAGCACAATACCGGTCCGATGCCCTCTTATCGCCAGTGTCTTTCCATCCGGCAAAAACAGAATAGGATCTGGGAAACAATCGGGCTCCCGAAGTGTTGAGAATGTATGTATGTTACCAGTCTCAATCTTTTTGTTCGGCGTAGTATCGGTACGCATGTCGGCGAGAGCCCCCTGCGGGAATTCTCTGAACCATGCGGCATCAATACTCCTCGGATGTAGTTCCGGAATCTCTATTTTTTTATTACGTTCCATATTCCAGACTTCAATGGTGTCTTGCGCATCTATAATCGCGAACAACTCACCTTCTGCCGAATAGAATGGCACTGTTCGAGACGTTCCAAAGTTTTCATAAACCCCTTTTTGCACACCCTTTGCCACGTCCCACACGCGTAGGCTTTTATCTCTACTACTTGATGCGAGGAAATTACTGCAAGGCGAAAAGGTAATAGCATCTACCCAGTCATTATGTGATGCGAAGTGAGCGATGCGTTCTGCATTTGCTATATCCCACACTGATATCCATCGGTCAACGCGATCGTCATCATTGGAGGATTTATCGGGAGTCGCGCCCGCCAGCAGGCGACTGTCTGGTGAGAACCTAAATCTACTCCCTGCAAATTTGACAATTGGCACACCCGTTGCTGGATCCCAAATGTGGGTTTGCATGCCTTCTGTGTCAGGGTTGACAACTTGATCGTCGCGGACTGAATAGACTTTGGGGTTATTTCCAATAGCGGCGATGTATTGTCCATCAGGTGAAAATCCGAGTTGGGAAATATCAGCGGATTTAACTTCGCGTTCCCCTCGATCCATCTCGGCAATGCACACACCGCGATGGACATCTAACACCTCAACGATGCCGCTAAAATTCGCGGTGGCGATCCATTTACCATCCGGGGAAAAGTCAATGTGCCAATAAACATTGTGTTCTTCTGTCCGTTTCATCTGCGCCAGGCATTCAGCGCTCTGAATATCCATCACCTTAATAACACCATCATAATTAGCGATAGCGATCCACTCACCATCCTGCGAGAAATCGACAGCGGAGATCATTCCGCGTTCTGTTTCCCACAGCGCGATAGGCGACTTTGATGACATTTCATACCACCAGAGTCCGATACCGGTTGCAACGGCAAAATATGTACCATTTGGAGATGGTTTCACCTCACGAAAATTACCTTTCCCTAATCGGGCGATCGCGCCCTCTGGTAATGCCCATGTAATTCCTCCGGTGTCACTCGGCACGACATTGAAGGGTGCCGGTCTTCTGTTTTGTTTCATATTCACTCCTTGATTGTGTTTGAAAATAGTTGGTTTTGGTTTGGAAATTTGTACATACGCACCTTACGTTTCTAACCATTTGTATAGGGTTTCACATCCCAAAGCATGATGGTGCCACCATAGCCTCCACTCGCTAAAATCGTGCCATCAGGAGAGAAAGCGAGACACTGGATATCGGTAGGGTGACCCCGGAAGGTGGCAATGTTTTCGCCACTCTCAACATCCCACAACAGCACCGGACACTTCTTAATACCAAAGCCGCGTAGCCACCACGCCCCGGAAGCCAAATAGCGACCACATGGTGAAAATGCTAACGCAAATGGACTCCAACTGTCCTTTGGCTGAGGGATACTCATGACAGTTTCATAACGCTCGATATCCCATAGGAGAATCTCCTTTCCTTTACCGAGCGCAATTAAGGGGCTACAAGGTGAAAACGCAAACGCATAATTTCTTTCTGGAAATGCTTCAATTGGTTCACCATTTTCAACATTCCACAACCGGGATACGGGACCGTAGTGCGTGATACTCACAAACAACTTTTCGTCTGGACTAAACGTAATTGAAGAAACCCAATCTTGGTGCGCTTTGAGCGTGTGTCGGACCTTCTGCTGCTGGACATCCCACACATACAGTGCGCCTTCACTATCTCCGCATGCCAACAGGTTGCTTGTAGGCGCGAACGCTGCCGTTGATACCTGTCGCTCTTGTTCGGCAAGCGGGCTTTTTTCGTCGGGAAGTGTGAAAGTCGCGACGGGTGTCTCGTTGTTTCCGATGTCCCACACTTTTGCAATGGTGTCATCACGACCCGTTGCATAGATTTTTCCCTGTGGCGACACAGACACAGCGTAGTCGCTTCCGGGTAAATTGAAACAAGATGGCTGCGAAGATGGTTGGGTAATATCCCATAAGATCACCTTCTCTGTCTCGCTCCAATATCCGCCTGTGAGCGTTTTCCCATCTAACCCAAAAATAAGCGAAGAAGGAACACCCGTATGTAAATGAGGAAACGAGCGCGGTTGAGAATCACCCACTGTCCATTTTTTAAATTCACGGGACGTGTAGACATCTAAAACGAACGGGGTGCCCTTGGGAACGTGAGTATCATGGAGAGAACTATGCGCTTCAAGGAAGCGGTTGCACTTTTCACCGCCTGCCACGTCCCACACGATGAAGGCATCATCAGACATTTCTAAAGCGTACAGCATACCCTCTGGAGAATAGAATACCTTCTTCCGTTCTGTTCCGTAATCCCGATAGGTGTGAAGCAACTCCCAATTCGCGGTTGACCAAACCCGGACTGTCCCATCTCGAACCCCTGAAGCAAGGAAACGCTTACACGGCGAAAAACACAAACTATCCACAAAACGTTCGGTATCTGTGAGGCAGGCAAGCTGTTCACCCGTCTCTACATTCCAAATGGCGATAAATTCGGTAGCATCCTTAGGAAGACGAATATAGCCGCTATTGTCCGTATGCACCCTCAAGCTTTCGTCCGGCATTGTGCATGCCAATAGACTGCCATCCGCAGAAAAAGCGATAGGGCGTGGCGTACCGCCCCACCATCTGGATTTTTTCGGATCATCGTGGAATTTTGCGAGTTGTTCACCAGTTCCTAGATGATGGACGTATAAGATATAATCACGGGCACTAGACACGGCAAGTCGTTGGCTATCGGGCGAAAAGACGAGGCGGGAGACTATATGATAAGGTTTTTCCGCTTCATCTCGCTCCATTTCGGAAGTGCAGATACCGCGCTTCACATCCCAT
Source organism: Candidatus Poribacteria bacterium (assembly GCA_003635255.1). Classification (GTDB taxonomy): domain Bacteria; phylum Poribacteria; class WGA-4E; order WGA-4E; family WGA-3G; genus WGA-3G. The sequence continues at coordinate 254 of PYJC01000007.1, read as the reverse complement.
ACCTTGACGAGACCGTCCCCATCACCAGTAGCAAGCCACTTACCATTTGGCGAAAAGGAGACAGCAGAGATGTACCCACGCGCTGTGTCCCATAGCGCGATAGGGGTCATGGTGGACACATCGTACCACCAGACTCCGGCACAACTGCCAACGGCGAGATACTTACCGTCTGGTGAAGGGGCAATATTTCCCATTATTTCACCTTGTCCTAAACGCGTAATCGCGCCTTCAGGAAGTTCCCACGTGGTTATATC